>JARGPD010000239.1:3209-3859 GCA_029212845.1 Planctomycetota bacterium
GGGCAGGTGGCGGGCATCTCGTTGAGGCTGCGGTCGAGCGGCAGGACCCGGGAACGCATGTGGTCGCTGGCGTGCGGGTTCCAGGTGGCATGGGATCCGCCGCCCGGCACCTGGCTGGAGGAGGCTCGCAGGCGGTCGGGCTCGGTCGCGAACCCGACGAGCAGGCCCTCGTCGACCGCGGGCAGGGCGCCGCTGGGCGGCGTGGAGATCGTGGCTAGCGCCGGGGTGGGGGGCTCGATGCTAGGTGCGCTCAGAGGCCGAGAGGTTGCCGATGCCTGGCTCGTCCTCGTCCCCGGTGGCGGGCCGGTGGCGGGCCGGTGGCGGGAGGGGACGCGATCGAAGAGCGACATGGCAGCGTCCAATGGGCTGCCCGGGTCGACCGGGACCAGGTCCTCGGTGATGAGGTCCTCGGGTGGCTGGGCTTCTCCCGCGCCGGATGCATGGAAGGACTTGTGCTTGGCCGGACTGCAGGTTCGCGAGGTCGAGCCCGCTTCCAACGATAGCGATCTTAGGGAGACTCCCCGATGGTCCGGTGCTCGTTTTCCCGCTTGTAGGGCAAGTGGGGGGTACTTCTGGGGGGCGCCGGGCAGGCGGTGGCCGTAAACTGCGCGCTTCTCGTCCCCGCCTCCTCGAGCCCTGGATCGGACCAC
>JARGPD010000065.1:0-7459 GCA_029212845.1 Planctomycetota bacterium
GCGCCCCGCGCGGCGGGCCCCCGCCCCCCCGGCCCGGTAGGTTCGTCGGAGCTCGGTTCCTAGAAGAGGATCGAGCCGGACTGCACGTTCGAGGAGACCGTCGGCAGGGCGTACAGGGTCGACAGCGTCAGGGTCGCCGTCTGCACGTGGATGCCGAAGCCGCTGGGCAGGCCGAGGCCAGCCATCGGGATGTTGAGCTCGACGTAGCCCTTCGCGGGGATCGAGGGCGTCGCCAGGATGAACAGGCTCGTGTAGCCCGCACCGATGCCGAGGTCCATGATGCCGGGAATGATCGTCGGGCTCAGGTCGGGCGAACCGCAGACGAAGGCGATGTCACCGGGCTGACCACCAACGACCAGGTCGAGGCCGAGGGCCTGGAACAGGAAGCCGGGGTTGGAGTTCGCCATCTCGATCGTGGGCGCCGCGTTGGCCACCACGGAGATCGAGCCGACGGTCGTGCCGCTCGCGTTCGTGACGATGATGCTGGCCGGGCCGAGGGTGTCGGTCAGGGGCATCGAGAAGGTGATCGTGTTGTCGTTCACGATGTTGTACTCCGGCGGGAAGGCGCTGGAAAGCGTCTTGCCGTCGACCACGAGGCTGCTGGTGCCGGTGAAGCCGGAGCCGGTCAGGGTGACCAGGCCGGGTCCGTCGATCACGACCTGCTCGATCGAGCTCGGGCTGACGCCGGAGATCGTCGGCGCGCCGCCGCCGCCGGTGCTCCCGTTGAGGTCCGTGGGCCAGGCGTTCGACAGGTCCGAGTGGGACGTGCCGTTGCTGCGCACCAGGACGTCGCCCGGGCCGGCGTTGGCCGGGACCGAAGCGGTGATGGTCGTGCCGTTCGAGGTCAGGTTGGTGACCTTGATCGGCTGGCCGTTGCCGCCCGAGCCAGCCTGGGTGAACCAGATCTGGTTGCCGGTCGAGTCGAAGTTGGTGCCGGTCACGGTGATCTGACCCGCGCTGACCGAGACGCCCGTGATGCGGGGCTTGGAGCTCGACTTGGTGCCGTAGATCGCCTTGAGGCCGTTCTGGTCGTCGGTCGCGATCGAGCGCGAGTTCACGCCCGAGAGGATCGACGGATACATGGTCGCACCGCCGGTGTTCGAGTGACCGAGACCAAGCGCGTGGCCGAACTCGTGGCAGGCCACCGACTGCAGGTCGATGCCGCCCGAGGTCGAGGTACCCGGCCCGTCGAGCCAGTTCCAGTTCGAGTAGTAGCGGATGCGCCAGCCATCGCTGATCGGCGTCTCGCAGTAGGCGAGCACGCCGGGCGAGCTGCCGGACAGCTCGGAGTGGATGTTGTTGTTGGTGCCGCCGGTGCCGGTCGCCTCGCCCTGGAAGGACGAGTCGAAGTTGGCGCCACCGGAGCCGAGGCCCGTGGACTGGTGCGGGTCACCGGTGCCGTCGCCGTGGAGCTCGGAGCCCCACTCGACCGTGGCCTTCCAGATCGCCATGACGGCGCCCTGGTAGCCCGGGAACTGGTCGTCCGGGGTCTGGTTGTTGTTGGCCGCTGCGTCCGTGAAGTTGTTGTAGACGCGGAAGTCGCGCTGGGTGTGGCTCAGGGAGCCGCCGATCAGCGAATAGCCGGTCGACACTTCGGGCGTCACCAGGGTGGTGGCCAGGCCGAGGGCGAGGATCGGTGCCGAGGCGCCGAGCAGGAGGTTCTTGAACTTCATCTGTGTTGCTCCGAAGCCCTAGAGGCTCTCCTTCTGGTCGGCCGAGATGGTCGAGATCGCGGTGTCGAGGCTCTCGAGGCGCGTGTTGGCTTCGATGGCGTAGCCCTCGCCGCGACCGAGCACGATCGTGCCCTTGGGGCTGTCGACGGTGCGGAAGAGGCCGCCGTGGGAGGCGTACAGGAAGTTGCACTCGAGGTCGCCGCCGGCGTTGTCGACGTGCTTGTAGAAGGCGACGACCTTGTTGCCGATCTTGATGTCGTCGGCCGAGGGGGCCTCGGAGTTCCAGACGCCCTCGGTCTCGCTGATGAAGCCGCCGGGGAAGGTCACCGTGACCGTCGTCGGCATGCCGTCGACGAGGGACTCGCCCTCGAGGGTCAGGTGGGTGAAGTAGAGCTCGGGACCGTCGACCTCGTGGTCGATGCGGATGACCTCGGTGCCGGTGATCTCGGCGATCACGGCGTTGTCGGCCTTCTGGACCATCTGCTCGAGGGTCAGCCGCTCGATGGCAGCATCACCGGCTTGCATGCCGACGATCGCGAGGGCGCCCAGGAGGGGCAGTGTTAGTCGCTTCATATTTGGGGTTGTCGTTAGATAGGAGGGGGGGCGGTCCGTGTGGTCTCTTTCGGGTGCCCACAGCCGATTCCTAAGGACTCTCGGCGGGGAAACCCCCGAAGCTAGCGCCCCCTGAATTCCGGCCAGGAGGGAGCGCCAGCCCCGGTGGACTGTGTTCATGGCCGGAAACAGGACGGTGTTGGGGCACCCAGGGGTTCCAGGGGATCCGGGGGAAATCCTCTGGAGATGACGCGGAGGGCCTATTTACGTCCAACTTGCATCACGGAAGGCGCAGCCCCGAAGCCCTTGAGCCCCTGGGTCCTAGGGCCCGCTCGCCCCCGCTCGCCCCCGCCCGGCTAGTGCTCGTCGTGCCCGTCGTCCAGGCTCGAGAGGGGGGTCGGGTCGAAGTCCGTGCCCACCGGCTTGCGAGGGCCTGGGAGCAGCAGCTCGCGCAGCTCCTGGTCGTCCGGATCCTCCTCCAGGAGCTCCTGGAGGTGCTCTGTGGCCCCCGGGAGGCCGCCCCGGAGCTCCGCCATGGCCTGCAGGCGCTCGGCGTGGTGGAACCCGGGCAGCTGCTCGAGCACGGCTCCATAGACCTCGGCCGCCTTGGCCCAGTCGCCGCCCTGGCCCAGGGCCCAGCCCAGGTCCATCATGGGCCCGGGGGCGCGCCAGCCGGCCTCGAAGAGCGGCAGCAGCAGCTCGGTGCCCTCGGCGGGCATCAGCATCTCGAAGTAGGCGCGCGCCAGGGCATGCTCGGCGGGCGGGAAGGAGCCCACGGTCTCGAGCAGCCCCGGCAGGACCGCGAAGGACTCGCCCGACATGCGCTTGGTCACCAGGACCTGGGACAGGTGGCCCCAGGTGATCTTCTGGAGGCCGGTGAGGGGCGCTACCGTGGCCGCCGCGAGGGCCTCCAGCTGGGCCTGTTCGAGCTCGAAACGCTCCTCGGGCTTGGCCCAGGGCGAGCTGCGCCGCTGCAGGTCGAAGAGCCCCGAGAGGGCCGCCAGGAAGGCGTCGTCGCCGGCCGAAGCCAGGCGCGTGAAGAGCGCTGCCCGGTCGTGCAGCGGGCGCAGCTCGGGCGCCACGGCCAGGCGACCTAGGGTCGAGCCGCCTCGGGCGGGGGCGCCGGCCGGCACGAGGCCGGGCGCTTCGAGCCCGGCGACCATCGCCAGACCCAGGTGGTCGAGGTCGACGCCGCCGGGCAGCAGCCACGCGCCCAGGTCGACGCTGGCCAGGGGGGCGCTGGCCGAGAGCCAGACCACGGCGGGCTGGGCGGACTTGGGCCGCGCGGCCAGGGGCGCGGCCGCCCGGGGCCGGTCCAGGGCCTCCATGGCCGTGACCTCGGTTCCGAACGCGAGCGGCACCACGACCAGGTCGAAGAGCCCGCTGCCGAGGCGCTCCTGGGCCGTGTCGAAGGGCAGCGGCGCAGGCAGCTCCCAGCTGCCCTCGAGCAGCGGCCGGATGCGCGCCTGCCAAGCGTCCCAGGGGGTCGTCCAGGTGAGCCGGGCGTCGATCGGCGAGGCCGCGCGCCAGGCCTCGAAGGCCTCGAGGCGACTCATCGTCAGCTGGCCGGCGAAGAGCACCTCGAGGTCGGGGTCGCCCGGCCGCCAGTTGGCGGCGGCGAGGTCGAGGGCCGCGTGCAGGCGGGCGTCGTCCCCGAGGACCTGCTCGGGGGTGGGCGTCAGGGCGACGCGGTCGAGGGTCAGGATCGGCGTGCCGAGGGGCGTCGGCTCGACGGTCAAGAGGCCGAGGCGCGTGTCGATGGCGAGCTCGGCGACGGTCTCGAAGCGCTGCCAGGGGGACAAGGGGCGGACCTCGGGGTGTGGCAGCAGGAAGCCCGCGGCGAGCACCGCCACCAGGGGCAGCAGGGTCAGGCGCGCCAGGCCGGGGCCGCGCAGGAGGCCAGCGGCAGCGCTGGGCAGGGCGCCGAGCCCTGCGAGGGCCAGGCCGACCAGGGCCATGCCGGCGGCGAAGGGCTGGGGCTGGGCCTCGAGCTGGTCGACGGCGTGGGGCCAGGCCAGGGCGCCGAGGCAGGCGCCGACCAGCAGCGCGGTCGTGCTCCAGCGGCGGTCGCGGCTGACCGCGAGCAGGGCCCCGAGGGCGAAGCCGGGCAGGAACAGGGTCCGTGCGGCCAGGATGGCGGTGCCCTTGGTGCCGCCGATGGCGCCGAGGTCCAGGCCCCCGAAGCCCCGCAGCAGGGTCTCCAGGGGCTCCCGAGTCTGGACTTGCGCAAGCAAGCTGAGGCCAACCAGGGCACCCACCGCGACCACGGCGGGGGCGATCGCCCGGGCGCCGCGAGCGACGTGCAGGAGCATCGGGCCGAAGGCCAGGCTGCCGATGCCGACCATGGCCAGCAGCACCGCGGCGCGCAGGTGCTGCTCCTCGGCGCCGTGGTAGCCGAAGAGGGCCAGCCGCGACCAGACGGCGCCCAGGGCCAAGGCCAAGCCCGCGCCGGCAAGCACCTCGCCAAGGAGCTGCACGGGGCCCGGGCGGGGATCGCCGTCCAGCTCGGGCGCGTCGCCGGCCTCTTCCAGGTCCGCATCCGCACTCGCATCGGCCTGCGGCTCGGGCAGCGCCACGACGGTCGCCGCCTTGGCCCCCCGGGTGAGCGGCAAGAGGGCAGCCAAGCAGAGCCCGCCGACCAGGAGCCGGGTCAGGCCGCCCGCGGCGTTCAGCCACGTGGGCAGGAGCGGCGGCACGACCAGGACCAGGAGCCCGACCAGGGCCAAGAGGAGCCCGCGCTGCACGGGCCCGCGCGGCAGGAGGCCGGGCCTCAGGAACAGGGTCACGGCCACGAGGCCGAGGCCGGCGGCGCGCCCGAGGGCGGCTGCACCGGGATCGTCCAGGTGGCCATAGAGCAGGCTGCTCCACGGGGCTGCACCACTGGCGGGCGACAGCAGGCCGCACAGGACCAGCACGAGCACCACAAAGACGGAGAAGAGCAGGGGGGCGATCAGCTTCCGGGCGGAGTCCATGGCGCCAGTCTAGCAGTCCGCTGGCCAAGTTCCCGTCCTCCTGGGACGCGGCCGCGCACTCGCCGGCCGCGCGCTTTCGGGTAGGGTCTCGGCGTGGCCCGTCCCGAAGTGCACCCCCCCAAGCTGGACGACGCGCTCGTCGCCCGCCTGCGCAGCGAGCTCCTGGCCTGGTACGCCGGCGCAGCCCGCGACCTGCCCTGGCGCCGGACGCGCGACCCCTTCGCGATCTGGCTGAGCGAGGTCATGCTGCAGCAGACCCGGGTCGAGGCCGTCGTCGGCTACTGGCAGCGCTTCCTCGACGCCCTGCCGACGATCGAGGCCCTCGCCGCCGCCGACGAGGACCAGGTGCTCGCCCTCTGGAGCGGGCTCGGCTACTACCGCCGAGCGCGCGCGCTCCAGGCCGCGGCCCAGCGGGTCGTCGCCCTGCACGGCGGTCGCCTGCCCGCCGACCCCGCGGCCCTCGCCGACCTGCCCGGCTTCGGTCCCTACACCACCGGCGCGGTGGCGTCGATCGCCTTCGGCCTGGCCGAGCCGCTCGTCGACGGCAACGTGGCGCGCGTCTTCGCGCGCTGGTTCGAGCTCGAGCTCGAGCCGCACGGCGGCCCCTGGCGGCGCACCAACTGGGGCCTCGCGCGGGCGCTCCTGGTCGCCGACCAACCCGGCGCCTGGAACCAGGCCCTGATGGAGCTCGGGGCCACGGTCTGCACGCCCAGGTCGCCGCGCTGTGGGGCCTGCCCGGTGGCCTCGGACTGCCGCGCCCGCGCCGCTGGCCGCACCGCCGAGCTGCCCCTGCCCCCGAAGAAGCGCGCCGTGGTCGAGGTCCACGTCGAGGCGCTCCTGGCCGAGTCCCCGGCCGGCGTGCTGCTGGTTCGGCGCCCACCCGGCGGCCGCAACCCCGGCCTGTTCGAGCTGCCCACGCGCGAGCTGGCCGCGCCGGGCCGCCCTCCCGCGGGCCTCTGGCCCGGGGACTTCGGCACCCCAAAGCTCGAGCCCCACTGGGAGGCGGCCGACGAAGCAAGCCCCTTCCGGCACGCGATCACCCACCACAGGATCCGCGTGGAGGCGCGCCGCGTGGGACTCAAACCCGCCGTGGCCAGGCGCTTGGCCGCGTCGAGCGCCTATGATCTCGTTCCGCGCGAGCGGCTCGAGAGCCTGCCCCTCAGCGGTCTGACCGCCAAGATCATCGCTGCCTTCTGACCCATGTCTTCGATCAACCAAAAGACCGGCCTGCCCCAGAGCGGCCCCCACTCCCGCGACGGGGTGACCATCGTCATCCCTGTCTACAACGAGGAGGACGGTGTCTCCGGGGTGATGGAGCGGCTGGCCGCCCTCGACATCGGCGCGCCCAAGGAGATCCTCGCGGTCAACGACGGCTCGACCGACGGCACCGCGGCCAAGCTGGCCGAGGCCGAGGCCCGGTTCGACGAGCTGCGCGTCGTGACCCACGGCCACAACCAGGGCTACGGCGCGGCGCTCAAGACCGGCTTCGCGGCGGCGGCCAACCAGATCGTCGTGATCACCGACGCGGACGGCACCTACCCCGAGGATCGCATCCGCGACCTGCTCGACTGCATCGACGACGGCGCCGAGATGGTCGTCGGCGCGCGCCGCGGCGAGGACGTGCACATCCCGCTGATCCGGCGTCCAGCCAAGGCCGCCCTGCGCCAGCTGGCCTCCTTCCTGGCCGGCACGCCGATCCCCGACCTGAACTCGGGCCTGCGCGCCTTCCAGCGCGATCTGGTGCTGACCTACAAGGCGATCCTGCCCCAGGGCTTCAGCTTCACGACGACGATCACCCTCGCGTCGCTGACCAACCACCACCGCGTCGACTACATCGACATCAACTACGCGCACCGGGCCGGCAACTCCAAGATCAAGCCGATCCGCGACACCCTCGGCTTCACCGCGCTGATCATCCGCACGGTGCTGTACTTCAACCCGCTGAAGGTCTTCTATCCCGTAGCCCTGTTGATCTTCCTGCTGCTCGGCGGCGCCCTGTACCACGACCTCTTCATGGAGCTCGAGCCCAACCTGGGCGACAAGACCGTGCTCCTGTTCGTGGCCCTGGTGCAGGTCCTCTCGGTCGGCCTCCTGGCCGACCTGATCGAGAAGAAGTCGCGGCTCTAGCTAGGCCGGCGAGCTCCGACGGGCAGCGCCCCGACGCCCCCCCCACCCCCGGCGGCGGGCCGGGGACCGGGGGCCGCGCCCGGGGCGCCGCCCCCCGGCGCCTGCAACCAGGGGCTTCCCGCGGTGCGGCCACCG
>JARGPD010000065.1:7469-10881 GCA_029212845.1 Planctomycetota bacterium
ACCTGAGCGAGACGCAGTCGCGGCCCGCGCTAGGCCGGCGCGCACCGACGGGCAGCGCCTCCCTCCGCCAAGCCCGCGGAGCGAGGCGCTGCTCAGGGGGGCCGCCGGCTAGGCCGAAGCGCGTGCGGCCGGCAGGCAGGCCAGGACGAGCCCGCGCAGGAAGCCCTGGACCTCGTCGGAGTCGCTGGTGTCGGGATCGAGGCAGGCCTCGAGGGCCGGGGAGCAGGCCCGACCGAGGGCGTCAGGGACCAGGTTCAGGTACCGACTGCGTTCGGAGGGCAGCTCGGCCGAGATGCCCAGGGAGAGGCGCAGGCGTCCCTCGGCGAGGTCGATCCCGAGCAGGCGTTCGGTGTCGGCATCGAGCCCCAGGCGGTACCAGATGCGCTCGGACGTCGGCTGGTCGGGGTTGAGGCAGCCGCGGATGTCGATGCGGCGCCCGTCGGCGAGGCGCAGGCGCTCCGCGCTGAGGTTCAGGTCGCGCAGCTTCGACAGGATCTGGCGCGAGTCCTCGGCGGACAACCCGGCGTGACCGGTGGTGGGGACTTGGTTACTTCTCTGGATCATGGCAGCCTCCGCGTGTGGGGGAGACCTCTATCGGCAGCGGTCGCGAATAGGTTGAACACCCGGTCGCGACCGCCCTGCTCGGCTCGGCGCCCCGTCTACGTCAAGCGGGGGCTGCGGTTGCCAAAATCCCCGCTTAGACTGTGGCAGACCCCGCCGCTCCCCGTCGCCCCCCCGGCTCTCCAGCCCCTCCATCATCATGTCCGCACGCGGAACCCTCGTCGCCAGCCTGCTGGCCCTCCTGCCCCTCGCGGCCCCCCCGGGCAGCGCCGCAGCGCTCGCGCCCATGGCGCCGATCGTGGACGCGCTCGACGACGCCCTCGCCGAGCTCGAGGCCCAGGCCGAGAACGCCGAGGTCGAGCTGATCACCAAGATCGCCAGCTTCCGCAGTCGCGAGGCGCTCGACGGCCTGCTCAGCGCCTACGGCCGGACCCCGAGCGCCTACCTCAAGCGCGGCATCCTGCGCGAGCTGGCCCTGTTCGACGAGGTGCCCGGCTGCGAGGACGACGCCCTCGGTCACCTGATGAACGTGGCGGTCGGCGACGAGCGCTTCGAGCTGCGCGAGGCGGCCATGGACACCCTCTCGGGCTGCATCGAGAACGGGCGCACCTACCTGCGCATGATCGTCGACTCGACCGCGTCCGAGGACCTGCGCGTCAGCGCCCTCGAGGCGCACCTCGCCCTGCGCCAGAAGGACGACGAGTACTGGTACAAGCGGCTGTACCTGCACGGTTTGGGCATCGACGTGCAGCCGCCGGAGAAGCCCAAGAAGGGCGAGCAGGTCGTCGAGGGCCCGCGCCCCTTGAACCGCCTGCGGCCCCTGGCCTTCGACGCGGTCGTCGGCCAGCTGACCGACGACGAGGTGCAGGCGGCGACCTCGAACATGATGGGTTCGATCCGCATCCGTGCGCTGCAGGAGCTCTACGCCCGCGGCGACAAGAAGATCGACAAGAAGGCGACCGAGGTCTTCGAGCAGCGCATGGAGCCGTGGCAGGCGCGCGCCGCCGCGGCGAGCCTCTTGGTCGAGCTGCAGGGCGAGAAGTTCGTGAAGGCGATGTGCAAGGAGGCCGAGCGCAACATCACGCCGCACGCCCTGCGCATGGCCCTGGCCGACCTGATCGCCGGCACGGACGACCCCAAGGTGCAGAAGCTGATCCTCAAGGGCTTCGGCAAGGGCAAGACCGAGGGCAAGCTGTTCTACCTGCGCGCCGCCGAGGGCATGGACGAGCCGAAGCTGGTCAAGCCGCTGCTCAAGCTGCTCGAGGACAAGGAGGAGAGCGTGCGCGTGGCGGCCTCGGAGTTCGCGGTGTCCCAGGGCATCGAGGAGGCGGCCGAGCTGCTGCAGGAGCTGTACGAGGACGCCGAAGAGCCCCTGCGCAGGGCCGAGCTGCTCGCCGGCCTCGCGCGCTTCTCGGGCGACGAGAGCGTCTGGCGCGCGCGCCTCGAGGAGCTCGTCGCGGACCCCGACTCCGACCTGCGCAACGCGGCCCTGCGGCAGCTGTCGCTGCTCGGCAAGCAGGCCGTGCCGATGCTGGTCGCGGCCCTCGACCATGAGATCTGGTCGACGCGCCTGGTCGCGCTGAAGGGGCTCGAGGAGCTCGCCGTCGGCCGCACGGTCGGCGAGATCATCGAGCGCTTCCCGGACCAGAAGGGCCGCATGCGCGTCGAGTTCGGCGACACCCTGTTCCGCATGACCGGCCAGTTCTTCGGCTCGCGTCCGGGCCCCTGGAAGGCCTGGTGGGAGCGCGAGGGCGGCGACGACTTCGTCGTGCTGAGCCCGAAGCAGCTCAAGGTGCGCATCGAGGAGCGCGAGACGCGCAAGCTCAAGGAGCTGACCGCGTCCGAGTTCTTCGGCATCCAGATCCAGTCCGAGCGCGTGGTCTTCATCGTCGACGTGTCCGGCTCGATGGCCGAGATGACCAAGGGCCGCTACGTGAACTCGAGCGGCATGCCGCGCATCGAGCTGGCCAAGCAGGAGCTGGCCAACTGCCTGAAGGCCCTGACCCAGGAGGCGCTCTTCAACATCATCACCTTCTCCTCCGACGTGGCGCCCTGGTCCGACGACATCGTCCAGTGGACCGCCGAGAGCCTGGCCGATGCCGAGTCCTTCGTCGCGCGCCTCGGCGCCTCGGGTGGCACCAACCTGTACGGCTCCTTGAAGTTCGCCTTCCAGGATCCGCAGGTCGACACGATCTTCGTGCTGTCCGACGGGGAGCCGTCGGTCGGGACGATCATCGACCCCGGCGCGATCCGCAAGGAGGTCGCGCGCTGGAACGCGAACCGCAACGTGAAGATCCACACGATCGGCATCGGGGGCCAGCTGCAGATCCTGCGTTGGCTGGCCGAGGACACCGGCGGCACCCACCTGCGCTTCGAGTAGCGCGGGCGCCGCCCGCCCGACAGGAAGCGGCTCGGCCGCGGCCCGGACCGTGTGGTCTGGACCGCGGCCGAGCCGTCTTGCTGGCGCGGGTCGCCCTAGCCGATCGAGATCAGCTCGACGTGGAAGACGAGCGTCGCGTTGGGCGCGATCACCGGCGGCGAGCCGTTGGCGCCGTAGGCGAGGTGGGCGGGGATCACGAAGGTGTAGGCCGAGCCGACGTTCATCAGCTGCAGGCCTTCGGTCCAGCCGGGGATCACGGCCGACAGGGGGAAGCTGGTGGTCGAGCCGCGCTTGTAGGACGCGTCGAAGAGCTCGCCGGAGGTGGTCCAGCCGGCGTAGTGGACCTCGACCTCGGACTTGGCCGAGGGCTTGCCGCCGGCGCCGGGGCGCACCTCGACGTACTGCAGGCCGCTCTCGGTGGTGGTCAGGGAGTTGTCGGAGGGGAGCTCGAAGGTGGGGACTTTCATCTTC
>JARGPD010000065.1:10891-23348 GCA_029212845.1 Planctomycetota bacterium
TTGTTGGTGGTCTGGTGTTTTCGGGTGGTCTGTTCTATGTTGGTTATTTCAATTTATTTCTGGCCGAACAGGCGCTTGAACATGGTGGGGGTGGGTCGGGCTTGCGGGGTCAGCCGCAGACTCTACACGCGGCGCTCGCGAGCATGGGGACGTGTCCGGCAGAGTCGGGCTGGGGCGGCGCCATCAGGGCTCGCGCCAGCCCTCCGACACCGCGTCGATCGCGGCTTGGTCGAGCGTGATGTCGATCACCGCGAGCGGGCCGGGTGGAAGCTCGACCGTGATCGGCGGCAGATCGCGGGACGCGGTCGCCGAGCTGAAGGGGACCACGCGGTTGAGGCGCGGGTGGATGGTCACCCGGCCCGAGGTCGGGGAGATGAGACTGGCCGGCTTCTCAACGCCCAGATAGCGGCGCGGACCGAGCAGGCCCGGCAGCCCGGGCGGCGCGAGCCCAACGCCGAGCATGCAGTGGGGCGCAAGGTCGAGCTCTGCGGTCAAGCGCAGCTCGACCTCGGGCGCGGGCTCGAGCTTCACCGCGATCGGGCCGTCCTCGGCGGGACCGACCTCGACGACTCGGCCGCAGTGCCCCTCGGCGGCGACCCAGAGCTGGGCCGGTAGCTCGGGGAGCGCGAGGCGGATCGCGTCGCCCCACTCGAGGCCCACCTCCCGGGCCCCATCGGCGTCGAGCAGGTGCACCTGGACTCCCTGGGCTGCCTGGCCGGTCGAGCTGGTCACATCGAGCTCGATCGTCGAAGCGAGGGCCGCGGCGTCGAGTCCCACCAGGCGCTCGTCGAGGCAGTCTCCGCCGGGTGGGACGACGAGGCCGGCCAGCACCAGTCCCGGCTCGCCCGCGAGCTTGTGGCGCACGCGCAGGGTGTAGGAGCCAGCGGGCAGCTCATCCCAGTGGAACTCGCCCGAGAGCCAGCCCGGCGTGAGCTCCACCCCGTGGCGATCGGTACGAATCACCGGCGAGAGCTGCGTTCCCGCGCTGCCGTACGAGCGAGCCGAACGCGGCTCGATCCCATCGGGGGACAGGTTGAGTCGCAGGTCCATGAAGCGCAGCCCGGAGGAAGCCTCCAGGCCGGCCAGCTGTCCGCCCAGGGAGCCGCAGGCGCTCAGCACCAGCAGCAGGTCCCGCGTGCCCGCAGCGCAGACGTGGCGCTCGAGCGCCTGCAGCTGCCCGTGCTCGGCGCGGACCTCGAGCTCGAGCACCCCGGGCTTGCCGCGCAGCTCGAAGTCGCCGGCCTCGTCGGTCCTTGTCGCGGCCACATCCTCGGCCGGGTGTTGGGTCAGCCAGGCGCTCTGTGGGCCGGGCTGGGTGGCCACCCGCTTGGCGCTGCCAGACACCTCGGCGCCGACCAGGGGCCGGCCGTTCGTGTCGACCACGCGGCCCTCGGCCAGGACTCCGAGCTCGACCAGGTCGATCCTACCGAGGTCGATGAGGCTGGACCGGCGCTCGCTCGTGAGGTCGCGACTGCGCCCCAGGCGCCGGGCAGGGCCGTCGCGTAGCTCGATGCACAGGAACAGCCCCTGGTCCTCGTCGGGGACGGGGATGTCATCGCGTGGTAGGTACAGCAGGCGTCCGTGCCCGACCCCCCGGGCTGGAGCGCCGCGCATGGAGAAGCGGGACGACGCGACCAGGTCGGCGCGCAGGCTGACCTCGGGGGAGAGCTGCGTGCCCCCGGGCAGCTCGAAGAGCATCAGCAGTCCGTCGATGTCGACGGCGAGCTCGCCCGCCTGGCCCGCCCCGCTCGCGTCGACCGAGGGCCCCAGCTCGAGCGTCCCGGACCCAATCATGGATCCAGGAGTTTGCTCGATCCAAGCGAACACCTGCGTGGCCTGGTGCGCCGCCACGCGCACCCGCACCGAGCCAGTCGTGGTGCGCACGGAGGGCGACTCGCGGTCGCCGGTGCTGACGAAGACCGGCACGCCCGCGAGGGAGCGCCCGGTCCGGGTCACCAGCAGCAGCTCACGCTCGACCGTGGCCTGGGCTCGCTTGCCTGCGCCGGGCTCGGCTCCTTCGACCTCGCCGAGCACAGGCACCTGTGCCTCGAGCCCATCGGGCGCCGAGTCAGCGGTCCGCGCCAATCCGGACGGGGACCCCTCCGCCGGGGGCCCAAGGTCGTGCGAGAGCGGACCACCCAGCCAGACGTATGCCAAGACGCCGAGCGCCAGGACGAGGCCGAGCGAGAGGAGCGTGCTGTGCTTCATGGGAGCGCGTGCGAGGGCTGCGGGCGGCGCAACAGGAGTACCGAACCGGTGAGCATCGCGGTGAGCGAGAACCACTGGGCGGCGGTCAGCGGGCCGAGCTCGGGGTTGCGGCGCACGAACTCGACCGCGAAGCGACCGCCCCAGTGCAGGACCAGGTACAGGCCGAAGAGACGCCCTGGTGCGAGCGCAAGGTGCTTGTCGCGCGGCCAGAAGATCCAGATCGCCAGCAGGCCGGCGTAGGCGGCCTCGAAGAGCGGCGTGGGCCAGACCCGAGCTCGCGTTGGCACGTCGCCGGTCGGGTAGCTGCAGCCGAAGACTTGCCCCAGCCGGCCGTCCCCGGTCGCCACGCCGTAGCATCCGTCACCGGTGAAGTGGCAGCCGAGCCGCCCGATGGCGTAGGCCACGAGCAGGCATGCGGGCAGGCAGTCGAGCGCATCGCGCAGGCCGATGCCTCGCCGCCTCAGCAGCAGGACCAGCACCGGGATCCCGAGCACGAGCGCACCCCAGGACGAGTGCCCATCGCGTGCGAGCAGCAGCCCGGCGGCCTCGTCGAGGGTCTCCGGGCGCGCGTCGAGGAGCCCCGCGAGCTTGGCCCCGACGACCGCGGCCAGCACCACGGCGGGCAGCAGTCCCATCACGGCCGCGGTGTCGCCGCGCCCGCGCAGACAGAGCCCCAGGCCGAAGGCGGCGGCCCCACCGAGGCAGGCCGCCACCAGGAGGACGCCGTAGGTCACGGGCCCGGGAAGACCCAGTCCTCGAGCTGGAAGTGGGCGACGCCGTCGCCGTCGACGTCGTCCCAGAAGGTGATCTCGGCGTCGGTCATCTGCTGGGAGTTGCCGGGCTTGCGGCGGAACTGGATCCCGCTGGCGCTGAGCTGGTTGTTGGCGATGTTGGCGTCGACGGCCTCGATCTCGAAGTCGTTGGTGGTCGCCTCGATCGACTTGCCCTTCGAGTCGGGGCAGGACTTGGCGAGGAGCAGGGGTGCCAGGGCGATCAGGCCGATGGCGTACGAGCGTTGGTTCAAGGGGTGCCTCCGGGCGGGGTTGACGGGGGCTGGAGCGCCCCTCGACAGCAAGGACGGGCGCAGGCCGCTCTGGTGACAGGCGGCTTGGCGAGAATCTCAGCCCCAGCGGGCTCCCGCCGCCGCTTCTCCCGGAGGGCGGGGTATCCTGTGCGCGGACTCACTCCCCCCTCCTATTGAAGAAGACGGTCCTCCGCATCCTGCTCTCGGTCGCCGTGTCCCTCGCCGTTCTCACGGCGTTGATGTACTACACGGACACGAATCCGAAGGAGCTGTTCGCCACCCTGGGCGAGCTGTCGCCCTGGGTCTATCTCGGGGCGCTGGGGTTCCACCTGTCCACGTACACCCTGCGGGCCCTGCGCTTCTGGATGTTGATCCCGCGCGCGATCCGGCCCTCCTTCCGGCGCATCTGGGTCATCTCCGGCGCCCACAACCTGGCCTCCTACGTGCTGCCGGCCAAGACGGGCGAGGCCTCCTGGGTGGTCTACCTGCGGGCCTTCACGGGCGTGCCGAGCGCCCCGGGCATCGCCTCGCTGGTGGTCAGCCGGCTGCTCGACGCGGCGGTCCTGGCCTGCGCCCTGTCGCTCGCCTGCTGGTACCTCGCGACCCACGGCGGCCACGGGAACCTCGAGGAGATCGCCAAGTACGGCTCGCCGCTGGCGCTGATCGGGGTGAGCCTGGCGGCGATCACGATCCGCGGCGACCTCTTGGTGCACCTGCTCTCCAAGAGCCTGCGCTTCGCGCGCCTGCACCGCTGGGAGCTCGGCGAGCGCCTGGTCGAGAAGATCACCCAGATCGCCCACGCCATGCGTGAGGCCGGTCGCGGCCACCGCCTGGGGCTGGCCGCCCTGCTGACCGTGCCCGTGTGGTTCTGCATCTTCGGCTTCTACGCCATGCTGGCACGCGGCATGAACATCGACGCCGACCTCGACGTCGCCCTGTCCTTCCCCGAGGCGATCTTCGGCTCGAGCCTGGCCGTGCTCGCCAACCTGCTGCCGATCAACGGCGCGGCCGGCGTCGGCACCCAGGAGATGGGCTGGGTCTTCGGCTTCGTGCTGATCGGCATCCAGGAGTCGCGCGCCCTGACCGTCGGCCTGGCGGTGCACTTCGTGCAGCTCTTCAACGTCGTCGCCATCGGGCTCTTCAGCCACCTGGCGATGAAGAGCATGGCACGCGCCGAGCGCATCGACTTCGAAGGCTTGCTGGCCTCGGGTGCGCTCAACGTGGACAAGCACGAGGGCGAGCCGATGGACCCCGACTCGCTCCTCGACTCGAACACCGACCCGGCGGAGTCCGCCAGGTCCGAAGCGCCCGACGAGCCCGACTCGGCGCAGAACCAGCCCAGCCCCACCGCCAAGCCTTAGCAGCCTTGCCCATGTCCTCCGACGCCAACGCCCTCGCTCAGATCGAGCTGCACAAGGCCCTCGCGCCCCAGTACGCCTACCGCTACAGCTTCCCGTGGAGCCGCCTCTTCCAGGAGGACTGGCACGGCGAGATGATCAGCCACGTGCAGCCGGACGCGAAGCACATCCTCGACCTCGGCTGCGGCACCGGCTTCTTCCTGGCCGAGCTCGAGGCCAAGCACCCGGGCTCGGTCGGCCTCGACATCAGCCACGAGATGCTGAAGGTCTCGAACGAGTACGTCGACAATGCGCGGCTCGTCACCGGCGACGCCGAGAAGCTGCCCTTCCAGCCGGGCTGCTTCGACGTTGTCTTCTGCAAGGGCAGCCTGCACCACACCCGCGACCACGTCGGCTTCCTGACCAACTGTCGCAAGGCCCTCGGTCCGAAGGGGCGCCTGATCATGAGCGAGCCCTGCAACGACAACCCGATCATCCGGCTCGCCCGGGCGATCCTCTACAAGAAGTCCAAGCACTTCGACACGGGCGACGAGGGCTTCCGCAAGCGGCAGATCGTCGGCCTCTGCGAGGCGGCTGGCTTCCGGGTCACCAAGGTCAAGATGTACGGCGTCTTCGCCTACACCTTCGCCGGCTTCCCCGACCACATCGGGATCCTGCGCTACATCCCCGGCGCGACGCTCTTGACCAAGCTCATGATCGGCCTCGACCGGGTGATCTGCGCGATCCCCGGCTTGCGCATGCTCGGCTTCCACATCGTCGTCGTGGGCGAGCCTGCGGGGGACTGAGTCGCTGCGGGTCGGCGCCCGACCTCGGGTAGATCACGGCTACGTCACCGGGGATGGGCGCGCCTCTCCGTTAAGTTTCTTGCCCACTTCGGCGCTCGACCCCTTCCCCGACAGGCGCCGACTCGCGCAAGAGATCGCGCAGATCTCGCCCCGCCCAGCTGCGACCCCGGCGGTCGCCCATGCCCACGACTGGGCCCCAAGCCGGTCGAAGTGGTTAAGCTAGGGGCACTCGCCTCCCGACCCGCAAGACCTTGGAGCCACACGATGAGAGTCCTGATCATTGACGACGACCCCGCCTTCCGGGAGCTGTCGGCCGTGGCGCTGGATGCCGCGGGTTACCAGATGGAGAGCGCCGACAACGCGAGCTCCGGTCTCGAGCTCCTGCAGAGCCACCCGGCGGGGCACTTCGATGCCGTGCTGCTGGACGTGCAGATGCCGGGTGCGTCGGGCTGGGACCTCTTGTTCAAGATCCGCGAGGCGGGCAACGAGGTGCCGGTGCTGTTCATCTCGGGCCTCGCCGACGTCGAGGACCGCGTCAAGGGACTGCGCCTCGGCGCGGACGACTACCTGACCAAGCCGGTCGAGTACGAGGAGCTGATCGCGCGCATCGAGAGCGTCGTTCGTCGCCGCCTGGCCCTGCCGACGATCGAGTTCGGCGTGCTGAGCTTCGACCCGGTGCGCCGCGTCGTGAAGTACTCGGGCAAGGTCGTCGACCTGAGCCCGCGCGAGTACGACCTCCTGCTCTACCTGGCCCAGGCCGGGGGCGAGGTCGTCAGCCGCAAGTCGCTGCTCGAGGACGTCTGGAACATGCCCTTCGATCCGGGCACCAACGTCGTCAACGTGCACATCAACAGGCTGCGTCGCAAGCTCGACCGCTGCGGTCCGCCGGTGATCGAGACGGTGCGCGGCGAGGGCTACCGCGCCGTCGGTGATCCGAAGATCACCAAGCTGCACTAGCCCCCCCGCTGGGGCGGGGGGGGGCCGGGTGCCGAGCCAGGGCACCGGGGGTGTACCATCGACCGGAGCTTGCTGCGCTCCTCCCCCTCGATGGCACCCAACCCCAGACCCACGCTCCTCGTCGACATCGCGATCGGTACGTCGATCGGCCTCGGGTTCACGGGGCTCTTCCTGCTCTTGATGCAGGACCGGCCCTTCGGCGACGGGCCGCTGTTGGTGCAGGTGCTCAGCTGGCCCGACCTGAGCCAGCGCACCTGGATCCACCCGCTCTTTCCGACTGCGATCGAGCTGCTGCGATCTTGGCTCGGCGTGTCCGTGACGGCGCGCGCGATGGAGCTGGTCTCGGCCCTCTCGGGGGCGCTCGGCCTCGCGCTGTGCTTCGCCGCCAGCCGCACCCTGGGCGCCGGAGCTGCGCGCAGCGCCTTCGCAACCCTGGCCTTCGGGCTCTCGCCGGTGGTGCTGTTCTTCTCGACGACGATCGAGGTGCACGGCCTGCAGCTGCTCTCGATCGCGGTCCTGGTCCTCCTCTTGGCGCGCTGCATCCGCTGGCGGACGGCCTGGACCTTCGGGGCGGTGCTCTTCTGGCTGCCGATCGCGATCGGCGTGCACCAGACAGCTGCCCTGCTGGCACCCGGCGTCTGCCTCGGCCTCTTCGCCCTGGCGCGCAAGCGCTCGGTTCCCGGGTCCCGCCGCCGCAACTCCCTGGCCGTGGTCGCGGGCACCCTCACGTCCGCGTGCCTAGCGCTCCTCTTCTTCATCGGCTCGTCGCGCTCGCTCGGGAGCGAGGGGCTGGATCAGGTGTGGGCGCAGCTGGTGGTGCACTTGCAAGGGCCGTCCCTCTCGACCCTGGTCGAGGGTCTCCTTGCGCCCCTCGGCCTGGCAATCTTCCTGCCCTTCGCGGCGCTGCTCGTCGGCTCGAAGGACCGGCTCGCCCGCGACGTGCTGCTGCTGTCGGTCGTGCTGCCGGTTGGCTTCTTCCTCCTGTGGGGCGTGCCCGAGCGCGGCGGGTACCTCATGGGTGTCGTGCCCTTCCTGATCGTCGCCTGCGCGCTCGCCGAGCCCGAGCGGGAGCCGCGGGCGCTGGCCCTCGTTGGGGCCTGTCTGCTCCTGGCCCAGGCCAGCCTGGGGTACCGCTCGGTGCGGGCCTTCGACACGCCCGAGTGGAGCGCGCGGCGCGAGGTCAAGTTCGAGCTGGGCCGCCTGCTGCTGGCGAAGGACGGGCACCTGCTGCTCTCCTTGGACCGCAACCGGGTCGTCGCGACCCGCGACCACGCCTCGATCGTCGAGCTCAACCTGCTGCGGCTGCTCGAAGCGCAGGTGGGCGCCGGCAGTCCGCCCGAGGCCTTCGCGGCGGTGTCCCTGGCGGGGGTGGAGGCGCTCGAGGGGGCGCACGGGTTGCCGATCCTTTTCTCGCGGCTGTACCTCGGCGACCCCGACCATGGCAGCGTGCTGCAGCCCTACGTGGACGCCCTCGAGCAGGCGATCCTGGCGCGCTTCGAGGTCGAGCGCCTGGACCACATGGGCATCGAGCACTGGCTGCTGCTGGAGCACAGCGCCGCACGCTAGCTCGCAGCCAAGGCTCCCCGCGCCGCTAGGCGTGGCCGGCGCGAACGAGCTTGACCTGGAAGCGCGCTCCAGCTTCGTCGCGGTCGACGTAGCGGATCTCTCCGCCCCAGGTCTCGAGCACGCGCCGGCAGAAGTGCAGGCCGAGGCCGGCCGCGCCGGAGTTGCGGCCCGTCGAGAAGCGCGTGAACAGGCCGTCGAGGTCCTCGGCGGGAACGCCGGGCCCCTGGTCGTCGACGGTGATCGCGATCGCGCCCTTTGGCGTGCAGTCTGCGGCGGGGTGCTCGGCAGGCGCGACCGCGACCTCCACGTGGCCACCGCGCGGGCTGTGGCGTAGGGCGTTCTCCAGCAGGTTGGCGAAGACGCGCAGCAGGCGCGGACCGTCGGCGACGACGGGCAGGTCGTCGAGCCCGGGTAGGGCGCTCTCGTCGAGGGTGAGCTCGACGCCGCGGGCCAAGTAGGCCAGGCGGTGGTCGCCGAGGGCCGCGCGCAGGACCTCGCCGAGCCGCGGTGCGGTCTTCGGGTCGGTCTCGAAGGACTCGAGCGCGGACAGCTCGGCCGAGAAGGCGTCGAGCATGCCGCGGATCAAGGTCTCCTGGCGCCGCGCTTGGGCCAGGCCCTGCTCGAGCACCGCGTCGGCCTTGTCCTTGGGCAGCTTGCCGCCGCGCGCCAGGGACAGGCCCCCGACGATCGAGCCGAGCGGCGCGAGCAGGTCGTGCACGATGCAGTGCAAGAGCACCTCCTTGCGGTCGACCTCGCGGTGCAGGCCGGCGAGCTCGAGGTCGCGGCTGCGCGCCGCCTGCAGGATCTCGAGCTGGCGCAGGTGGTCGTCGGGGACCGAGCGGATCATCAGGAGGTGGCGGCCATCGTCGACCCGGGCGGCGCTGGCCTCGAGCGGCCACTCGCGACCGAGCTCGTCGACCTCGATCCACTCGCCCGAGCGCACGAGCCGCTCGTCGCCGCCGTCGGCCCACAGGCGGCGCGCGTCGACGAGGAAGTTCTCCAGGAAGGGCGAGGCCGCGACCAGGGCCTCGAAGGGCTGCCGGCCATCGTCCTCGGGGTCCACGCCCAGGGCGCCGGCGGCCGCACTGCCGCTGCCGACCCCGCCGACCAGCGCGCGCATCCAGGGCGAGCCGGTGCCGAAGCCGCGGATCTCGCCGCCGCGCTCCTCGAAGACCTCGATGCCCCAGGAGCGCAGGGCCAGGGCCAGCTGGTTGCCGCGCTGCTGGAAGTGCAGCTCGCGGTGGGCCTCGCCGGTCGCGTCCAGGAACAGGAGCAGGGGGCCCTCCTCGCTCCCGACGCAGTGCACGTCGGTCGAGCGGCCGTGGATCAGCTCCATGCGCGGCAGGACCAGGCGCCCGTCGGTGGGGGGCAGGGGCAGCTCGTGCAGGAGCTGGAGCGAGTCGCCGGGCCGGTCGCCGAGCCGCAAGCTCGCCAGGCCGAACCAGGCCAGGTCGCCGGTGGTCAGCGAGACGCGCCCGTCGTTGTCGAGCTGCACCGAGGCGTGCCGCTTGTCGGACAGCACGCTGCGCAGGAGCGTCCTGCAGGCGTGGTCAGTCGGCATCGCGCTCCATCATCCGGGCGGTCAGCAGCTCGAAGGCCTGCTCGACGCCGTCGCCGGACCTGGCGCTGGTCTCGAGCACGGTCCAGCCGGCGAGCTGCTCGTCGATGTCGGCGGCCTCGAGGTCCCAGTCGGCCTTGAGGTCGGCCTTGTTGATCAAGAGCAGGAAGGGCACGTCGAGCTCGGCCTGGTCGGTGGCGAGCGCGAGCAGGCGCCTGGCGACGGTGACCGTCTCGGCGCGGGTGCCGTCGGCGACCAGCAAGAGGCCCGAGCTGCCGCGCAGGTACGAGCTCTGGACCGTCTGGAAGGCGTCGTCGCCGTGCAGGTCCCAGAGCATCAGCGTCACGTCGCGGCCCCTATGGGTGAGCTGCTTCTTCATGACCTTGACGCCGATCGTGGTCACGTAGCGGTCGGAGAAGCTGTCCTCGACGAAGCGCCGCACGAGGCTGGTCTTGCCGACCGCGAAGGCGCCCAGCATGCAGATCTTCTTGCGGATCACGGCTGCTTGGAGTCGAGGGCCACGAGCAGCCGGACCGAGGAGCTGCCCGCGGGGTCGAGGGCCCGGTGGCCGAGCAGGGTCGCGCCGGGGGCGAGCTCGGCCAGGCGGGCTTCGAGGTGTTCGCGGCGCTGCAGCTGCAGGAGCAGGTCGGCGCCCGGCTCGGACCCGGGCTCGAACCGGAGCCCGAAGGCCAGGTCGATGCCCTGGGCGGCGCAGTAGGCCGCGAGGTCTTCGATCGCAGCTTCGTCGAGGCCGCTCGGCGCGGTGGAGCTGCCGGCCGCGAAGGAGAGCTGGAGCCCACGCACGAGCTCGGCCTTGGCGCGTGCGGTGTCGAGCTCGTGGTCGCGCAGGTCGGTCAGGTCGAGGGCGCCGAGTCCGACCAGCGCGCCGCTGGCCTGCAGGTCGCGGATGCGGCTCGCGAGGGCGTGGGGTGCGCGGCCGCTGAGCGCCAGGTCCAGGCCGTCCCAGGAGACGTGCAGGTCCGCGCCGCCGTGCTGGAGGGCGAGGGTGTCGAGGGTCCGCCGGCGCACGATCTCGACGTCGTCCGAGCGGTGCTCGGCCCAGCGCCCTTCGACCAAGTCGCGCGCGATGCCGAAGTCGTCGAGCAGGTCCAGGGGGTCCCGGGCGTGGGGGTCGCGCAGGCCGCCGACGAGGTAGCCGTCCTCGGTGCGCTGCTCGACCAGGGTGATCAGCCCCGGCTCTTGGGCCAGGGCCTCGCGCGCGTCCTGCCAGCGCTGGCTCTCGTCGTAGCTGCGCAGGGCAAGGACCACCACCAGCACCAAGACGAGGCTGAAGCCGAGGCCGAGCACGATCGGCACCGCCAAGCTGCGGCGCGCCTGCTTGGGCCGCTCCTCGACGAGCAGCTGCTCGAGCTTCAGCTGCGTGTCCTCGAAGGAGCGGGTGTCGCCGTCGAAGTCGCGCAGTAGGTCGGACTTGGCGCTGTGGATGTCCTCCAGGGTCTCCCGGAGCCGAGTGCGGAAGCTGGCCGGGAGGCTGCCGCGCACCACGCAGGCCAGGATCGCGGTCGGCCCGTGGGCGACCTCGAGCAGCTGGGCGCCGAACTCGACCTGGCCGATACCCTCGGACTCGTGACCCTCGAAGGAGTCCGAGACGAAGCTCTCGATCGCCGAGAGCATGGCCGAGACCATGTCGGGATCGCTGCCCGTGGCGGGGGTGCTGGTCGCGTGGGCGAGCAAGAGGCCGGTGGAGCGGTGGATCAGGAAGGCCTGCTCGACGCGGTAGACGATGCTGTTCTTCAGCACGACCTCGCTGAAAGGCACGCCGGTGCGCCAGGCGTCGAAGCGCCAGCGCAGGCCCTTGGGCGAGAAGCTGTGCTCGATCGAGGTGTTGATGGTCTCGGTCAGGCCGGCCAGGGCTTCGCGGATCGACTTGCGGATCGCGGGGCCGATGACGGGGAAGATCGCGTCGACGAGCACGGCCGGGTTGCGCTTGACCGAGA
The DNA here is from genome assembly GCA_029212845.1 of Planctomycetota bacterium. GTDB lineage: Bacteria > Planctomycetota > UBA1135 > UBA1135 > JARGPD01. The sequence continues at coordinate 22,306 of JARGPD010000065.1, forward strand.
CCTCGATGGCGGACTCGATCGCCGGGGTCAGGGCTGCGGTCAGCTCCTGGTCGCCCTCGGCGCGCGAGCGCACGGCGGCGGGCAGGATGCGGCCGATGTCTTCGGGCGCCAAGCGTGCGCCGTTCACGACATCGCGCAGCTCCTTGAGCTCGGCGCGTTCCTGGCCCAGCAGCAGGTTGCGCAGCTCCTCGAGGGTGGCCTCTTCGGCGGTCGTGGGTTTGCGGTCGGGCATGCCCGGGGTCGAGGTCGCCTAGCTCGCCTTGGCGGAGTCGCCCTGGGCGGGCGGCGCGATGCGCGCAGCGAGGTCCTGGAACAGGTCGGCCAGCTCGGTGCGCGGGACGCTGCGCGCCGAGAGCTCGGAGAGCGCCGTGCCGAGCGCGTCGCAGCGGGCGTTCAGCTCGAGACGCAGGGCGTCCAGGCCCTCGCGCAGGTCGGTGGAGAGCTCGTCGCTGAGGCGCTCGATGCGCTCGGCGAGGGCGTCGTCACGGGCCTCGCCCTGCTTGCTGGCCTTGGCCAGCTCGGACTTGAGGGCAGCGTGGTCCGCCTCGACCTTCGCGGCGAGCTTGGACAGGCGCTCGCGCATGTCCTTGCGCAGCGCTTCGGTCTCCTTGCCGAGCCGCTCCTCGATGCTCTTGAAGCGCTGCTTCGCGTCGCGCTGCTGGTCGCCGGTCAGGATGTTCCTGATCTGGTCCAGGCTGGACAGGGCGGCTTCGTTGGCTGCCTCGGCAGCGCTCTGATCGGCGGGGTCTTGCATAGCTCTTCGGAGGGTGGGACCCCCAGCATAACAACTTGGATACCTGGGCGGCCTTGTCCGCGCCCGGGGGCCCCTCTTCGCCGGGAGCTTGGGCGTGGCAAGTCGCTTGATCGAGTCGCTTGCCACGGCCCCCCGATGGGCTGCAGGTTGTCGGGGCTCGTGGCCGGCAGCCTGGCCCGATCGGACCGCGCTGCGCGACAATCGGCAGAGCTTGGGGGGGGGGCTCCGGCGCTAGCGTCTGTGGGCTACTGAGCCCTCGATCAGCTCTCGATCAGCTCTCGATCAGCTC
>JARGPD010000065.1:23448-24982 GCA_029212845.1 Planctomycetota bacterium
CTCGATCAGCTCTCGATCAGCTCTCGATCAGCTCGATCAGGCGGTCGACGCAGGCGTCGACGAAGACGGGGTCCTCGGCGGCGGCGTCGAGCTCGCGGCACTCGACCGTTTCGGGCAGGGCCTGCTTCATGTACTCGAAGAAGACCGCGTCGAGCTCGGGGTTGCGCAGCTCGCCGCCCTCGATGCAGTAGCGGCTCGTGCCGTCGAGCGGCAGCATCATCGTGCACCTGCCCGTCGTCGAGGCGGCCAGACGGTCGGCGATCTCCTGGGCGACGCGGCACCAGCGCTCGGCGTCGAGACGTGGCACGAAGACGATCGGCGTGTGGAAGACCATCTGGTGGTCCTTCCACTCGTCGGGGACCTGGTTGGGCTCGACGAGCAGGCCGAGGTGCTCGCAGCCGCCGGGCACGATCACCTGGGGCAGGCCGAGCTTGCCTGCTACGGTCAGGCGCTCGGGACTCGCGCCGCGCAGGCCGTCGAACATCTCGTCCGCGATCTCGCCCATGGCGTAGTCGAAGACGGCGCCGATGATGCCCTCCTTCATCATCTGCTCCATGGCGAGCCCACCCGAGCCGACCGCGTGGAAGACGATCACCTCGTAGCCCTTCTCCTGGAAGCGCGCGACGGCGCGCATGGCGCCCTCGGTCAGGACGCCCAGGTTGGTCATGCCGATCACCGGCTTGTCGCCGCGTGGCGCGATCGGCGCGTCGGCGGCCTCGGTCATGCCCCACACCGCGCCGGCCGCGTTGGCCAGGATGCGGCGCGTGAAGGGGTTGAGCCCCAAGAGGTCGCCTACGGACGGCACCATGCAGATGTCCTTGATGCCGATGAAGGGGGCCGTGTCGCCGGACGCGACGGTCGAGACCAGCACCTTGGGCAGGCCGTAGGGCAGGGCTTGCAGGATCGCGCCGCAGCTCGAGCTGCCCTGGGTGCCGCCCATGGCGATCACGCCGTCGACGCGGCCGGCCTCGATCGCCTCGAGCAGCAGCTTGGTCGCGCCGGCGCTCACGAAGGGCGCGGCGGCCTGGCGCGTGGGGTTGCCGAGCAGCGAAGCGAGGTCGCCGCCGCCGGCCGCGACCACCGTGGCGCGGTCCACATCGGCGGGCAGGCCCGGCGTGCCGACGATGCCGATGTCGACCAAGAGCGCGCGGCCGCCATGGGCCTCGATGCGCTCCTTCACGTACGCGGCCTCTTCGGCCTTGGTGTCCAGGGTGGCGAGGATCGCGATCGTCTTGGTGCTCATGGCCGCGATCCTAGCAAGTGCCGCCGCGGGGTGCCGCACACCCAGGGGCGTGGTTTTCGGCGCGCGAAGGCGAGCGACTAGCCGACCCGCCGCCGCCGGGTGCGCGGCACCCCAATGCGGCGCTCGCATACGGAGCCGCAGCCGGCGGACCGCAGTCGACGGACCGCAGTCGACGGACCGCAGTCAAGCAACCGCGACATCGAACCGCTGCATCGGGTACGCGCCAACGGTACCGCATCAAAACGGCGCGTCCGCGTCGGCCGTCCAAAGCGCACGACTGGCCTACGCGCA
>JARGPD010000066.1:0-20634 GCA_029212845.1 Planctomycetota bacterium
CAGGCGCATGCCCCGCGGCAAGAGAGCGCCACGACGCCCCGCCGCAGGCGCTTGCCCCGCGGCAAGAGAGCGTGAATCACACCTTCTCGAAGGCGGCGAGGAAGGACCACTCGGGGACGGCTTCGCGGACCTCGACCTCGCGCATGTCGCCGATCAGCTCGAGGATGCGGCGCATGGAGTCGGGGGTGAAGACGTGCTTGTGGGTGGGGTCGAGCCGGATCGTGTCGACGTAGCGGTCGTCCGGCACGATCATGGCGAGCTTGCCGCCCGGGCGCAGGACGCGCTTCCACTCTTGGATGGTCTTGATCGGGTCGACGTAGTGCTCGATGTTGTGGCGCGCCACGACGAAGTCGAGCTCGCCGTCGGCGAACATGTGCAGGTCGTCGCCGGAGGCCTGCACGTCCGCCTGGCTGACCTGGCCAGCGACGACGCCGGCCTCGCCCTTGTCACCGCCGGCCGTCAGGTCGACGCCGATGCAGTTGGGGCTCGACTTGCGGTGGCCGCAGCCGACGTCGAGGCCGCGGCCGCTCTCGCAGTAGGGCAGCACCGCGAGGCGCTCGGGGTGCTGCTCGGGATCCTTGGTGACCTTGGGGATCTTGAGCTTGTCCTTCTTCTTCTTGAACAGCGGCATGGCGGGCGACGGTAGGGGCTTGGTGGGGTGAGGCCACAGCCTAGCAAGCGGACTCCCCGGCATGCGGCTGGAACCTCTGTGGAGGGGCCAGGCGATTCTACGTGGCGCCGCACGGGCTTTTCGAGGGGGGCGGGGCTAGGATCCCGGGTGACATGGCAGCGGAGCATCTCTCGGCGTGCATCATCGCGATGGACGAGGCGGACCGGATCGGCGCGTGCATCGAGTCGCTCTCGTTCTGCGACGAGGTGATCGTCGTGGACTCGCACTCGAGCGATGCGACGCGCGAGGTGGCGGCCAGCCTCGGGGCGCGCGTGATCGAGCGCGACTGGGAGGGCTTCACGAAGCAGAAGCAGTTCGCGGTCGAGGCGGCCACCCACGACTGGGTGCTGTGCCTGGACGCCGACGAGCGGGTCTCACCCGAGCTCGAGGCAGAGCTGCGCGCGCGGAAGCAGTCCGGCTTCACGGGACCGGGCTACACGATGCCGCGCCTGACCCGGTGGGAGGGGGTGTGGATCCGGCGCGGGACCTGGTATCCGGACCGGCAGCTGCGGCTCTTCGATCGGCGCCGGGGCAGCTGGCAGGGCGGCGCCGTGCACGAGAAGGTCGTGCTCGACGGGCCCGCGGCGGAGCTCTCTGGCGACCTGCTGCACGAGTCCTACCGCAGCCTCGACGAGCACCTCGGCACGATCGGCAAGTACACCAAGCTGGGCGCCGAGAACCTGGGGGCCAAGGGCCGCCGCGCCTCGTTCACCGACCTCTGGCTGCGCCCGCTCGTGCGCTTCGTGCGCTTCTACTTCCTCGGCCGCGGCTTCCTGCTCGGCTGGCGCGGCCTCTCCCTGGCGCTGCTCGGCGCCCACTACGTCCACCTCAAGTACCTCCGTCGCATGATCGACCAACAAGATGAGGCCCGCCGCGATGGCTGAGCGCATCCTCAACTTCGGCTCCGGCTCGGACGTCGCGCCCGACGAGATCGGTGTCGACCTCTTGCCCCTGCCGGGCGTCGGCGTGGTCTGCGACCTCGACGCCTACCCGCTGCCCTTCCGCACCGACTCGATCGACCGCGTGCGCAGCTACCACTGCTTCGAGCACCTCTCGGACATGGTCGGCCTGATGGAGGACCTGCACCGCATCCTCAAGCCCGGCGGCATCCTCGAGGTGACCGTGCCGCACTTCGGGCACATCGGCTACTGGCGCGACCCGACCCACAAGCGGCCCTTCGCCTATGGCACCTTCGACTACTTCGTGCGCGGCCGCAAGCCGGCGCCGTACACGAGCATCGAGTTCGAGTACGTGTCCCAGGAGCTCAACTTCGGCAGCGGCATCCGCGCGGCGATCGGCAGCGTGCTGTCGAAGCTCTCCGTGCGCTCGTGGGAGAAGTACTACCGCACCGCCTTCTCCGCGAAGGAGCTGCGCGTCGTGCTGCGCGCCCTCCCCAGCGACCCCGCCTGAAGACCATGGCCCCGCGCGTACTGTTCCTGACCTCGCCGAAGGAGGACTACCTGCAGGACTCGGTCATGGTCGGGCTGCGCGGGCTGCTGGGCGCCGATGCCGTCGACCTGCCGCGCAAGCCCGCCCTGTACGAGGACGAGCCGCGCACCGGAGCCGAGCTCTACGGCCGTGGCTTCACGATCTGGAAGAACCTGAAGGTGGCCCAGGAGCCCGCGCGCCCCGGCAAACTAGGTGCCCTCCTGCATGCCGCTGACCTCGCCGACTTCGACCTGGTCCTGTTCGGGAGCGTGCGGCGCCAGGCGCGCGAGCTGCGCACGGCCCGCCTCGGCCGGCTCCTGCTCGGGCCTCGCGGCGGCCGCCCGCGCACCCCCTGGGCGTTCCTCGACGGCGAGGATGCGACCGACCTGTTGCCCGGCCTCGAGCGGCTCGGGACGGTCTTCAAGCGCGAGCGACTCGACCGCGACGTCGGGCGCGCCGAGCCGATCAGCTTCGGCATCCCAGCGGTCAAGCTGGTGCCCGAGGTGCGCGCCGAGAAGGCGCGGCTCTTCTCGACCCACGTGCAGTGCGAGGAGGCGCGCAAGCACCCCTGGATCGCCGAGCACTGCAACGGCGGCTACAGCTTCGAGCGCGAGGCCGACTACTTTGCCGACCTGGCCGACTCGCACTTCGCGGTGACGATGAAGAAGGCCGGGTGGGACTGCATGCGGCACTACGAGATCGCTGCCAATGGCGCGGTCCCGTGCTTCTGGCGCCTGAACGAAAAGCCCGCGGCGTCGGCGCCCCACGAGCTCGTGGACGGCGTCAACTGCGTCAGCTTCGACACGGTTGGAGAGCTGCAGGCGAAGACCGACGAGCTGCTCGCGAGCGGTCGCTACGGCGAGGTCGCCGAGGCCTCCCTTCGCTGGGCGCGGGCGCACACGGCCGAGGCGGTCGCCGGCCGGGTGCTAGCCCGACTGGACCTAGCCGCAAGCCCCTAGGACGAGTGGCGCTCCGGCGGCGCCCAAGGCCGGGGGTCGGCCGGGCTCAGCGCAGGAAGCGGCGACACTCGAGGGCCGTGGCCGAGATCGCGGCGGCCTCGGCCTCGAGCAGGCTGTCGTCGAGGATCGGCTGCCAGTCCCGGGTCCAGGCTGCGATGCCGAAGCCGCGGTGGGTCTCGGTCGGGATCTCGAGGATGCCGCCCGGCGTGTCGATCCCGAGCAGGTCCCAGCCCGAGACCGTGCGCCGGCGGTAGCTGTCGGGGTCCGAGACCTCGTTGCGATCGCCGGGCCGACCGGGCAGGTCGAAGAGGTTCAGGCCGACGGTCCAGTCGGCGCGGATCGCCGGGTCGGCGCCCAGGAGCTCGAGCAGGGTCGGCGCCAGGTCGACGTGGCTGGTGGGGCGCGTCTCGCGGCCGGCGGGCACCCCGGGCCCCGCGAAGAGCAGTGGCACCTTGGCCTGCTCGGGGGTGAAGTTCGAGGTGTGGCCCCAGAAGCCGTTCTCCCAGAACTCCTCCCCGTGGTCGCCGGTGATGACCACCAGCGTGTCCTCCAGCTCGCCGTGGGCGCGCAGGCTGTCGAGCATCTTGGCGGTCATGCGGTCGGCGTGCAGGACCGCATTGAGGTAGCGGTTCTTGAGCGCGACCAGCTCCTCGTCGGTGGCGCCGCCGGCGAGGGCCTTGTAGTCGATGTCGCCGAGGTAGGGCTCGAACAGCGGCGCGCCGGGGGGCGGCTCGGGGAACGAGTAGGTCTGGTGCGGGGCGTCGAGCAGGGCGAAGGTGAAGAAGGGCTTGTCGTCGAGGCCGTCGGTCTCGAGCTGGGTCAGGTGCTCGTCGAAGGCGATCGCGAGGGAGGCGTCGCGCTCGCCGGGCGTCTCGCCCTCGAGGTCGTCCTGGACGCGATCCTCGATCCGCACCCAAGCCGTCGAGCGGAACTCGGGGTAGTTCATCGAGGCGGTCGACAGGACCTGGAGCTCGTAGTCGAGGTCGAGCAGGGAGTCGACCAGCACGGGCGAGGTGCCCTCGGTGTAGACCGGGATCCAGTAGGAGCCATGCAGGCCGTAGAGCATGGAGAAGAGCCCGAAGCGCGTGGCGTTGCCGCCGCTGTAGTGGTCCTCGAAGACGCGCACATGGTTGGCCGGGTCCGCGGCGAAGGCCGAGACGTGCGGCATCGCCTCGGGCCCGAAGGCGTCGGCGCGCAGGGAGTCGATCACGACCAGCAGGATGTTCGGCCGGGCCACACCCGCCTCGGGGAAGGTCGGCCGGGTCAGGGGGTAGTCGAGCAGGATGCCCTCGCCGCCGAGGCTGACCTGGGGCCGGTCCTCGAGCTGGAAGCCGAAGTGCTTGACGAACATGCGCTTGACCGTGAGCCGCTGGTAGAGCGGCAGCACGCGCGCCAGGGACGTGACGCGTCGGTCGCGGTACAGGTCGGCGTGGGCGTAGATGCCCTTCTCGACCAGCATGATCGGGAGCACCAACAGCAAGAGCAGGCGCCCGGAGCTCGGGCGGAAGCCGTGCGTCGCCGTGCGCAGGAGGCGTTTCAGGAGCAGCAGCTCGAGCGCCAGGACGACGAGCACCTCGAAGAGGGTCCAGAGCTTGTCGGCCAGGCCGATGTGGACCGCGTCGGCGGCGGCGGGGTTGGTGATCGTGGCCAGCACCATCCCATTGATGTGGTAGCGGAAGATGCCCCAGATCTCGGTGTCCAGCCGGATCACGAGCAGCAGCAGGGTCCACAGGACCGCGAGGGTCCAGCCCAGGGAGCGGCGGCGCCCGGTGGGCCAGGCGGCCGCGAGCAGGGTCCCGACCAGGCCCGGTGCCAAGCTCAGCACGAAGGCGTTGGAGACCAGCCCGAGGTACAGGAAGGCGACCGCCCGGGCGGAGCCGCTCGTCGTGACGTTGTCGGTGTAGGCGAGGTGCAGGAGGGCCGCAGCCAGCACGTTCCAGAGCCAAAGGCGCGTGGCCGCGCGTCGCTGGACCTGGCGCGGTGTGGCCGCCGAAGGGGTGTCGGTGGCCACGCCGGGTCCGCTAGCGGTGGCTTCCATGGGAGTTCCCACCTGAGGCGTCGAGGGGGCTGGACATCGGCGGATGGTACCGGGGCCCTGTGGTCCTGGGCAACCGGCGCGGGGCAGGACCCCGACTCCGTCGCAGGTCTGGGGCACCCGGAAGCCCTTGGCCGGAGAAACGATTTCTTGGGCTCAAGGGATTTCCGGGTCCTGCCGAGAGGGCTGGTAGAAGTTTCCCCACCTCCGGCTCCGACCGGTCAACACGTTCCCTACCGGGGGCTCCCCACTGCCATGACCATCCAGGTTTCCCACGAATCGATCACCATGCGCGACGGCTTCGACGCGCGTCTCCTGCTCTCCTACGGCCGCCTCTCGCGCAGCGTCCCACGCTCGGTCCAGGTGGTCGAGGTCGGCTGCAGCACCGGCGTCGACCTGATCCACCAGGCCTCCCTCCAGCCCGAGGTGCTCTTCACGGGCGTGGACGGCAGCGAGGCCGCGATCAAGGAGGCGCGCGCCGCAGCGGCCGAGAAGGGTCTTGGCAACATCGAATTCCAGGTCGCGGACCTGTCGAACCTCGAGGGCCTCGAGGTCCCCGAGCTCGGCTACGACGCGGCCTACATCAGCGGCCTCCCGACCTGCGCCCAGGGTGGGCTGGCCGGCTTCCTCGAGAACGTCGCTTCGACCCTCGCGCCCCACGGGCTGATCTCGGTCACGCTCCCCGGTCGCCGCCAGCACTTCTCCAAGGTGATCGCTGCGATCGAGGGCAGCGCCAAGCGCAGCGCGCCCCTGCGCGAGCGCCTCGAGGCGGCCCGCGACCAGATCGACCGACTCGTCCAGGACGACCCGAGCTGTCCCGACTGGCGCCGTGCTGCGCTCGTGGACGACGCTGAGTTCGTCGACCGCTACATGGGCAACACCAGCGCCCACCTCGACGTCGCGGAGGTCTTCCGCGCCCTCGAGTCCGCCTCGCTCGGCTTCATCCGCTGGCACGACGCCAGCGCCTGGAACTTCGAGTCTCTCGGCCTCGACCGCGAGGAGCTCGAGCGCGTCCGCAGCCTGCCGATGGCCGAGCAGTTCCGCGTCGTCGAGGAGCACCTCAGCCCCGAGACCCTCTCGTTCGTGATCGGCAAGGCCGAGAACGGGCCGCGCGAGCGCTTCGACCTGACCAAGGCCGGCGAGACGCACTTCATGGTGCACCCCGAGGCGACCTTCACGATCGACTGCCGCAACTACTGGGGCAGCACCCACTACGAGGGCCTCAAGGTCCGCCGTGGCAACGAGGAGCCGGTCGCCGTGCGCCCGAGCCCGGCCTTGACCGCGCTCTTCGCCCTGCGCGACCAGCGCGAGCCGTTCAGCGGTCTCAACCTGGTCGAGACGATGACCGCCGGCGGCGCAGAGCTCGAGGAAGCCCTGATGGCTCTGCACCAGCTGGTCGGACTCGAGCTGATCTACCGCCCGCACGAGTTCGACGTCGCCCAGTTCTACTCCTCGCTGCTACGCGCCCGCGCCAGTGCTGCGGCGAGCGAGCACCTGGACGAAGGCGTGATCGTGACCCCGAGCGTCAAGCGCGAGCTCGACGAGATCCCCCAGCCTCTGCCGGCAACCCCGGCGGCGGAAGAGTCCCCGTCCCGCATGATCGACGAGCCGCTCGAGGCCACGAGCGACACCAAGAGCGGCGGAACGTACGAGTCCTGAGAGCCCCGATCCGGCGTCCGCGTCGGGTCAGGTGAAGCGCCCGCGATCGCGACCCAAGTGTCGCGCATCGCGGGCGCTTCGCTTGCTGCCCCGGGCCAGGTTGGGCTGGTCGAGGATGGCTAGGTCGTCGGGCCCGATCGGCCTCGTGGGCCCGAGGTCGGTGCGCACCAGGAGGTTCCTGTAGGAGGCGCCACCCAGGCTCCAGCCGGCTGCGTGGATGCGGGCGACGAGGGCCTCGGCTGCGTCCATGGCCGAAGCCCGGCGGGCGGCGCTGGGCTCGGCCTCGAGCCAAGATCCAAGGTCGATGCGCGCCGGCATGGCGCGCGTGATCAGCGCCGCGCGGGTGGTGGTGGGGAAGCGCCCGCGGGAGCCGGCGGCTAGGACCTCGGGGACCGCGATGCCCAGGTCGCCGAGGACGCGCAGGGCGGCGGCCTCGCGCACAGCGGGTGCTGGCCGCAGGGCATAGGAGAGCCAGCGGCCCGGTGGGAGGTCGCGCGGGTGCGCAACCTGGAGCTTGACGAAGCAGTCGAGCCCCGCGGTGGCGACGCGGTACAAGCGGCGGGTGCGGGCCGTGGTCAGCGGCGGGCCGAGCTCGGCGAGGCGCGCTTCGCCGAGGTCGCCCTCGAGCGCGAAGAGCTCGTCGAGGCCGCCGACCGCGGCCAGGGCGAGCCGGGCGGGCTCGTCGCGCCAGGCGAGGGCGCTCACCCTCGGACGTCGGTGCTGGGCTCGAGCAGGGCCACGCGCTGCCCGGAGAAGAGGCCGGACAAGGCCCAGCTGTCGACCAGGCGCCAGCCGGTGGCGGCGGCTTCGGCGGCGAACTCGTCCGGCGTCAGCAGCACCCGCCGCGAGGCCTTGCCACGGCGGCGCAGCTTGGCAACGTGGCGGCGCTGCTTGAAGGAGGCCGCGTCGAGGAAGCTCGTCACCGCGGGCCCGCGCGAGACGCGGCGCAGCTCGGAGAGGATCCGCAGGCGATCGTCGCGCTCGGGGAAGTGGTGCAGGAGGCGCATGCAGCAGACCAGGTCGACCGCGTCGTCCTCGAGGTCCATGTGCCGCGCGTCGCCCTCGACCGTGCGCACGAGGCGGTCGGCGAGCCCGGCCTCGCGCAGGGCTTGGGTGGCGATCGCGAGCATGTGCGGCGAGTGGTCGCCCGCGACGTAGTGGGCGACCCGACCGGCGAAGAGCGGCGCGAAGCGACCAGCGCCGCAGGGGTAGTCCAGGAGCGTCGGCGAAGCGGCGGGCACCCGCGCGAGGGCCGCGTCGAGGGCGCGGGTGACGAGCAGGCGCTCGCGGCGGGCGCTCAAGCGGCGGATCGGGCCGCGGCGGAACTTGAGCCGGTAGGCGGCCGCCTGGTCGGGGTTCAGGTGCCGGCGGCTGTAGTCCGGGAGCGGGGCGAGGTCCTTCACGGGGCCCAGCTTACCGTGTGGGCTCGGCGGGCGCGCCCAAGGCGAGCGGCCCGCGCCCCGGAAATCCGGAGCGCGGGCCGCCTCGTGGCGCTACCGAGGCGAGCCTACTGGCCGACGGTGATCGTCAGGCCGTTGCTCATGGCGATGCCCTGGGGCTGGGTCGCGTCCGAACCGCCGCACTGGCCGTAGGTGACGAAGCCGACGTAGGCCGGGCTGTTGGGGATCGGGATGTTGATCGTCGCCGCGCCGCCGGTGGTGGCGAAGGTCTGATCGAACACCGCCGCGCCGAAGTTGACGAGCAGCGTGCCGCCCCACTTGGCCTGGCTGATCTGGCCCGTCGAGAGGACCAGGCGCACCAGGGCGGTGTTGTTGAAGCCCGAAGCGTTCAGGGTCATCGTCGTGCCGATGTTCGGGATCGACGTCGAGGCCAGCGTGCCGATGTTGGCGCCGCCGAGACCGGCGCCGAACTCGACGATCGTGCCGTCGGTACCGCCGGGGGTACCGGTCCAAGTGCTGATGTCCTGGGCCGCCTTCCAGACGTTCAGGCGACCGCCGGAGACGGTCTTGCCGTTGAGGCTGGTGAGCGGGTCCACGTTGCTGAGGATGATCGACTTCAGCTCGAGCGCCGCCTGGGAAGGGCTCGACGCGCGCAGGTTGGCGAACTCGGTGCTGGCCAGGCTGTGCAGCAGGCCGATGGCGCCGGCCACCTGGGGCGTGGCCATCGAGGTGCCGGTCTTGTAGCTGTAGGCGCCGTTGGACTCGGTGCTGTAGATCGAGGAGCCCGGCGCGCCGAGGTCGATCGTGGTCAGGCCGTAGCCCGCGCTGGAGGCCTTGGTGTCGGACGAGGTCGTGTTGGTCACCGAGACCATGTACGGGCTCGAGCAGCCGGTGGGGGTGTCGTTGACCGCGTCGATGTTCCAGTTGGCGTTGGCGGTCGCGCCGCAGGACAGGACGCCGACCGAGCCCATCAGGTTGTAGAGGTCGTTCCAGGCCTGGTAGGTGGTCTGGCAGTTGCCCTTGTCGATGCCGAAGCTGTTGCTGGTCACGACCACGTTGGCGCCGCTCGTGCCGCCCGAGGTGATCCACAGGTTCTTCTGGGCAAAGACGTAGTTGTAGGCCTTGGTGACGACCGAGGTCGAGCCCGACGAGCCGGCGACCGGCATCAGCTCACAGTTCCACGCCACCCCGGTCACGCCGGTGCCGTTGTTGCCGATCGCGCCCGCGATGCCGTTGCAGTGGGTACCGTGGCTGTCGTTCGGGATCGTGCCGTCGTTGCTGTAGGCGTCCCAACCGTTGATGTCGTCCTTGTAGCCGTTGCCGTCGTCGTCGAAGTTCGGGATGCCGCCCTGCTCGGCCGCGTTGACGTACAGGTTGCCGGCCAGGTCGGGGTGGCTGAGGCGACAGCCGCCGTCGACGACCGAGATCACGAAGCCCGGGTCACCCGTGCCGAGGTCCCACGCCTTGGGCGTCTGCATCTTGTTGTTGTCGTGCTGCCACAGCTTGCTGTAGTGCGGGTCGTTGGGCAGGGTGTCGCGCGAGGTCGGGATGCCGTCGGGGCTGGCGTACTGGACCACCTCGAGCTCCTGCAGCTCGCCGATCGCCGTGGCGATGCGGGTGCCGTCGTTGACGCGCACCAGGAACATGTTGAGGGCCGGGACCAGCTCCTCCATCACGTGGTAGCGCTCGCCGTCCAGGAGCTGGCCGGCGGCCTGCATGTCGATGCCTTCGACGAAGCGCACGATGAGCTGCTCCGCGAGGAACGGGGCCTCGCCGACGAGGGCCAGCTCGGAGGCGTCCTGGGCCGTCTGGATCGGCCCGAGGGCTTCCTGGGCGAGGGCCATGCTGCTGAAGCTGGCGAGGGCGAGGGTGAACAGGGTCTTCTTCATGTTCGGGGCGGAAATCGGGGCGGTTGGGGGGAGTTCTGGTCGGACTTGGGCGGGCCCCAGTGGAGCCAGCGCGCCCTTGGACGGCGAAAGCGCTTGGGTGGTTCCGAAGCAACCGGATTTCCCGGTCCGGTGAGGGGCGTCGGCAAGCGTACCCCACCAAATGGCGCCGGGTCGGCCTTCCTCACCCCGCCACTCCCTTCCCCAAGCCCCTCCGCGCAGTAGACTTAGCCCATGCTGACCGGCCTGATCCTCGCCCTGCCCCTCGTCGCCCCCCCGTCGGACGCCTGGGAGCTGCGCGGGAACTTCCTGGCCGCCCCCCGGGTCGAGGTCATCGTGCCCAGCGACCTCGCCCGCGCCGCCGCCGAGCGCGAGGTCGAGCCCGGGGGCTTCTTGGACGTGCGCGCCGCTTCCTCCGGGGACCTGGACCTGCCGCGGATCCTGGCCCTGACCAGCCCCGGCGAGGTCCCCAGGGACCTCACCGCGCCCCTCGCTGCCATGGGCCTCGAGCTGACGCCCACCGGCTTCCTGTTCCGCGGCCGCGGCTGGGACAGCCCCCAGGACGGGATCGTGGCGACCTTCGAGGACCCTGGCCGTGGGGGCCTGCCGGTGACCCTCTGGTACGCCAACTCCGACGCCGCCCTAGCGGCCTACATGGCCGGCCTCGAGCCGACCTTCGTGCCGGGCTTCTCCGCCTTCCGCTCGGGCGAGGTGGAGCTCGAGGGGGCGCTCGCCTCCAGCGGCCGCCTGCAGACCGCCGAGCTCGACGACCGGCGCGTGGCCTGGCTGGCGCGCTTCGAGACCGACAAGCGCCTGACCTTCGGCGGCTTCGAGTTCCGCGTGCCGACCAGCTTCGATCCCGACCGCGCCCAGAACTACCTGCGCGTGCTGGAGGGCGCGCGCGACCGCACCTTCGCCTGGGCCGACGACACCGGTACCGCATCCGAGCAACCCGTGGCCGCCATCGGCGTGACCCACGTGACCGTGCACGGCCATGTGGAGGAGATGCTGCGGCTGCTCGGGGACGCCGTGCTCAGCCGCGTCAACCCGGTCACCGGCCGCGTGCACGTGCTGCTCGGCGCGGGCGTGCCCGACGACGGCGGCGCGGCCGTGGCCCAGTCCACCGCGAGCCGCCTGCTCGGACCGCCGGCCGCCGCCTGGCTCGGCCCCGCCGCGGGGGTCGCCGGCGCCGGCGAGTGGTGGGACGTCGAGCTCGAGCTCTGGGTCGCGCACCTGGCCGACTCCGGCCTGGTCCCCGACCTCGCCACGGTGCTCGCGGGCAGCGGCTCGCCGCACCTGATCGAGCCCTGCCGCGCCTTCTGGTTCCGCACCTTGCTGGCCACCGAAGGCGCCGGTCACTTGCGCGACCTGTGGGTCGGTAAGGTCGAGCTCGACCCGGTCGCCGAGCAGGCGGGCTTCAGCGCCGCCCTCGAGGTCCTCGTTGCCGAGCGCAAGGCCGACCTAGCCGCCTGGCGCCAGGACCGCGCGGCGCGCGCCGAGGTCGGCGCCTGGCGGGCGGGCGCTGCCCTGGTCCCGGGCCCCAAGGGTGCCGGCTACGGCTCGCTCGCCGCCGGCGAGAGCCTGGCCGAGCTGGCCGCCTTGGGCGCGAGCTCCTTCTCCCTCGGGGTCCAGGCCTACCGCAAGGCGTCCGAGCCCCAGCGCCCCGGACGCCTGCACTCGATCCCGATCCACGCCTCCGAGCCCGACGCCGTCCTGGCCTCGATCGCCGCCGCCGGGCGCGCCGTCGGGCTGACGTCGATCCTGACGCCGCACCTCTTGAGCACGCGCCACGGCAGCCACACCGCCGACGACTCCCTGTCGACGGTCGGACGCATCGAGGACTTCTTCGGCACCTACGAGCCGTTCCTCGTGCACTACGCCCTGCTCGCCGAGCTGGCCGGCGTGGACGTGCTGTGCATCGGCACGGCCCTGCCGAGCTCGACCATGCCCCCGAGCCTGGAGCCCGAGGACGCGGGGACCCAGGCGATGTGGGCGGCCAAGCGCGACGGCTGGCGCGACCTAGCGACCCGCGCGAGCGACAGCTTCCTCGGGCTCGTGACCTACACCGCGGGGTCCCTCGCCGAGCTGAGCGAGGCGCCCTTCGAAGAGCGCATCGACCTCCTGTCGGTCGAGCTGTTCACGTCCCTCGAGCCCCAGACCGGCTCGAGCCGCTTCGACGCGCCCAAGGAGGCCGCGATCACGTCGCGCATCACCGGCAAGCTGACCGGCGCGGTCGAGATCGCCCAGGCGCGCGGGCTGCGCCTGCACGTGACCGCGATCGGCTTTGCCTCGACCACCGACGCCTGGCGGCGCCCGCACCTGATGCGGGGCGAGACCTCGCCCGAGACCCAGGCGCTCCTGTACCGGGCCCTCGCGGAAGCGCTGCGCCGGGTCGAGGAGCGGCACCCCGGCGTGCTGGTCGGACTGCACCTCTGGAACTGGAGCAGCTACCCCCTGGCCGGCGGCTTGGCCGACCGCGGCTTCACGCCCCAGAACAAGCCGGCGGCCGAGGTGCTGCCCGCGATCCTCGCCCCCCCGGCTCAGGGTGGCGGCGAGTAGCGCGTCCGCCGAGCCGGTCACCTGCCTGAGCGGCGTCGGGCCGGCCCGGGCGGAGCGCCTGGCGGGCCTCGGGATCCGGACCCTCTTGGACCTCGTGCTGCTGGTGCCGCGCGACCTCGAGGAGATGCCGGCGAGCGTCCCGGTCGAGCTCGCGCGGGGCATGCCGGGCGAGCTGGTGCGGCTGCATGGCGAGGTGGCCGCCAAGCGCTTCTTCCGACAGGGGGGCAAGCGCTCGCTCCTGCGGGTCAAGCTGGTGGACGCGAGCGGTGGGATCGAGGCGCTGTTCTTCAACCAGCCCTGGCAGCGCGACAACTTCAAGGTGGGCGATGAGGTGCAGCTCGTCGGCCAGGTGGTCACGACCAAGTCGGGGCCGGCCCTCGCGGCGCCGCGTTCGGGCAGCGCCGAGCGACCGCTGCCCGAGCCGGGGCACCTCGAGCCCCTGTACCCGGTCACCGACGGCATCGGCCAGGACTACCTGAAGGGGCTCGTGGGCCAGGCGCTCGAGCGGCTCGTGCCGCGGCCCGCAGGGCTGCGAGCGGACGTCGGCGCGGGCGCGGCTCCGCCAGATGGCAGCGAGCCTCCGCCGGGCATCGGCGAGCGGCTCGACCCGAGCGAGCTCGAGGGCCTCGACCTGCCGGGGCTCGACGGCGCGGCTTGGGAGCTGCGCTACCCGACCTCGCGCACCGCCTTCGAGCTGGCGCGCCGTCGCATCCGGCTGGAGGGGCTGATGGGCCTCGCGGCGCGGCTGGTCCACCGGCGTCGGGCACGCCTAGCCGGCGAGGCGCCCGCGATCGGCGCGGTCGACCTCGACGAGCTCGCGGCTGGGCTGCCCTTCCAGCTGACCGGCGCCCAGGCGCGGGTGGTGGGGGAGCTGCTCGGCGACCTCTCGAGCGGGCGTCCGATGGGGCGCCTGATCCAAGGCGATGTGGGCTCGGGCAAGACGGCTGTGGCGGTGCTGGCGGCTACGGCGGTGGCGCGCGCGCGGC
The DNA here is from genome assembly GCA_029212845.1 of Planctomycetota bacterium. Taxonomy (GTDB): domain Bacteria; phylum Planctomycetota; class UBA1135; order UBA1135; genus JARGPD01. The sequence continues at coordinate 13,583 of JARGPD010000066.1, forward strand.
CGGGCTGGTCCGGGGGCCAGGTCGCCTTGATGGCGCCGACCGAGGTGCTCGCTGAGCAGCACTTCGAGGGCCAGGCGCCGTTCCTCGCGGCGGCCGGCGTGCCGGCGCGGCTCCTGACCGGCTCGACCAAGCCCGCCGAGGTGCGCGCGCTCCTGGCCGAGCTCGAGAGCGGCACGCCGATGGTCGTCTTCGGCACCCACTCGCTGTTCAGCGAGCGCGTCGCCTTCGCGAACCTAGTGCTGGTGATCGTCGACGAGGAGCACCGCTTCGGCGTCGAGCAGCGCCGCGCCCTGCGCGACAAGGGCCAGCGCACGCACCTCTTGGCGATGACCGCCACGCCGATCCCGCGCTCCTTGGCGCGGGTCCTCTACGGCGACCTCGACCTGTCGGTGATCGACGAGCTGCCGCCCGGGCGCGGCGAGCTGCGCACGCGCTGGGTGCGCGGCGCCGAGCGGCGGCGCATCGGGGCCCTCCTGGACGAGCGCCTCGAGCGCGGCGAGCGGGCCTTCTGGGTGCTGCCGCGCATCGAGGACGGTGAGGGTGGCCGCGGCGTCCTGACCGCGCGCGACTGGCTCCTGGCGGGCAAGCTCGCGCGCCACGGGATCGAGCTCGTGCATGGCCGCATCAAGCCCGAGGAGCGCCGCGCAGCCTTCGCGCGCTTCAAGGCCGGCGAGTCGAAGCTGCTGGTCGGCACCACGGTGATCGAGGTCGGCGTCGACGTGCCCGAGGCGACCGTGATCGTGATCGAGGGCGCGGAGCGGCTGGGCCTCGCCCAGCTGCACCAGCTGCGTGGTCGCGTGGGTCGCGGCGCGGGGGCCGGCGAACCGTCCTGGTGCCTGTTGCTGGGCCCCAAGTCGGCCGAGGAGCGCTTCCAGCTGCTCGAGTCGACCCGCGACGGCTTCGAGATCGCCGAGGCGGACCTCGCCTGGCGGGGCATGGGCGACCTCGCCGGCCGGCGCCAGAGCGGCGAGAACCAGGAGGGCCTGGCCGAGTTCGACACGCGGCTCTTCGAGCGCGCCCTGCGCCTGTGCGCCGAGCGCGAGGGGCTGCTGGCGGCCTACTCGTGAGACCTCCCCGCGCAAGCCGTCCTTGGGGTGCGCCATTCGGTCGGGTCACGGGCTAGAATCCCCGCCATGCGCATCCTCGAAGTTTCGACCTTCTACCGCCAGGTGGGCGGCGCCGAGATCTACATGCACCAGGTGGCCGAGGGGCTCAGGGCCCGCGGCCACGAGGTCGCGATCTTCGCCGGCGACCCCGACGAGTCGCGCGACGAGGAGCTGACGCGGGTCGTCCAGCGCCCGGACTTCCACGCGGGCCGGCTCGTCCGTGATCCCGCGCTGAACGCTGCCTTCGAGGAGCTGTGCGCCGACTTCCGGCCCGACCTCGTGCACCTGCACAACACCTACAGCTTCCCGTCGGAGTTCCCGACCGTGATCGCCAAGGCGGCCGCCAAGAGCGGTGCTCCGATCTGCCAGACCGTCCACGACTGGAGCCTCTTGTGCCCCAACGGCTGGTGCACCGTACCGCCGAGCGAGACCGAGCAGTTCCGCGTGTGCGAGGGCGGGCCCGGGAAAAAGTGCCTCGAGCGCGGCTGCGGCGCGAACTACCCCTTCGACGGGCGCGTGGTGCTGGCGTCGGTGATGAAGCTCGCGAGCGCGCGCGCTGCGGTCACGAACTTCACTGCGCCGAGCAGCTTCCTGACGGGCATGCTCGGCGAGCACGGCCTCGGCCCGGCCCACGCCCTGCCGCTGTGGATCGAGCCCGACTCCTTCGGCGGCCTGGAGGCCTTCGAAGAAGCCCAGCGCACCGTCGAACGCGACCCGAACCGCATGCTGTTCGTGGGGCGCATCGACCGCGAGAAGGGCCTCGACTTCCTGGTGCGCGCCCTGCCCGCCATCCTCCAGCGGAACCCGGCCGCACGCCTCGAGCTCGTGGGCAGCGGCACCGAGACCGACAACCTTCGGGCCTTGGCCGCCGAGCTCGGCGTGTCCGACGCGCTCGTGCTGCACGGCCGCGTGCCCCACGACGAGGTCGTGGGGCACCTCGTCGGTGCCGCGGTGCACGTCTTCCCGTCCATCTGGTGCGAGAACTCGCCGCTGACCTGCTACGAGTGCCTCTTGGCCGGCACGCCGATGGCGGCGTCCGACATCGCGGGCCTGCCCGAGATGGTGCGCGAGGGCGAGACCGGGATCCTCTTCCGCCCGCGCGACGTCGAGCACATCGCCGAGCGCATGCTCGAGCTGCTCGGCAACGTCGAGCTGCAGGCGCGCCTCTCCGCAGGCTGCAAGCAGTCGGTCGAGCGCTACTCGCGCAAGGCGCACCTCGATCGGCTCGAGGAGGTCTTCGCCGAGACGCGCGAGCTGGGGCCCAAGGCGAACCCAGCAGCCCACGACAACGACTTGTTGGCCGCCTTGCACAGCGTGCTCGACCAGGCCAAGGTCGTGGAGGACTGGGCCAACGGGATGCAGGGTCACCTGCAGCACCTCGAGGCTGATCGCAAGGCCGCCCGGGGCAGCCTGCTCGGGAAGCTGCTCGGGCGCTAGCTGCCCGGCGGCAAGGCGAGCAGCTAGGAGGCGACGCGGTTGCGGCCGGTCTCCTTGGCCTCGTAGAGCTTCTTGTCGGCCTTCTCGACCAGACGCTCCCCGTCGAGCTCGGACTGGGCCTGCTCCAAGGTGGCGCAGCCGAGGCTGGCGGTGACCTGCAGGGGCTGGCCCTCCCAGGTGCAGGTGGCGGCCTCGATGTCGGCGCGGACGCGCTCGGCGACGGTGCGGATGCCGTCGAGGGTGGTGAGCGGCATGACCACGGTGAACTCCTCGCCGCCGTAGCGCGCGGCGAAGTCCCCGGGGCGTAGGGCGCCCTGGATGGTCTGGCCGACGAGCTTGATGACCTCGTCGCCGGCGGCGTGGCCGTAGGTGTCGTTGAAGCTCTTGAAGTGATCGATGTCGATCATGATCACGCCGAGGTGCAAGGGCTTCTTGCGGCCGAGTCGGGTGCGGATCTCCGACTCCAGCTTCTCGTTGAGGCTGGCCCGGTTGGGCAGGCCCGAGAGGGCGTCGGTGGTGGCGCGCACCTCCAGCTCGGCCTTCTCGGCGGTGAGGTTCTCGTTCGCGGCTTGGGTGCGCGTCAGGTCGACTGCAGTGCCGAGCGAGATGGCCAGGAGGTGGTCGCGGGCGGCGCGGATGATCGCGTCGTGGTCGTGGCCCGGGGGCAGGTCGATCTGCAGCATCTCGGCCGTCTCGGCGATGCCGGACTGGAGGCCCGTGAGGAAGTCGTCGACGTCGGGCTTCGACATGCCGTACTTCGAGCCAGCCCACTTCTGGAGCAGGCGCAGGTGGCGGCCCTTGTCGCGGTCGCACATGATGCGCACGGTCAAGGAGACCAGGGTCATCACGGCGGTGAGCTCGCGCACGTCGGTGTCGAGCCCGCGCGGCAGCTTCTGGGGGCGCTGCATGTAGCCGACCGCCTTGGCGAGCAGCGGCGGGATGCTCCAGGACTCCAGGAGCGCCATGGTGACGTCGCTCTGGTTGAAGCCCATGAGCTGGTCCTCGAGCTCAGAGGTGGGCCAGTTGCCGTCGGAAGATGCGATCACCTCGGCGTAGTCGCCTGGCAGGCACTCGGCCATGACCAGCGCCCCGAAGTTCGCCAGCAGGCCGCACAGGAAGGCCTCGTCGGCGAGCTGGGGCTTGCCGATGGTCTGGGCCAGGGAGCGACCGGCCACCGCGCCGACCAGGCTGCGGTACCAGTAGTCGCTGTAGTCGAAGGCACCGCCGCCCCGCTTCGGAACGGCCTCGCTGAGCGAGAAGCTGAGGGCCATGAGCATGACCGACTTCATCCCCAGCACCATGGTCGCCTTCTGCAGGGTGGCGACCTCGTGGCTCATGCTGAACAGGCTCGAGTTGGAGAGCTTGAGGAGCTTGGCGGCCAGGGCCGGGTCCCTGGAGATCGCCTCGGCCAGGTCGTCCAGGGTCGTGCCCTCCTCGCCGGTCAAGCGCAGGACCTCCATGGCGACCGCGGGCAGGCTCGGCAGGGAGTCTGCCTCAAGGATCGATTTGGGCAGGGCGACGGTGTCGGGGGTCGGGCTCATGGGACAGGAGGGGGGGGCTGGCGTATGAGTGCTCTATGGGGGGGACTGGATGGGAGTTCGGCTCGATCGGACCGAGCCTTGAGGCAAATCCCCGGGGGGCCGGAGCCCAGGTCTGGCGCTCGACCGGTATCTTGTGGGGTCGGGCTGGGTATGGCATCGAGTCCCGACGACCCCCCTATGAAGTTCAAATCGCTTTTGGCGCTGATCGGCGCGGTTCTACTCGCGGGTCCTGCTGCTGCTCAGCTCGACCTCCCGGACGCCCCCAAGAAGTCGGGCAAGGAGGCCGGAGTCGACCTCGGCAAGCGCCCGCGCGGCGACGTCGCTCCGGGTCCCAAGCGCATCGGGGCGGACGGCGCCCCCGACCTCGGGCCCCGGACGGGCCCTGCCGCTGGAGCGACCCCGGAGGCCGAGATCCCCGCCGTGGCCGTCCCCGTGGGGGCTGCCGAGGCGATCTTCGGCCACCTCGCGACCCTCTCGAAGCCCGACGACGGCCTGATCGACGAGGCCTCCCGCAGCCTGGCGTCCATGGGGCTCGAGGGGTACGACGCTTGTCGCGCGGCCCTCGAGCGCGACGAGCCGGCGGTGCTGCTCGCGGCCGCCAAGACGCTGCTGGACGGCGGCGCCCAGACCGACCGCTACATGGTGCTGCGGCGCTTCGAGCGCAAGCTGCCGAGCCGCGCGGCGGCAGCCGCGGTGGCCCTCGTCGGGACCTTGCCCGCAGAGGAGGCCGTGGCGGAGCTGGTGACGCTCTGTGACCACCGCCAGGGCACGATGCGGCGCAGCGCGGCCGATGCCCTCGCCGCCCGCGACGAAGGACTCACCACCAGCGCCATGCTCAAGCTGGCCGGGTCCTCCCGCAGCGACACGCGCCGGATGGCCTACACGATGATGGCCGGGATCGATCGGCCCGAGCTCGACGAGTACCTCTTGCTGGGCCTCGAGGACTCCACCGCGCGCGTCGCCTGGGAGGCCGCCAAGGCCTTGGCCCGGCGCATCGACGGGCCCAAGGACCCCCTCGCGAAGGACCTGCTCGAGGCCACGCGCCTGCGCGACTTCGACGACCGCCGCGGCGCCTTCGCCCTCCTGGCCATGGCCGAGGCGGAGGACCGTCTCGGGACGCCGCTGCTGCCCTTCGGCGAGGCCACCTCGCTGCTGATCCAGCTGCGCAGCGGCTCGCCCTTCGTGGCCGCCTCCTGCGCGGTCTCCCTGGCGGGGCTCGGCTTCCGGGCCGAGACCGAGGTCAACTGGCTCGACCTCGAGGTCACCAACGCCCTCGTGCAGTCGGTCGCCGGGGACCTCTACTTCCCGGAGTTCGCCATCGTGCGCGGGCCGGCCCTGCGGCGCCTCTCCCAGCTGACCGGTCGCAACTTCGGTGACGACGGCCCGCGCTGGCGCGAGTGGTGGGTCGGCAACGCCAAGGAGTTCCGCGCCCTGCGGGCCGTGATCCCGCTCGAGCCGGGCGACCACCCGGGCCTCGAGGTGCGCTGGTTCGATCCGGCCGAGGCGCGCAGCTTCCGCCTGCTCGGCAGCCTCGCGAGCCCCGACGCGGAGCCCTTCGTCGGCCTGACCATGCGCCTCGTTCCCGACGAGAGCGCGCGCCTCTACCGCGTGCTCGAAGAGGCTGGGCTCTTCTCCGCGGAGCGGCTGCCCGGACTGCTCGGGCGCCCGACCGGCGTCGAGCCGCGCCTCGAGGTGCGCCACGGCCGCTACGTGAAGGCCTTCCGCTTCGGCTTCGGGACCGACACCAAGTGGCTGGACACGGTGGTCGAGGAGCTCGACTCGCTCGAGGCCGGTGCGGCCTGGCAGCTGTACCCGTCGCGCGAGCATGGGCTCAGCACCGGCGGCCGCGAGGCCTTCTTCCGCGCCGAAGCGCCCTGGTGGACGGCCGAGCGCAGCGAGCCCGAGCGGGCGCGCCGCCTGGCCGAGCTGGTCATCGATCACATGGGCCTCTTGGCGCCTGAGGACCGCGAGGGACCGCTCGCGCGCCTGGCCGAGCTGCAGGCCGAGCACCAGCTGATCCGGCCCGAGGACTTCGAGCCGCTCGCCGAGCTTCTCGCGGAGGAGTCCTTCTTCGGCAAGCGCGCCCGCGACCTGCTGAGCCTGGCCCTCGCAGCCGGCGCAGACCCGCTGCTCGAGGGGCACCTCTCGGTGGCGAGCGCCGGCAGCCTGATCGACCTCCTGTTCGTCGGCGGGGATGCCATGCGCTATGAGCCGCTCAGCCTCGTGCTGGCCCGCGCACCGCGGAGCCTGCAGCACGAGGCCGCCCGCGATCCGCGTCCCGGCATCCGCGCCGTCGCGGCCTCGGTGCTGGCCGTCGAGAAGCCCGAGGTCCAGGCCGACACTCATGAGCTGCTCGCCGCGCTGCTCGCCGATGGCGAGCTCGAGGTCGAGTCCGCGGCGGTGATGGCCGTCTCGGCCGCTGGCCTGCACCAGTACCGCAACGAGGTCTTCCTGCGCGCCCGCGTGGGCAACCCGCTGGTGCGCGTCGCCGCCCTGCGCGGAGTGGCCCAGCTCGGCGGCAGCGGTGCCCTCGAGATCCTGCGCACGGCGGTGCTCGAGAACGAGCCGATGGTGCGCGTCGCCGCGGCCGAGGCCCTGGCCGACCTGGCCGACCCCGAGAGCGCGATGATCCTGACCCAGATGCTGGCCGGCGGCGAGCGCGGGCCCTTCTTCAGCTCCGCCCGGCGCGGGCTGCAGCGGATCGGTGAGCCCGCCTGGGACGGCCTGCTCGTCCTGGCTCGCAGTCGCACCAGCCCGGCGCGTCTGGAGGCTGCGCTGATGCTCTCGGAGCAGGGCGTGCCCGAGGTGGCCTCGATCCTGATGACGATGCTGACCGAGGACCCGTCCCTGACCGTGGTGGCGCGCGAGCTGGCCATCCTGACCGGGCGCGACTTCCGCGGCCAGCCTGACCCGGCCGGGGCTTGGTGGTCCTGGAGCGATCGCGTCGAGGGCGGGGACAGCCTCGACT
>JARGPD010000066.1:20644-24455 GCA_029212845.1 Planctomycetota bacterium
TCGCGCCTGGGGCGCCCGGGGGGCCGCACGCCACCCCGGGGGGGGGCCGCTCGCGCGCCGCGGGCGGGGACAGCCCCGCGGGGTTCGCGGCCTCGATCACCCCCGCGGGCGCGGCCGCCCTCCACCTGGACCTGGCTTCGGCCGGCCTGCGCCTGAACGCTGACGACCTGCGCGCCCGCAACGTGGCCGCCGGCAGGAGCCTGGTCCTGCTGCTGCGCGTCGGCACCGCAGAGCACCGTGAGCTGCGCGCCGTGCGCGAGCTGCGGCGCATCCTCGGCCCCTCGCTCGGCGCCGTGCCGCCCCCGGGGCGCATGCGCGAGACCTGGTGTGACGTGCTCCAAGAGCGCATGCCCGAGCTCGTCGCCGCGGCCAAGAAGCAGCGGCCGGCCGCTGCAGCGGCCGCTCCCGCGTCGGTGCCCGAGGCCGCCCCCGAGCCCGCTCCGGGCGTGCCCTTCGAGGCCGGCGAGTGAAGCCGAGCCGGGATCTCGGTGGCGACGCCGACCTCTCGGTGCTCCTCGCTAGCAGCTCCCTGGGCAAGGGCGCTGCAGGTCCTGGTCCGACGCGCCTCTCCGATGCGCCGGTCGGGCGACGGCTGTTCGTGCGCCTGGTGATGCTGGGGGTGCTGCTCGTGGTCGTGTGGGCCTTCGTGGATCGCACGATGCTCGCGCCCCTGGCCGAGCGCGTCCGCGTGCACACCGCGACGACCCGGGTGGCGAGCCACAAGGACTCGATCCAGGCGGCCTGCGAGCAGCTCGACATGGACCCCAACCTGATCGCCGCGATCGTGTTCGCTGAGTCGAGCGGCCGCGTGGATGCGCGCTCGAAGGCCGACGCCCTGGGGCTGATGCAGCTCAAGGTCGCGACGGCGGAGGATCGCGCCAGGGACCTCGGGCTGCCCCTGCCGACGGAGACGGATCTGCTCACGGATCCGGCCTTGAACATCCTCTTGGGCACCGCGCACATCCAGTGGGCGATCAAGCACGAGGACGGGCACCTCGAGCGCGCGCTGGTGGGCTACAACGCAGGTCGCGGCAAGCTTAGGCGTTGGATCAAAGAGGCTGGTGGGTACGATGAGTGGCGAGCGGGCCGGGTCGAGGCCGGCAACTCCTCGACCCTCGCCTACGCCACCAAGGTCCTCGCCCAGCGCGATGCCTTCGCCAAGGCCGGCCTCTTCGGGGCTTCGGCCAGAGCCGAGCCCACCCCACAAGCGCCTGCGCTGCCGAACAGCGAGCCCGCACCGACCCCAGAATGATCCAAGACTCGTCCACCGAGGAGGCCTCCGGAGTCGTGCTCCAGGCCGGCCAGGAAACGACCGCCGCAGAGACCTCCACCTCGACCGTTGGGGAGCTGGCCGCCGAGCTCAGCGGGTACCTGCGTGAGGTGATGCCCCAAGAGCTCCAGGGTGAGGGCTTCTTGCTCGAGACCTGGCAGTGGATCGGCCTGGCCGCCCTGATCTTCCTGGCGGTGGTCGTCGATCGCGTCGTGCGCGCCTTGACCGAGCGCTCGACGCACATGCTGGCGAAGCGCATGGGCGGCGAGACCAACCCCGGCGAAGGCAGCGAGGAGGCCGGCAAGCGCGACCTCTCGATCCTGCGCTTCCGGCGGCCGATCGGGATCTGGTGCGGGGCCCTGGTGTTCGCCCTCCTGCTGCCGGCGCTGGACCTCTTGCCAGCCGCTTTCGGTGTGCTGGCCCTCGCGACCGACTTCGTGCTGACGGTCACCGGCGTGTGGGCCTTCTACGGGCTCGTCGATGTGGTCGGGGATGTCCTGGCCGAGAAGGCCTCCGCGAGCAAGAACAAGTTCGACGACATGCTGGTGCCGCTCCTGCGGCGCACGCTCAAGCTGCTCGTCGTCGTCATCGGCCTCGTCTTCATCGCCTCGAAGTGGACGGACGATCTGTGGCGTGTCGTCGCGGGGCTCGGGCTCGGCTCGGTGGCGGTCGCCTTCGCCGCGCGCGACTCGATCGAGAACCTCTTCGGCACCTTCACGGTGCTGCTCGACAAGCCCTTCGCCATCGGCGACTGGATCACGATGGGGGAGCTCGACGGCAGCGTCGAAGAGGTCGGCTTCCGCTCCACCCGCGTGCGGACCTTCTACAACTCGCTCATCACGGTCCCCAACCGCGAGTTCATCTCGGGCCAGGTCGACAACATGGGCGCGCGCCGCTACCGGCGCATCAAGACGAACCTGAGCCTGACCTACGACACGCCGCCGGAGAAGGTCGAGGCCTTCTGCGAGGGCATCCGCGAGCTGATTCGCCGGCACCCCTACACGCGCAAGGAGTACTACCACGTCTACCTCAACGGCTTCGGTGCCTCGAGCTTGGACGTGCTCCTGTACTGCTTCGTGCGCACGCCGGACTGGTCGGGCGAGCTGCGCGAGAAGCACCGCCTGTTCAACGACATCCTGCGGCTCGCCGACCGGCTCGGCGTGAGCTTCGCCTTCCCGACCCAGAGCATCCACGTGGTCCAGCCCGAGGACCTCGAGCACCCCGACAGCCCGCCCACGATCAACGACGGCCTCGAGCTCGGCCGCGAGGCGGCCAAGGCCGTGCTGGACGAGTCGATCGCGGTCTTCGAAGGCCGCCGCCCCGGCCCGGTCCGCATCGGCGACCGCGATCCGGACGGTCGGCTGGACGGGTGAAGGCTCTCTCAGGCGCCGAGGGGCTTAGCCCTCAGGCGCCGGGCGGGCTGGGCTCTCAATCGCCGAGGGGCTTGGTCCTCAGGCGCCGGGCGGGCTGGGTTCTCGATCGCTAGGTGGGGGGTAGGGTGCCGAGGGCCCTCGCGATCACTGGGAGTGGTGGCTGGGGTCCTTGGGGTGAGGGGGGACCTGCGGTGGGCTCTCGCTCGCGCCTCGTTCGAGGTCTTCGTTGGTGCGGGGAGACGGGTCGGTGCGAGGGGGTCGGCGGCGCGACCACTTGGAAGGGGCTCGGGAGTGGGGAGCGTTGGCGGAAGGTGCTGGGCTTGAGCGTGTGCGGGGCTGTGGAGGTCTGTTGGAAAAGCGCCGCCGACCCCCTCGCACCGACCCGCCTCCCCACACCAACCAACCGCCGCAACTCGACCCTCGCTCGGAGGAGGACGTTCCGCCGAGAGCCGCTGCTCCGCTCGCCTAGGACTCGGTCGAGAGCCTCCCTGCGCCACTTGCGCAGTCAGCAAGCATCGCCCACGGCCACGCACCAGCGAGCAAGCATCGCCCACGACCACGTATCAAGAGACGCGCCAACGGTACCGCATCAAAACGGCGGCCCGCCGTTGGCTGTGTTTGGTGCTTACTCGTCCGAACCGCACGACAGCCGACGGCGGCCCGCCGTTTTGATGCGGTACCGTTGGCGCGTCCCTAGCGCACTCGCCCCATCGGCCGTCGACCTCGACCCGTCGCCTTCGGCCTTCGCCATCGGCCGTCGCCATCGTTCATCGCCTTCGTCCGTCGCCTTCGTCCGTCGCCTTCGGCCTTCGCCATGGGCCTTCGCCATGGGCCGTCGCCTTCGTCCGTCGCCATCGGCCATCGCCATCGGCCGTCGTCTTCGTCGGTCGTCTTCAACCCGTCGCGTTGGTCCACTGGCCTCGACAACTGGTTTCGCTGGACGCCGTCGACTGGCGCCGTCGTATTCGCCCAATGGTTTGGGTCGGCGTGTCCTGTGCACTCTCGTTGCAAGGAGGCATTCGTGCATGGGCAGGTGGTCGCGGACTTCGACATCTCCCCGAGTGAGGAGTCCTTCACCTGGTCCTGGGGCCCGGGCGGGGGGGTAGGGCGGGGGGGGGGGGGGGGGGCGGCGGGGCGGGGGCGGGGGGGGGGGGGGGGAAGACCCCAT
>JARGPD010000240.1 GCA_029212845.1 Planctomycetota bacterium
CGTCGGATCCGCCGACGCGTGGGACCGCCGACCCGCCGTTTTGATGCGGTACCGTTGGCGCGTTCCCCCAAGGGCGGCAGCGAGCGGGGCGACTCGGGCCCGGTCGATTGCTTAGAATGCCTCCATGACGGCCACCAAGACCACGAAGGCGAACCTCGACATCCCCGACGGCGCGATCCAGACCCTCGACGACGGGATCGGGTTCCTGGCCCTCGTCGATCGCATGCAGGAGGACGCGGCGCTCAAGGTCGTGAACTCCGCACGCATCAGCTACAGCAAGCAGAAGGCCGGCGTCGACGAGGCCGACACCAAGCTCGCGCGCTACCTGTGGACCCACGGGCACACCTCGCCCTACCGCCACTCGTTCTTCACCTTCCACTGGAAGGCGCCGCTGTTCGTCTTCCGCCAGGCCTTCAAGTACCAGGTCGGCTGCGCGTGGCGCGAGTACGAGGCCGACGGCGTGAGCCTGTCGCTCGAGGCCTTCGAGGTCATGTTCGACACGGACAAGGGCTGCAGCTGGAACGAGATCAGCGGCCGCTACGTGCAGTGGGCCGAGGAGTTCTACATCCCCGCGGTGATGCGCGCGAACCCGAGCCACGGCAGCAAGCAGGCCTCGGTCGACCTGCCGGAGTCCTTCGACCACGAGGCCGAGCGCGACTTGATGCGCGCCGAGTGCGAGCGCGCCTTCGAGCTGTACCGCGAGCGCATCGAGCGCGGCGTCGCGAAGGAGATCGCGCGCATGTGCCTGCCCCAGAACATCTACACCCAGGCCTACTGGACCGTGTCGCTCCAGGGCGTGATCCACTTCCTGTCCCAGCGCCTCAAGAAGGACGCCCAGTTCGAGATCCGCCGCTACGCCGACGCGGTCTACCAGACCCTCGAGCAGGACCTCGACGAGCTCGGCCTGTCCCGCGAGATGTTCGAGTGATCGCCGCAGCCGCGGCGCTCGCGCTGGTCGCGGCACTCTTCACCTTGGGCGAGCCGCTCGAGTCCAAGCCCACGTCGGTCGCCTCAGGCCAGCACCTGGCGGTCGACCCCACGCTAGTCGCGCCCTTCGAGTCCCCGGCGCAAGGGACCGCAGCCCCACGTGAGCTGCCGAAGCACCGCCGTACCGGGGCGCCTGGTGTGCGGGACCTGGCGGCGAGACCTCGTCCGACTCGGGCGTCCCAGGAGCCCAACGCGGTCGCCGGTGTGATCGATGCGTCTGCGCCAAGGCGCCAGGACTACCCGGTCATCCCGGACTTCGGGGACACCGAGCGGGCGCCGAACATCATCGTGCTGCTCGCCGATGACCTGGGCTACGGCGACTTGTCGTGCTACGGCTCGACGAAGAACCAGACGCCGAACCTCGACCGCCTGGCCGCGGACGGGACGCGCTTCACGAGCTTCTATTCGGCCTCGCCAGGCTGCTCGCCGAGCCGCGCCGCACTGCTGACAGGCTGCTACCCCCAGCGCGTGGGGCTCCCGTCGGTGCTCGGGCCGCGGTCGACCCAGGGCCTGGCTCCGGGCGAGACGACCCTGGCCGAGCTGCTGCAGGCCAAGGGCTACGCGACCGCCGCGATCGGCAAGTGGCACCTCGGCGATGCGCCGAACATGATGCCCTGGAACCACGGCTTCGACGAGTACCTCGGCCTGCCGTACTCCAACGACATGTGGACCTACAACTGGGGCACCCACGACGTCGGCCTGATCGGCAGCAACCGCTGGGGTCAGATCCCGCTGTGGTCCAAGCGCCAGGGCACCGAGCCCGAGGTGCTCGAGCTCGACCCGCGCCAGGACTCGCTCACCCCGCGCTACACCGAGCGCGCCCTCGAGTTCGTCGACGCCCACCAGGACGAGCCCTTCTTCCTGTACCTCGCCTGGTCGCACCCGCACACGCCGATCGCCGCCAGCGCCAGCTTCCGCGGCAAGAGCGAGGGCGGCTTGTACGGCGACATGCTGCTCGAGCTCGACGACTCGGTCGGCCGCCTCGCCGCGCGCCTCGCGGAGCTCGGGCTCGATGCCCAGACCGTGGTCTTCTTCACCAGCGACAACGGGCCCTGGACGCGCTTCGGCGACCACGGCGGCTCGAGCGGGCCCTTCCGCGGGGACAAGGGCACGACCTTCGAGGGCGGCATGCGCATGCCGGCCATCGCCTGGGGACCCGGCCGCGTCGCGCCGGGCCGCGTCGAGCAGCGCCTCGCGACGACCATGGACCTGCTGCCGACCCTGGCGAGCCTGGCCGGGGCCGAGCCCGGCGACGGCGCCTGGCCGACCGGCAAGGTCGACGGCGTCGACATCACCGCGCTGCTCGACGGCACCCTCGAGCCCAGCCTCGACGAGCGCCTGTTCGCCTACTTCTGGCCCGACGAGCTCCAGGCCCTGCGCCTCGGGCGCTGGAAGCTGCACCTGCCCCACGCCCACCGGACGGTGGAGGAGGCCGGCCGCGACGGGCACCCCGGCCGCCAGGGCAGGGCGCGCATCGGCCTGAGCCTGTTCGACCTCGACGCGGATCCCGGCGAGACCACCAACCTCGCCGCCGAGCACCCCGCCGTGGTCGCGCGGCTCGAGGCTCTCGCGGACCAGGTCCAGGCGCGCTTGGGTCCGACCGGGGCCCCCGGCAGCGAGGTGCGACCGGTCGGGGTTGGTGTCTGGCCGAGGTAACTCCTCGAAATGAAGTGGCCGCCCAGGCCGTAGGGTGCCATCGGCACCCCTCCCCCCAGCCCCGCCCCCCCATGAAGCCGTCCATCGTCCTCCTCGCCGTCGCCCTCGTGCTCGGCGGCCTCGTCTCGATCTTCCTGTTCGGTGGAGGCGACTCGACCACCGAGGAGATCGCCCGCGCCGACGACAACGAGATCCTGGTCCCGACCGGACTGGACCGTGGCCCCGCCAGCCTGGTCCCCGAGCCCGCCGCCGAAGAGGCCGGCACCGAGCGCGAGGCCGTCATCGACCGCGCCGCTGCCAAGGCGGCCCGCGAGGAGGAGCGCGTGGCCGCGGCCCGTGCCAAGGGACCCTTCCTGCTCGGACGCGTCTATGACAGCCAGGGCTTCGCGGTCCCGAACGCCTCGGTCACGCTCAGTGCCAGCGGACCCGCCGGCGTCTTCCTGCAGCTGGGCCCGACGGGCTACCTCGAGAAGACGACCACGGACGCCAACGGCGCGTTCAAGGCGCCGAGCGCCGGCCTGTTCGGGGACACGGTCGACGTGCGCGTGCGCGGCAAGGGCTTCTTGGCCTTCGACGAGGAGCTCGAGCTGCCGCCGAACAAGGGCGACCAGCAGGTCCCGGTGATCGAGCTCGAGCGCGGGGTCGTGCTCGCCGGCACGGTCGTCGACTCCGAGGGGCTGCCGGTCGAGGGCGCCGAGGTGACGCGCACCACCGTCGAACAGGAGAACCGCTTCGAGCGCAACGTGATGTTCGGGGGTGGTGGAGGCAGCCGCGGCTCGGGCAAGGTCGTGACCGACGCCGAGGGACGCTTCGTCCTGGGCAACGAGCCCGAGGGCGACTACGTCGTGCTGGTCACCCACGAGAGCTACCCCAAGGGCCGCATCGAGGGCAGCGCGCCCTATGCGGGCTACGAGGACAACGGGCTGGTCGTGCGCCTCGCGCCGACCGCGGCCATCGTCGGCCGCATCGAGGGCTTCCCCCCCGGGCGCAAGTACGTCGACGTGCACGCCGTGCCGACCGAGCTCGCCCGTGACGAGGAGCTCGATGGACCCGCTGCGATCTTCATGGCCGCCGGCCTCGCCAAGATGCACTCCGTCTCGGTCGAGTCC
>JARGPD010000067.1:0-17733 GCA_029212845.1 Planctomycetota bacterium
CCAGGCCGCCATCTCCGAGGGCAAGCTGGCCGTGGACCTGGCCAAGTCCATCGGCCAGCGGCTGCACCTCGAGGCGCTCGACAGCCCGGGCGGGCGCGTCTACCTGGCGCGGGAGGCCGCATCCCAGCTGAAGGTCGACGAGGTCTGGCTCGACTCGCGCGACCCGGACGTGCCCTCGATGCTGGACGTCGACGAGCTCGCGGCGCTGCTCTTCGGCAGCGGCGACAAGACGATCCCCGAGCAGCTCGCGGTCGCGGACTAGGGACGGCCTGGAGGCCCGAGGAAGAGAGCGAGGCCGTCTCCCCCTGCGAAGGGGGAGGCGGCCTCCTTGGTGCCTCGGGATGGAGGTGCCTGGCTCAGAGCTCGATCGTCGTCTCCACGTCGAGGGCCTTCTCTCCGGTCCACCGGATCGTCGCCTCGCTGCCGCCCGAGAGGATCCAGCGCAGGGTCACGTCTCCCTCGCCGGGCACGCCGCGCTCGAGGGCGATCGAGGTCGGGTCGCCGTCGATCAGGGCGATGCGCTCGGGGTGCCAGCGATCGCCGGGGTAGCCGGCGGCGAGCACCTGGGCGTCGCGGCCAGCGAGGGCGATCGTCAGCCGGTCCGGGACGCCGATGCCCTTGGCTGCGGCCTGGGCCGTGCGCGTCGGGATCGTGCTGCGGTTCGAGACGGTGACGTCCAGCGCGACCAGGCCGCCGGGCAGCTCCGTGGTCTTGTGCTCGAGGAACTCGACCCGCGGCATGGCCTCGGCGTGGCGGATGTTGAACAGGGCGTTGCGGTGCAGCATCTCCTCGATCAGGAAGCTCGGGGGCACGCGGCCGACGTCCTTGCGGAAGCCACCGAGCTCGATCTCCCCGTAGAAGGGATGGTCGAAGGGGTGCCAGTCGACGAAGCCCGCGCCCATCAAGAGGTGGTCGTCGGACCAGTGGCGGTCCTCACCTCGGCCGGTCAGGCGGCCGTCGGGATTCATGCGGTCGCCGGTCCAGAGCTCGTTGGTGAAGCTGATGATGCCGAGCGACTCGTAGGCCCAGGTGGCCTCGCCCCCGTACACCGAGTACAGGTCCTTCCAGATGATCATGTAGTTGTAGAACGGCAGCAGCTTCTCGCCGTCCTGGCCGAGGGCGTCGAACACCGCGAGGTCGGCGCGCGGGTACTCGCCAAAGGACTCGGTGCCAGGACCGCGCAGGATCATGCCGCCCGAGTTGTGAAAGGTCTGGAAGGCGGCCACGTTCGGGTGTTCCATGACGAAGCGCGCGACGCTGCGCGTCTCGGGCCAGTACAGCGGATAGGGGCCGGCACCGAACTGGATGTGCTCGGGCATCCAGTAGCTCGGCCAGCTGCGGTTCATGTCGTAGCCGCCGCGGCCGTCCTCGTTGAAGCGACCGTCGCCGTCGTCGTCGATGCCCTCGGAGCCCAGGAGGATCCAGTCGCCCTTCTCCCTGGAGTCGCGCGGCATCGGAACCATGATGCGCGGGTCGTCCTCGTCCAGGCGGTGGGTGCCCTCGCCGGGGACGTGCTTGCGCATCTGCACGATGCTGCCGTCGCCGTCGAGGTCGTTCGGGCCGTCCTCGTCGAAGGCGCCGTCGCGGTCGCTGTCGACCGGCTGCACGCCGCTGCGCGACGAGCTCGCGGTGTGCGCCTCGTGGAACCAGCTGTCGCGACCGTCGGGGTTGAGGCTCGGCAGCAGGTAGAAGGCGGCGCGGTCGACGAGGTCGGTCACGCGCGCGTTGTGGCCGTAGTTCTCGAGCAGGTACCAGGCGGTGTAGACCACGGCCTCGCCGCCCTGCACCTCGTTGCCGTGGATGTTGCCGTCGATCCACATGGCCGGCTTGGCGTCACCCTCGAGCTCGCCGGGCGCGGTCAGGGTGTAGACCCGCAGCTCGCGGCCTTCGACGCTGTGGCCGATGACCTCGTAGCCGAGGAAGCCGGGGTAGGCCTCGGCCAGGCGGTCCATGCGCGCGTAGAGCTCGGCCGTGTCGACCAGGCGGTTCCACGGGATCTCGACCTTGGGCGCGCGGTTGGCGAGGCCGGGGAAACCACCGTCGGAGTCGCCGGGCGGGATCGTGACGCCCGAGGGATCCTGGGCGGCGGTGGTGAGGCAGAGCGAGAGAACGGCCGTGAGGCCCAGGGCTTGGGAGCGGATCATCGGCTCTCCTCCTTCACTTCGGCGTAGCGGGCCGTGCGGCCGGTGATGTCGTTGACGAGCTCGAGCGCCAAGCCGTCGAGCTGCTTGGTGTGGACGAGCCAGGAGAGCTCGGAGGGGTTGTCGCGATCGAGGCGGCGCACCAGGGTGCGCAGCTCGCCGGCGATCAGGTGGGCGCCGTCGGGTAGCACCAGGTTGGCGCGGGCCGGGGTGGCGGTGCGCGCGCGCGAGGCGGCGCGGGTTGGCAGCGGCATGACGGCGTCGTTCTCGAGGCGAGCCTCGACGCGCCACAGGTCCTTGCCGAGGTGCTCGGCGGTCAGGCTGACGATCGCCGGGGACGGCAGGCTGTTCGCGAGGCTGCAGAGCAGGCCGTAGTGCACGTCGGCGAGCTTCTGGTGCACGTCGACGGGCGGCTCGAGGTGCGCGTAGGGTGCCCAGCCACCGATCTCGACCGGGCCGAGGGTCGGGTGGTCGAAGGGCGTCCAGTCGATGAAGCGGTGGTCCTCGCCCGTAGCGTCGACCCAGGCCAGGCGGCCGACATCGTCCGAGGCCTCGCGCCAGGTGTCCGGGCCCTCCTCGGTCTCGTCGTGGTCAGCCGTTGCCGCCTCGGGGCCTTCCTCGACGGGCTCGGGCTCTTCGGCCTCCGCTTCGGGCTGCTCCACCTTGGGCGCCTTGGTCGGCATCGTCCAGAGCGAGCAGTCCAGGGTCAGGATGCCGCGGTGCTCGTAGGCCCAGCGCTGGAAGGAGCCGCCGAGGTGGGCGGCGCCGCCGCTCAGCTCGAGCTCGTGCTGCTTGGCCAGGTCCTTGAGCGTGCGGCCGAAGTCGGCCAGGACGGCAGCGTCCGAGGCGAGCACCTTGCCGTCTGGCGCGGTGCGCGGACCGAAGAAGCGGCCGCCGCCGGAGCTGGGATCGTCGGTCTTCTCGGGCGCATCGACCAGGGTGTCCTGGCCGTCGAGGGTCATCACGGCGACAAGTCTGGGGTGGGCCAGGACGAACTCCATCAGCGCGCGTGCGCCGGGCTCGTCGCCGGGGAACAGCCCGGCCTCGCCATCATGCTCGACGAAGCCGGCTGGGAAGTTGCGGTTGACCGCGCCGTCGCCGGTCCAGTCCTCGGCCACGCGGTCGTCGCCGTCCTGGTCGAAGCCTTCGACCATCAGCTTCCACATGCCGCGCTCGCCGCGGGTCGTGTCCGCTTCGACGTTTGCGCGCGCATCAAAGGGGTCGGCGATCCAGGCGCCGTCGGGATCAGGGACGCGCATCATGGTGACCATGCCGTCGCCGTCGATGTCGGTCGGTCCGTCCTCGCCGGCGACACCGTCGCGGTCCGTGTCGCGGTCGAGGCCGTCGCCGAGGCGCTCGTGCAGCGGCAGCAGGAAGCGTGCGGCGGCGGCGTCGGGGTCGAGCCGCGGCACGACGAAGACGTCGGCGCGCTCGAGCAGGGTGCGGCCGGCGGCCTCGTCCTCGAGCAGCCGCCGGGCTAGGTCTAGGGCCAGACTGGTCGTGAAGACCCGCGAGCCGTCGAGGTTGGCGACCAAGAGGATCGCCGGCCGCGCGGCGTCCGGGTCCCCGGCAAAGAGCCGCAGGCCATCGATCGGCACGCCGGCGCGCGAGTGACCGATGCGGATCGGTTCCGCGTTGGGGCTGGCGCCGAGCCGGGCGAGGGCGGCGCTGAGCTCGTCCTGGTCCAGGAGCGGCAGCTGCAGCGGGGCGGGTTCGGGCGGCGTCGGGCTGGCGACCGTGGCGGACACGGAGCCGAGCGACGCCAGGAGCGCGGGCAGCGCGATGAGCATCATCATGGGGAGGGGGAATCGGGGGTGGACGATCACCTTAGATTCCGCTCGGCCGTCTTGGCGAGCCCCAGGTGTGCGCACCCCCCGTGCAGGCCTCTTCCCCATGGCCTTCGAACCGGAGTCGAACAAGCGCCCGGCCGGGAGGTCGACCCCCCGGGCTACTCCCAGCTGCCGGCCTTCAGCTGCAGCGAGAAGTGGCGGTCGGAGTCGACGACCAGCTCGGCCTCCTCGAGGAAGGCGGCGGCGGCGCACAGCTCGACCTCTTCCAGGGTCAGGGCGGCGCGCAGGGAGGCCTCGAAGAGGCCGCGGTTGTAGTCGCTCTCGCCCGCGGCGTGCAGGGCGACCAGGCGCTGGAGCTCGGCCTCGTTGGCGGGGCGATAGAGGTCACGGATCAGCAAGGTGCCGCCCGGTCGCAGCATGCGCGCAGCCTCGATCAACAGGTGCGTCGGGTCGGGGATGTGGTGCAGGATCGTGTTGCTGAAGACCGTGTCGAAGTGGGCCTCTTCGTAGGGCAGGCCCTTGGCGTCGGCGACCTCGAACTCGAGCCTCCCCAGGTGGGGGCTGCCCTCGGCCAGGCGCTTGGCTTCGGCCAGCATCTTCGGCGACAGGTCGACGGCGGTGACGCGCAGGCCAGCGATGCGCTCGACAGCCATCAGCGGGATGTGACCCGGTCCGCAGCCGATGTCGAGGGCGATGCCGTCGGCACCGAGCTCGACCAGGCGGTCGACGAAGGCGGTGTTGGGACCGGTGTGGTCCATGGCCTGGTAGTTGGCGACCTCGAGGTCGGTGTCCATGACCTCGGGCTCGAGCTGGCGCTCGAGCTCGGAGGTGCGTGGTGTGCTGGGGGTGCTCATCGGTATGGGAACGGGATGGGGCGTGCGGCGGAGCCCCGGTCAGGCGGCTTCTGCGAAGAGCAGCATCCACGTGCCGAGGCCGGTCAGGATCAGGCCAATGGCCAGGTACAAACCGCGGGCGCCGGGCTCGCCGAGCCGCTCGATGAAGGCGCGCGCGCGGTCGGTCTCCTTGAGCCAGCTCCAGTTGAGGGTGGCGCTGACGAGGGCGAAGATTCCGCTGGCGAGGAAGAACCAGGGCATGGCGTGGCGGTTCGTTGGGAGGGAGAGAGCTTCACGGCCCCCCGATCCCATCGCAATGGGGTCGGGGGGCCGTGATCTTATCCGCCTGTCGCTCCGCGGCGAACGCAGCGCGCTCAGATCGTGAAGTAGCGCGCTTCGGGGTGGTGGCACACGATCGCCGAGGTGGACTGCTCGGGCCACAGCTGGTCCTCGTCGCCGAGGCGCAGGTTGATGCGGTCCGCGCCGAGCAGGTCGAGCAGGATCTCCTGGTCGGCCAGGTTCGGGCAGGCCGGGTAGCCGAAGGAGTAGCGGGAGCCGCGGTAGCCCTGGGCCAGCATGGCGCGCATCTCGCGGGCGTCGTCGCTGACGATGCCGAGGCCGGCGCGCACCTCGCGGTGGATGTACTCGGCCAGGCCTTCGGCGGTCTCGACCGTGAAGCCGTGCAGGTGCAGGTAGTCCTGGTAGCGGTCCGCTTGGAACCACTCCATGGCGACCTCGGTGGCGTGGTCGCCGACGGTGACCGCCTGCAGCCCGATCACGTCCGGCTGGAAGTTGCCGGCCTCGTCCGTGCGGCGATGGAAGAAGTCGGAGATGCAGAGGTTCTTCTTCCCCGACTGCCGCGGGAACTTGAAGCGCGCGGCCTCCTTGCCCTCGTCGTTGGGGTCGAGCAGCAGGAGCGAGTCGCCCTCGGGCACGCACTTCCAGAAGCCGTAGACGGCCTTGGGATCGAGGATGCGCTCCTCACTGCACTGCTTGATGAGCTGGCGGAACACCGGGCGCACCTCGGCATCGACGAACTTCTGGTGCTCTTCCCTGCCCTTGCCCTTGCGGCGGTAGCCCCACTGGAACTGGAACAGGGTGCGCTCGTTGATGAACGGCGCGATGCTGTTGAGCGGGATCTCCTCGACCAGGCGGCTGCCGAGGAAGGGCGCCTCGGGGTAGCTGATGTCGCGCGCGGGGCCAGGCGGGAGCTCCTTCGGCTGCTCCTCTTGCTTGGGCTCGGCGGGCACGGTCTCGGGCTTGTCCTCGAGGTGCTCGGCCAGCTCCATCGGGCCGGGGACGGGCTCGCCGGCCTTGATGCGCGCCATGATGTCGAGCGCGTCGAAGGCGTCGCGGGCGTAGTAGAGGGCGCCCTCGTAGGACTTGCGGCAGTCGTGCTCGACGTACTTGCGGTTGAGTGCCGCACCACCGAGGAGCACCGGCGTCTTGACGCCACGCGCGTTCATCTCCTGGAGGTTCTCGCGCATGATCACGGTCGACTTCACGAGCAGTCCGCTCATGCCGATCGCGTCGGGCCGCTGCTCGGCAGCGACGTCCAGGATGTGCTGGATCGGCTGCTTGATGCCGAGGTTGTAGACCGTGTAGCCGTTGTTCGTGAGGATGATGTCGACGAGGTTCTTGCCGATGTCGTGCACGTCGCCGCGCACGGTGGCTAGCACCATGCTGCCGCGCGCGCTCGACTCGTCGCGCTCCATGAAGGGCTCGAGCAGGGCCACGGCAGCCTTCATCGTCTCGGCGGACTGCAGCACGAAGGGCAGCTGCATCTCACCGGAGCCGAACAGCTCTCCGACGACGGCCATGCCGCCGAGCAGGTCGGTGTTGATGATGTCGAGCGGGGCCTTCTGGATGCGCGCAGCCTCGAGGTCGGCGTCGAGGCCGTTGCGCTCGCCTTCGATGATGCGCCACTTGAGGCGCTCGAAGAGCTCGGTCGGGATGTGCTCCTCCTTCTGGGCGGCGACGTCGACGTTCTCGAACAGCTCCATCAGCCTGTGGAGCGGGTCGTAGCCCTCGGAGCGGTTGTCGAAGATCAGGTCGTCGCAGACCTTGCGAACCTCGGCGTCGATGTGGTGCAGGGGCTCGATGCGACCCGCGTGCAGGATCGCCGCGGTCATGCCCGCCGCCTGGGCGTGGTGCATGTAGACCGAGTTGAGCGCGTGGCGCGCTGCCGGTTTGAGGCCGAAGGAGATGTTCGACAGGCCCAGGATGCAGCCCACGCCGGGCAGCTCCTCGCGCACGCGGCGGATGCCCTCGAGGGTCTCGGCGCCGAGCTTGCGATCGTCCTCGTTCCCGGTGCAGATCGTGAAGGTCAGGACGTCGAAGAGCAGGTCCTCGGGGCGCATGCCGTAGTCGTCCACGCAGATGTCGTGGATGCGGCGGGCGATGCGGACCTTCTCGTCGGCGGTCTTGGCCATGCCGTCCTCGTCGATCGTCAAGCAGACCACGGCGGCGCCGTGCTCCTTGGCGAGCGGCAGGACGTCCACGCACTTCTGCAGGCCGTCCTCGAGGTTGATCGAGTTGATGATCGAGCGACCACCACACAGCTCGAGGGCGGCCTTCAGGACCGGCGTCTCGGTGCTGTCGATCATCAGCGGGATGGCGACGTCGGTGCGGTAGCGGGCGATGGCACCGCTCATGTCGGCCACCTCGTCGCGGCCGACGTAGGCCGTGCAGAGGTCGAGCACGTGGCTGCCCGCGCGCAGCTGGTCGCGGCCCATCTGCACCATCTTGTCGAGGTCCCCCGCGAGCAGGTGCTCGCGGAAGGCCTTCGAGCCGTTGGCGTTCGAGCGCTCGCCGACCAGCAGGATCGAGTTCTCCTGGATCAGGTTGACGGCCGAGTAGACGCTGGCGACCTGGGGCGAGAAGCCGGGCTTGCGCGCCTTGGGCTTGACGCCCTTGACCCGCCGCGCGATCGCCTCGAGGTGCTCGGGCGTCGTGCCGCAGCAGCCACCGACGAGGTTGACGCCGTCCTCGGTCACGAAGCGGTGCAGCCAGTCGGCGAGCTCCTCGGGGGTCAGCGGGTAGACGGTCTCGCCGTTGACCAGCTGGGGCAGGCCGGCGTTGGGGTACACGCCGATCTTGCTGCGGCAGGTCTGGCCGAGCAGGCGGATGTGCTCGCCCATCTCACGCGGACCCGTGGCGCAGTTGAGCGACAAGAGGTCGATGGGGAAGGCGTCGAAGATCGCGATCGCGGCGGCCATCTCGGTGCCGACGAGCATCGTGCCGGTGACCTCCATGGTCACGCTGACCTGCAGGAAGATGTCGCGGCCGGCCTCCTCGCGCGCCTGGATGGCGGCGTTGAGCGCGGCCTTGACCTGCAGCGGGTCCTGGCAGGTCTCGACGAGGAAGGCGTCGACCCCCCCCGCGGCGAGGCCGCGGGCCTGCTCGAGGTCGCCGGCTTTCAGGTCGGCGTAGGTGGCCTGCCCCAGGGTCGCCAGCTTCGTGCCGGGTCCCATCGAGCCGAAGACGAAGCGCGGCTGCTCAGGGGTCGAGTACTCGTCGGCCGCGGCCCGCGCGCACTTGGCGGCCGCCTCGTTGATCTCGAAGCAGCGGTCGGCAAGATCGAACTCGGCCAGGGTCGGGATCGACCCGCCGAAGGTGTTCGTCTCGACGGCGTCGCAGCCGGCGGCGAAGTAGCGGCCGTGGATCGCGCCGATCACGTCGGGGCGGGTGACGTTGACGATCTCGCTGCAGTTCTCGAGCCCGAGGAAGTCCTTCTCGAGGTCGAGCTCGGCGGCGTGGATCTGGGTTCCCATGGCCCCGTCGAGGACGAGGACACGCTTCTCGATGATTTCGCGGATGGTGGACACGGGCTACTCCTTGGTGCCGATCGCGATCAGCGTCATGAAGTGGGGCGGCTTGGCGTCACGCGCCGCGCGCTCCACACGGATGTTCTTGAACCCGGCCTCTTCCATCAGCTGCTGCAGCTGCTCCTCGGTGAAGCCGAGCTGCTCGTGGGCCAGCTTCTCGCGCACCCACTCCTCGCTGTGGGCGAGCAGGTCGATCACGAGCAGGCGGCCACCGTGGGCGAGCAGGCGGTGCGCCTCGGCGAGGCAGCGGGCCGGGGAGTGGGTGTGGTGCAGGGCCTGGCTCATCACCGCGATGTCCATGCCGCCGTCGGGAAGCGGCAGGTCCTCGATGTCGGCCTCGAGCAGGGTGATGTTGTCGAGGCCGAGGTCCTTGGCACGGCGGTCCAGCTGGGCCAGCATCTTCGGGGAGATGTCGACCGCGGTCACCTCGCGTGCGGCCTGGGCCAGCATCAAGGTCAGCTGGCCGTCACCGATGCCGAGGTCGAGGTAGCGCTGGGAGGGGGCGAGCATCATCAGCGCGCGGGCCAGGCCCTCCCAGGTGCGACCGGGCAGCTCCTCCTCGCCGAAGCTCGCTGCCACGCGGTCGAAGTAGACCTTCGCGTTCTCGCGGCGCTTGTTGCGCAGGGTCCGCAGTCCGGCCAGGTCGGCCATGAACTCGGGCGCGCGCTTGTTCTCGGAGAAGATCTTCTCCCACAGCGGCGTGCCAGGCCCAGCGTACAAGTTGTAGAGGCTACGGCGGCCGGCGCGGTGGTCGGTCACGAGGCCGACCTCCTTCAGGAGGGCGAGGTGCGTCGAGACGCGCGACTGGCCCATGTTGAGGATCTCCATCAGGTCCGAGGCCGAGAGCTCGTCCTGGGCCAAGAGGTGGAGGATCCGCATCCGAGTCTCGTCTGCGAGGGCCTTGAGCAGGCGGCTTGTGGTGTTGAGCTGCATGATTCCATCAAGATAGCTTGATGGGTCGATATCGGGCGGCGGAACCGCGAAACCTGAATGAATTGATGGGTCGTTGAGGCCACTCCTCCATGGGCCACGATCCGGGCCTGCGAGGCAGGGGCCTGGAGCCTGCCAGGTCGCCCTGGAGGGGGTGGCGAGGGGGGTGGCGCGCTCGGGGAGCCCGGGCGACGGCGATCTGGTGCCGGGAGGCGAGCCCCCCGGGTTCTCAGGCGAGCTTGACGAGCAGGGCGCCGCCCTTGGCCCGCTGCTGGAAGCCGCGCACCCCGGCCCGTCGGCCCTCGGGGCCCTGGAGCCAGGACTCGACCCGCTGGCGCAGCACGGGCTGCTGGTCACGGTTGCCCCAGCCGCGCCCGGTGACGACCAGGACCTCGCTCTCGCCACGCACCCGAGCCGCGTGGAGCCCCTGGCCAAGGCGCCCGAGCGCCACCTCGGGTCGCAGGCCATGCAGGTCGATCTGGACTTCCAGGGGTCTCATGGCCCCATTCTCGCCGATTTGCGCCCAACAGGGACCACGAGCCCCCCGTAGACTTAGGGGAGTTCGGAGTCCCCATTCGGGGGCGCGACCGATACCCGCGAACCAACTACTGCACACTCGATCCAATGAAGAAGCTCTTCCTCGGCATGGCCCTCGCCAGCGCCGCCCTCGTCGCCTGCCAGAACCCGTCCCTCAACACGATGGAGGCCGGCTCCGGTCCCGAGGCCGCCGCCACGTGCCAGATGGAGTCCAGCTGCGACATGGAGTCGATGGACGCCGGCTGCGACATGGAGGCCAAGGCCTCGAGCTGCGACATGGAGGCCAAGCAGGCCAAGGGCGGCTGCTGTGGTGACGAGGCGGCCCCGGCGACCGCCGCCGAGCCCAACTAGCCCAGCGCTAGCCAAGCGGAGCGAGCCCGGTCCAGAGCACTGGACCGGGCTCGCTCCGTAGACGGGCTTCGGGCAGGCGCCGCAGCTAGAGCAGCAGCTCGATGTCGAAGACGATCGTCGCCCCGGGGGGCACGATGCCTTCGATGCCAGCCTCTCCGTAGGCGAGGTGGGGCGGCACCAGGACGCGCCGCACGGCGCCGGGCACCATGCCGAGCACTCCCTCGTCGAAGCCAGCCGGCACCTGACCGGCCCCGGCGACGTAGGAGATCGGCATCCCGCGCTCGCGGCTCGTGTCGAAGACCTGGCCGTTGTGGAGCGACGCGGTGTAGTGGACGGAGACCAGGTCCCCGGGGAGCACGGGCTGGCCCTCGAGCTCGACCATGTCGTAGATCACGAGCCCGGACTCGGTGGTCCAGGGCTCGGGGGGCTGGATCATGGGCCGCATCAGGAAGCAGCCGCTCGTCGACGCGGCCAGGGCCAGCGCGACGAGCACTCGAAGCGGTGGGAGCATGGGGCTACTTGGAGGCGACCACTTCGACGTCGAAGACCACGTCCGAGTTGGGCGGGATCGCGGCGTCGGCCCCGCGCGTGCCCCAGGCCAGCGCCGAGGGGATGTGCAGGCGAGCGCGAGTGCCCACCTGCATGCCCTCGATGCCCAGCTCCCAGCCGGGGATCACGCGACCGGCGCCCAGCTTGAAGCTGATCGGGCTCGGGCGGTTGTGGCTGCTGTCGAAGATGACCTCGGTGTTCTTGACCCAGCCCGTGTAGTGCACCGAGACCTGGTCTCCCTTCAGCACCTCCTTGCCAGTGCCGCGCTCGTACAGGTCGATCGTCATCACGCTCGGCTGCTCCTCCCCGGGCAGGACCTTCTCCTTCGAGTAGGTCTCGAAGGCCGTCTCGGACCACGCCTGGGCGGGCGTCTTGTCCGGGATGACGGTGGGGTTGTCGTAGCAGGAGCCCAGGGAGAGGAGGGCCAAGAGGGCGAGGGGTAGGATCGTGTGGCGCAGCATGGTGATCGGTACGGTCCGTTCGGGCGGGATGCGGGGCCACAAGGTAGCGCAAAAAGCGGCGCCGGGCACCGTCCGGCTCCGCCCTAAACGAAGGTGCGCCGCTCGCCTCCCCCCAGAGACGAGCGGCGCTTGGTATGCCGCGTTTCGAGCGCTACGCCTAGCGAAGCTCGAGCGCGTGCGCTGCGGAGTCGAGGGAGTGGATCGGACCCTCGAGGCCCATCTTCTCGCCGTCGAGCTGCAGGCGGGCCATGCCTTCGTAGTCCTCGCTCTCCTGGCCGGCGGCGAGGAACTCGAGCTCGGCCTCCTGGCGGCTGCGGACTTCGCTCAGTCGGCTGGTCATGTTGTCGAGGCTCTTGACCTCGAAGTTCGAGTAGGAGTCGAGGACCTCCTGGCGGTCGGAGAGCATGTCGATCAGGCGCTCGTTGCGGGCGATGGCGTCGACCTGACGCTCGAGCTGCCACAGCTGGGCCTGGAACTGGGTGTGCTCGGACTCGAGCTGGACCAAGAGGTCCTCCATGCGCTGCTCCTGCTGGCGCAGGTACACAAGGTCATGGGCAGCGTCGGCGGCGCGGCCGGCGTAGGCTTCCTGGGTCTGCTGGATGCGGTTGACCCTCGAGCGGGCCTGCTCCGCGGTCATCAGGCGGCCCTGGTAGCGCAGGCTGGAGACCACGCGGGCACCGCCATTGCTGGTCAGCACGGCGCCGTTCATGCCGGAGAGCATCGGGCCGAGCTCGTCCAGGTCGACCTGGCTCAGCTCGACGACGCGGCGCGAGACGGCCTCTTCACGGGACAGCTGGCCGATCTGCGTGCGCAGCTCGGCGAGGTCGCCGCGCAGCTCGGAGATCCGCTCGGGGTACTGCTCCTCGAGGTCGCGGAGCTGGTTGCGGAGGATGCGGGGATCCTCGATGTTCTCGTCGATGGCCTGCATCAGGTTCGTGTGGACCTGATCGATGACCATGTGGGAGCGCTGGGGACCGGCGATCATGGCGGCCCCGACGGCGACGACGCCACCGACGGCGAGAGTGATCAGGCCGAAGCGGAGCGTGGATTTGATGATGCCAGTCATTGGATTCTTGCCTCGTTGAGGGTTCTTCAGGGGTCTTGGGTGCGGCCCTTTCGCCGCGACAGAACCTTGGTGGGAACCCCGGGCCGGGGATTTCATCCAGCGGCCAAAAGCCCCGGGGTTTTCTGGAGCGAGCGTGCAAGGCACGCGTAAGGGCCATCAGCGAGGGCGCTCCCGCCCTTTCCGAATAGACTGATCCCTATGCTGAATGACGTGAGTACAGGCTTCGTGGGCCGACTTCGAGCGCGCGACCCCGAGGCCTGGTTCGAGCTGTGGGAGACCTTCGGGCCGATCCTGCGCAATCAATTAAGGAAGTGGGGGCGCGGCCGCATCGGAGCGGAGACGGTCCAGGACCTCTCCCAGGAGACGCTCACGGCGCTCTCCCAGGCGATCGACAGCCACGACCCCTCACGCGGGGCGCGCTTCTCGACCTGGCTGCTGGCGATCGCGCGCTACACCCTCGGGGACGAGATCGACCGGCGCATGGCCCAGAAGCGTGGCTCCGGCTACAAGCCGGCCAGCCTCGACGAGAGCTACCAAGGCGTCGACCCCGCCAACCGCCCGGACGCGAGCTACGAGCAGTCGATCTTCGACGCCAAGGTGGACGCCTCCTTGCGGGCGGTCGAGCGCGAGTTCGACTTCGTGGACTTCGCGGTCTACCGCTCGCGGGTGCTCGAGGGGCACACGGGCAAGCAGGTGGCCATCGACCTCGGCATGAGCGAGCCCACGGTGAGCCGCAGGCTGACCTCGGTCCGCGCGCGCCTGCGCGAGGTCATCGCCGAGACCGTGGCGCGCTTCTCCTTCACCAAGGAGGAAGAAGAGGAGGCCCTGCGAAATGGCCTCGGACAGAATCCCAACAAGATCGAGGACGCCCTCTTCGACGAGGCCGTCGCCGAGGTCTACCACCGGCTCGAAGAGCGCAGGAGGGCTGAGGTGGCGGAAGGTCCGATCTGACCGCCCCTTCCCCTCGAGCTCATGACCTACGCCTCTGCCCTCCTGACGCTGATCCTCGCCACCTTGGCGACCTGGATCGTGGTCGCCACGGCCCTCGGTGGCCTGTGGGCCTACCACCGCCGTCGCCAGCTCGGCAGGCTGCAGCGCCGTGGCTCCTGGGACCTCTCGACCGACTTCGGAGGACCTAGCCGATGAGCGTGATCTTCGCCCCCTTCGCCATCGTCCTGGTCATCCTGGCGGTGATCGCGATCCCCTTCGTGATCGGCGTCGTCCTGTACAACCTGGTCCGGCTCGTCTATGGCCTGATCGCGCGCCTCATCCGGCTCGTGGGCGGGGTCGTGCTCGACGTGATCCGGATCTATGGCCACGTGCTGGCTCTAGCGATCAACCTCACCCTGACCCTCGTGAACCTGCTGTTCGGCCGCTGGGACAAGCTCGGCGAGAGCGGCACGGCGATGCAGTCGGAGCTGGTCGGGACCTTGATGGCGATCTACCGCATCCTGGTGGTGCACCCCCTGCGTTTCCTGGGCCTTGGCTCGCTGGTCGATCGCGACGAGCCCGCCGTGCCAGCGGTGGACCCCTCAGACTTGGATGAGCTCGGCGAGCCCGCCTTGGTCTTCGATGCCGACGCCGGCGTCGGGGCGAAGTCCACGAGCAGCGATCCGGCGAACTTCGACGGCTACGAGCTACTCGGTGCCCTGCCGCGCGGCGGCTCGGGTGCGAGGCTCTACGTGGCCAAGCCCGTGGGGGAGAAGGTCGCGCGCCTCTCGCGCATGGCCGGCAAGCCCGTCGACCGCGTGGTCATCAAGACCTTCTCGCTCGAGGACGGCTCGACCATGCCCCAGATCGTCCGTGAGAGCCGCGCGCTCGAGGCCGCTCGCGACCTCGGCCTGGTGTTCGAGCATGAGCTCGCCGCCTCGCGCTTCCACTACGTGATGCCCTACGTGCCCGGCGATGACCTGGCCACGGTGACCCGCGACCTGCACCAGCGCTCGGGCCCCGACGGCCTGTCCGCCGGCTCGATGCGCGCGGCGCTGAACTACTTCGGCGAGCTGCTCATCACCCTCGAGCGCTTCCACCAGAAGGGCCTCTGGCACAAGGACATCAAGCCCAGCAACGTGATCGTCTCGAAGGGGCGCGTGCACCTTGTCGATCTTGGCCTCGTCACGCCGCTGCGCTCGGCGATGACCCTGACGACCCACGGCACCGAGTACTTCCGCGACCCGGAGATGGTGCGCCTCGCCATGCAGGGCGTGAAGGTCCACGAGGTCGACGGCGTGAAGTTCGACCTCTACAGCGCGGGTGCGCTCTTGTACTCGATGCTCGAGAACAGCTTCCCCGCCCACGGCAGCCTGTCGCGCTTCAGCCGCCGGGTGCCCGAGTCCCTGCAGTGGGTCGTGCGCCGCGCCATGGCCGACATGGAGAAGCGCTATGCGAACGCCACCGAGATGCTGGCTGACCTGAGCGCCGTCCTGCGCTCCGAGAACCCTTACTCCTTGAAGCCCGGCGAGCTGCCCTCGATGCGCGGCGAGACCCTGGCCTTCCGCGGCTGGCAGGCCGGTGCCGAGCACGCCGCCTTCCGCAGCCACGGCTTCGAGGACAACCTGGCCGATCGCCTGCGCCTCGTTGGCGAGCGCGTGACCGGTGCCGGGGAGCGCGTCAGCGGTCGCATGAAGCGCCTGGGCGCCCGCGCCGAGGCCAAGCTCCAGCGCAAGGCAGCCAAGCTCGAGGCGCGCGCCGCCGCCAAGCCGCGCAGCTTCGGCCACAAGCTGGGGGTCGCCGCATCCGTGCTGCTGCTGTTCGCCGTGGGCTTCGCAGGCCTGATGGCGGTCAGCGTCGGCGGGACCATCGACGCGACCCCCTTCCCGCAAGCGGGTCCCAACGTGACCTCCAGCTGGGAGGCCTACGCCGAGGATGGCTCGACCGTGCTCGTCACCGAGACCTACCCGATGCCCGGCTTGGCCGTGCGCACCTCGAAGCCCATGCCCGTCCATCCCGGAGCGCCCGCGCCGGTCCGTCCGAGCGAGCCGGTCGTCGAGTGGAATCCTGAGTTCACCCAGCCCGAGAACCTGAGCCCGCTGGCGGCCATCGGGGAAGAGGCCGCGGTCCTGATCCTCAACGACCTGCCCCGCGGGTTCGCCGCCGAAGGCATCGAGCACCTGCTCTCGACCCTCGAGGGCATGCACCTCGAGGTGATTGGCGAGGGCGACGACCTGCACGACATCGAGTCGGTGGCGCGCGCCAAGCAGGTGGTCGGCGTGTCGGGTCCCGGCGATGCGGCCGCGGTCTCGCGCCTCGAGGCCTTCCTGCTCGGCGCCGAGGACCTCGACGCCATCTTCTGGCTCAGCCGCGGCGAGTCCGAGAACGAGGTCGTCACGCGGGTGATCACCGCCGACTAGGCGCCCGCCTCGAGGCTGGAGTTCGGGTTGCAGGGCCGCCTCTTTGGGCGGCCCTGTCCCGTTGGAGCGGCACTTGGCCAGGGCTGCCGGGGCGCGGATGGGGCGGAGCCGGTCCAGGTCTAGGGCGGAGCCGCTTGGGCAAGCGGGAGGGGCGCGGGCTTGTCCGATGGTGGCAGGAGGGGGGACAGGGGATCGCTCGCTCGATGCCTGGCGGGCCTAGGCCCCCCTGGCTGGAGGATGGAGTTATCCCCGGGGAAATACCCGGGGATGTAGCCATGGCCTGAGTCAGGGATGGTAGGTTCGAGTGGTGGCCCAAAGTGCCCCCTCCCCGACCCCGAGCCGACCCCTTGGAATCCCAGGTCCCCCGCCCATGAAGTTCCCTTCCTTGCTTGCCGCCGCCTCGCTCTTGGTGCTCTTCGGCGCCCCCGCACTTGCCCAGGCCCCCGGTGCCCACTGGGCAATGACTCCGACGCCGTCCGATCCCCCGCTCCGGCGTGAGAATCCAGGCGCCGCCGACGCCACCCACATGTACGTCTTCGGAGGGAAGTCCGGCGAGAGCGGTGGTGTTGAGCTGAACGACCTCTGGGCCTTTGACGGCGCCACTTGGACCCTGAAGACCGCCGATGGGGCCATCGGCTCGCCCCCCGCACGGTCCCGTGCCGGGGTGACCTTCAACGTCAACCGCAACCGGCTGACGGTGTTCGGTGGCATCGACGCAGCGGGCCTCTACCTCAACGATGTCTGGGAGTGGGATCCCATGACCAACACCTGGGCCGATCGGACGCCGGTCAGTGGCTCGCCGTCGCCGCGCAGGTACACGGCCCTGGCATTCGACTACTCCAGCGGCAACGTGCTGATGTTCGGGGGCGTGGACGCCTCCGGCACCCACTTGAACGACACCTGGACCTTTGACGGCAGCGCCTGGACCCAGCAGACCCCCTCGGGTCCCGTGCCGGCCCCACGCATCCAGCATGCCCTGGTCGAGCGCGCGGACATCTTCGACGTCGTGCTCTGCTGCGGTCAGGACACGGCGACCGGCACGGTCTTCGACGACACCTGGACCTGGAGCTCTGGCAGCTGGACCCTTGTCCCGACCGCGACCAAGCCCGTCAGCCGGGTCGCGATGGACGCGGCGTACGACCTGCAGCGGGGCCGGGTCGTGATCCCGAGTGGTAGCCCTGGTCCGACCGGCTCGATCTCCGAGTTCGACACGGCCACCTCCGACTGGATCGTTCGACCGCTGGACTCGGGCATCTTCAAGGTCACACGCTACTTCCTGGCCTATGTGCCCAGCCTCGGGCGCACCTACAAGGTCGGCGGTCAAGCGCTCAACCCGACGGCGCCTGCGGACAAGACCTACGACTACCAGTCGGACTTCATCGGCGCGATCTCGACGAGCGGCAGCGGCTGTGCGGGCACCGCCGGCGTGACGCTCCTCGTGCCTACCGGTGCGCCCTGGATCGGCGGCACCCTGGACGTCGGCGTGGCCAACGTGGCCGCCAGCGAGCTGGCCCTGATGCTGGTCGGCTTCGACAACTCCAGCTGGCTCGGCAGCCCCCTGCCCCTCGACCTGGGCGGCCTGCTCAGCGCACCCGGCTGCCTCCTCCAGATGGCTCCGGACCTGGGGCTCACCAAGGTGTTGGGCACCGGACCGTCGATCGTGAACTTCAACACGGTCCTACCGACGGACACTTCCTTCGCGGGCTTGACCTTCTACCTGCAGGCGCTGACCCTAGACGTGGTCAGTTCGACCTACGCGATCTCGGACGTGGCCACAGGCCTGCTGGGCATCAAGTAGTCCCGGCGTACCAGAGCGACGCGCCCGGCGGCCCCCCCCCGGGGGGCGCCCCGCGCGGGGGCGCCCGGGGGGGGCCGGAGGGGCGGGGGGGCCCGGGGGG
>JARGPD010000067.1:17743-24117 GCA_029212845.1 Planctomycetota bacterium
GACCTACGCGATGTGGGACGTGGCCACAGGCGTGCGGGCAATCTCGTAGTCCGGGGTTACCAGCCCGACGCTCCGGTCGGACCCCAGCTTGGGGCCGACCGGAGCGTCGCAGCAGGTGGCTGCCTTCAGGGCAGGTAGGCCTCGGGGATGGCCTCGACCCAGGCGCCATCTTCGGTGACACACAGGAGCCCGATCAGGTTCCCGCTCGCGCGCTCGATGACCGCCGCCCCGTGCCAGGTCCCGTCGATCGGTAGCGCCCCGTCGATGGCCCAGGGCAGGGTCTCCCCCTCGAGCCGCTCGGCGTCCAAGGCCAAGGGTGCCAGCGATGGATCGCCGATCGCGAGGCAGTCGCTCGGGATGCCGGCGCGAGAGAGGCGAGCGCGCGGCCAGGGCGCGGCACCCGCGGGAGGGGGCGCGCCAGCCAGGATGGCGACGGCGCCCTCGGCGGGTTCGGTCAGCGGGAAGGTGATGCCGGAGACCTCGAGCTCTGCTCCATCGCGGGCGCCCTCGGGCTTTCCGACCAGCTCGGCGGGGGCGAGCAGACCAGCATCGAGCCACAGGGTCCATGCCTCGAGGACCTGGTCGCGGCGCAGGAGTCCCTCCTCGAAGGTCAGGCGGGCGCGGACCGGCCGGGGGCTGATGCCACCGAGCTCGCCGACGGCCAGGGCGGGGCGCCACTCGAGCCACTCGGTCTCAGGGCCCGAGTGCAGGGTGTAGCGCTTGCCCGTGCGCGCGGGGGCAGCGTTC
Source organism: Planctomycetota bacterium (assembly GCA_029212845.1). Lineage (GTDB taxonomy): Bacteria > Planctomycetota > UBA1135 > UBA1135 > JARGPD01. The sequence continues at coordinate 18,491 of JARGPD010000067.1, forward strand.
TCCTCGGGCGTTGCCAGGCCGATTCCGCCGGAGATCATCGCTTCGAGGGACTCGATCGAGAGGTCGAGGCCGGCGAGCCCGAGGCTGAAGTCGATGCCCCCGGTCTTGAAGAAGCGCGTGTTGTCGAGCACGAGACCGGCGTACTCGGCATCGATCGCGACGCGGACTTCGACCAAGCGCGAGTCGCCCGAGAGGCCGATCGAGAGGACGCGACCGACGGTCAGCCGGCGGTAGGTGACCGGCGCACCACGGCCAACCCCACCCGCAGCGGTGGTCTCGAGCAGCAGCTCGAGCGAGCCGGGGGGCGTGCGCATGGGCTCTTCTCTCAAGCCGACGAAGTGGGTCGCAGAGCCGCTGCCCTCGGGGCCGGGCAGGACGCTCAGGTAGCGCGCGCCGACCAGGGTGTCGAGGCCCGAGACGCCGCCGGGTTCGATGCGCGGGCGCACGATCCAGAAGCTACTGCCGGAGCGCGCGAGGTCCAGCCCGGACTCGTCCAAGGAGAGGTGCACGTCGACGCCGCCGAGCCCGCGCGCGAGGTTGACCTCGGTCACCTCGCCGACGGTGATGCCGCGGTAGCGCAGGCTGTCGCCGGCCTTGATCCCGTGGCCCTCCTCGAAGTGGATCGTGATCGGCACACCCCGCTCGTCCCAGGCCTTGGCCAGGAAACCGATCGCGAGGGCGAGGGCGACGACGGGCACCAGCCAGGCCCAGGAGCGGCGCTCGGCGGTGCGCAGCTCGGCGGTCGGCAGGGGCTCGCTGCTTTCGATGGACTCGGTCATTCGGTCTCCCAGAGGGCGTGGGGGTCGAAGGAAGCCCCGGCGATGAGTGAGAGGGTCACGCACGACGCGAAGGCCAAGAGGCCCGGACCCGGTTCGACGGTGACGAGGTCGCCGAGCTTGAGCATGGCGATCAGGATCGCGGCCAGCAGCACGTCGATCATGCCCCAGCGGCCGGACAGCTCGACGATGTGGTAGGTGAGGGCGCGGTGCTTGCGCTTCATCCAGCTCCGGCTCGTGCTGATCGCGAGCAGGCCGGTGAGCTTGCCGAGCGGAAGCACGACCGAGCACAGGAAGACGACCAGGCCGACGACGAGGTCTCCACGGCGCAGCATCTCGACGCTGCTCTCCAGGATGCTGGCCGAGTGGTGGTGGCCCATGCGCTCGACGCTCATGAACGGCAGGCCGATGGCGAGCGGGTACAGGATCAAGGCGCCGAGGGCGGTGGCGACGGTCCAGTGGTTGCCGCCGAGGTCGCCCAGGCGCCGCGGGGCGCCGGCCGCGCGGGCGACGACACCTTGGCAGCGCGAGCAGTGGGCGCGCTGGCGTCCTTCCAGGGGCGGGACCCGCTGGATCTGGCCGCAGGTGCCGCAGGCCTTCAGGTCGGTGGTGTCCAGGTCCGTGGGCATGCCGCCAGTCTACGGGTGCGCGGGGGGGAGGGTGCCAGGGCAAATGACTCGCCCCGTGGTGGGGGAGCAGCCATGGCACCGCCTACCGCGCGCCCCGGAGGTTCAGGCCGACAGCACCGCCGCGATGCAGGCCACGTTGACGATGTCCTCAGCGGTGCAGCCGCGCGAGAGGTCCATCAGGGGGCGCGAGAGCCCCTGGATCAGAGGGCCGAGGGCGAGGGCTCCGCCGAGGCGCTGGGTCAGCTTGTAGGCGATGTTGCCCGAGTCGAGGTCGGGGAAGATCAGCACGTCGGCGCGGCCGGCCAGGGGCGAGCCCGGGGCCTTCTTCTCGGCGACGCTAGGTACGATGGCGGCGTCGACCTGCAGCTCCCCGTCGCAGCAAAGATCCGGCGCGCGCTGGCGCAGCAGCTCGGTGGCGATGCGCATCTTGTCGACGCGCGGGTGGCTGGCCGAGCCGTAGGTGGAGAAGGAGAGCAGGGCGACCCGGGGCGTCAGGCCCACGAGCTTGCGGTGGCTCTCGGCGGTGGCGAGGGCGATGTCGACCAGCTGTTCGGCGGTCGGGTCGGGGACCACGCCGCAGTCGCCGTAGGTCATCACGCTCCCGCCCGGGAGGATCATCAGGAAGCACGAGCTGACGGTCGACAGGCCGGGGGCGGTGCCCAGGACCCAGAGGCCAGCGCGGATCACGTCGGCGGTCGCCGAGACGCTGCCGGCCACGCCACCGTCGCAGTCGCCCGCGGCGATCAGGTTCGCGCCGTAGACCAGCGGGTCGAGCACGCGCTCGGCGGCCTGCTCGGCGGTCATGCCCTTGGCGGCGCGCTTCTCGTGGAGGCTCGCGGCGAAGGCCTCGCGCCGCGGGTCGGCCTTGGGGTCGACGACCTCGACCCCGCGGGGCACGTCACCGAGCCCTGGGGCGGCCACGAGCACCGGACGGCAGAGGCCCTCGGCGGCCAGCTTGCCGGCGGCCTGGACCACGCGCGGGTCGCTCGCCTCGGGCAGGATGATGCGGCGGTCGAGCCGGCGCGCCTTCTCGTGCAGTTCGAACAGGACGTCCATGGGCAGGACCTACTCGGTGACCGAGGCCAGGACCTCGTCCGGGATGTCCAGCTCGAGGCGCAGCACGGCCAGGCCGTGGGTCTTGCCCTGGGCGTCGGTCTTCAGCGAGGCCGAGCCGCCGCCGCCGAGGCTGTTGTGCAGGATGAAGTTGAGCACGCCCACGTTGTCGGCCTCGTAGCGCGTCACCGCACCCGTGTTGATCGACGCCATGTGCGCGCGCACGACCTCGGCGGTCAGGGCTTCCTTGAGGAAGGCGTAGGCCGCATCGCTGCGGGCCATCACGCCGACGTTGGAGCCTTCGCCCTTGTCGCCCGAGCGGGCCATCGCGATGCGGGAGAGGGTGGTCTTGGTCATGGCTAGCTCTCGAAGACGGAGACGCTGGTCTCCAGGTGGCGCTTGTGCATCAGGGCCGGCCAGAAGCCGATCACCTCCGTGGCCTTGGGGCGGCCGCCGGCGAAGCCGGTGACACCGGGCGGGCCGCTGGTGACGAGCGGCACGAGCTCGGTGCCGAAGCGGTCGACCTTCGCGCGGTCGGGGCCGCGCACGCCCATGCGCAGGATCACCTCGGCCGGGTCCGAGTCGGTGCCGCCGGCGATGCCCTCGTGGCACACGCCCGCGCCGACGAACTCCTCGAAGCGCTCCTCGGTGGAGTAGACCGCGCCGTCGAAGGCCAGGCGCTCCCACACGATGTCCGCGCACAGGCGCGCCTTGTCGAGGGCCTCGGGGCCGCTGATGGTCAGCTGGCCGGACGACTTCCAGCCCTCGTGGTAGCTGATCGAGACCTTGAGCGTCTCGGTCGGCGCGCTGCCCTTGGCGCCCGTCACGCGCACGCGATCGGGGCCGTCCTGGGCCAGGCTCACGCTGGTGAAGTCGGCGCGGCAGTCTGGACCGAGGTAGTCGTTCGGGTCGCCCATCTCGTAGCACAGCTGGTGCGTGACGGTCGACACGTCGACGAGCCCGCCGGTGCCCTCGTGCTTGGTGATCGTGAAGCTGCCGTCGGCGGTCGCCTCGATGATCGGGTAGCCGATGCGCGCCATGTCGGGGATCTTGCGCCAGTCGGTGTAGTTGCCGCCGGTGCACTGGGCTCCGCACTCGACCATGTGGCCGGCGATGGTGCCGGCGGCGAGCAGGTCGAACTCGTCCTCCTTCCAGCCGAACTCGTGGATCATCGGGCCGAGCACCAGGCCCGGGTCGGTGCCGCGACCGGTCAGGACGATCTGCGCGCCGCCGTCGAGGGCCTCCGCGATCGGGAAGGCGCCCATGTAGACGTTGGCCGAGCTGACCGTGTCGCGCACGCCGCTCAGGTCTGCGCCGGTGTCCATGTTGGCGAAGCTCTCGCCGGCCGCCATCAGGTCGTCGAGGCGGTGCAGGATGTCGTCGCCCTCGACCACCGCGATCTTGAGGCCCTTGACGCCATGCTTGGCGGCGACCTCGAGCAGCGCGTCCTTGCAGGCGTGGGGGTTCACGCCGCCCGCGTTGGCGATCACCTTGATGTCCTTCTCCATCATCTGCGGCAGGATCCGGTCGATCAGCCGCACGAAGTCCGTCGCGTAGCCCTTCGAGGGGTCACGCGAGCGCAGCTTCTGCATGATGCTGAGGGTTACCTCGGCGAGATAGTCCAGGGTCAGGTAGTCCAGGGGCCCCTCGTTCACGAGCCGGATGGGCCCGAGAATCGAGTCGCCCCAGAACCCCTGGCCGTTGGCGATCAGAACCTTGTTCTTACCGGCCATGGGGGCGTTGTGGGGGGTGGAGGGAGAGCTAGTGCGCGCACAGTCTAACGCGTCCTTCGGGGGGGACCTCGGTGGTGGGGCACTTCCTGGCGGGTCGCCATGGATGTCGAGATGGTGAAGAAGGCGTGCAGGACCCAGGAATGCGAACTCCTGTGCTAGAATCTCGTCCCGCGAGGGTTCACTTCCCATGTCGGTTCTCACCTAGAGGATCTACCCTCGCCCGCTCGCGAGCACGCCTCGCCAGCGTCAGCCAAGACCCCTCCCTATTCGACACCTCCATGGCTAACTCCATCCTCAAGGCCGCTGCAGGCACTGCGCTCCTCGCAGCCCTGTCGACCGGCGCTTCGGCCCAGGTCACCCACTTCGGCGCTGGCTGCGCCGGCGGTTCGGGCCTGACTCCGACCATCGACATCAACGGCTTCGCCGAGGTCACCGCGAACTTCAGCGTCGACATTGCCACGGGCATCCCGGGCACCCTGTCGATCCTGATCATCGGTGGCTCCAACACCAGCTGGCTCGGTTCGCCGCTGCCCCTCGACCTCGGCTTCGCCGGGCTCACGGGCTGCAACCTGAACGTCAGCTACGACAACACCCTGACGTTCCTCGCGGACGCCAACGGCGACATCAGCCTGCCCGTCAGCGGCGCCGGCTTCACCCCGGGCACCACCGTCTACGCCCAGGCCTTCGCCTTCGATCCGGGCCCCGGCACCCTCGGCGGCATGACCGACGGCATGGAGGTCATCATCGGCCCCGGCCAGGTCGGCCCCCTGGTGATCTCCGAGTTCCTCAAGGACCCGGGCTTCACCAGCGAGTCCACCGGCGAGTGGGTCGAGATCTTCAACCCGACCGGCGCTGACATCGACATCGAGGGCTACACCCTCTCGGACCTCGACTTCGACTCGACCATCCTCGACAACGGTGGCCTCGGTGTCATCGTCCCCGCGGGTGGCTACCTCGTGATCGGTAACGAGGACGACCAACTGCTCAACGGCAACGTCCCGGTCGGCTATCAGTACGGCGTCAACGGTCAGTTCTTCCTCAGCAACAGCGGCGACGAGATCGTGCTGACGGACCTGGCTGGCGGCGTCGTCGACCGCGTCATCTACGACAACGGCGTGGTCTGGCCGGACAGCTCCGGCAAGTCGATCGCGGTCGATGCCGGCAGCCTGGACATCAACGGCAACGACGACGGCGTCAACTGGGCCCACGCCACCTGCACCATCGCCGGCGGCCCCGTCTGCAACCCCGACCTCGGCACCCCCGGCTACGCCAACAGCGCCTGCACCACCACCACGTGTGGCGGTGGCGGCGGCCCGAGTGGCGAGCTGATCATCACCGAGATCATGCAGAACCCCAGCGCGGTCGGTGACAACGAGGGCGAGTGGTTCGAGGTCTACAACACGACCGCCGGTCCGATCGACAAGATCGGCTACACC
>JARGPD010000241.1 GCA_029212845.1 Planctomycetota bacterium
ACGACCGACGCGGTCTACATCGACGGGCACAAGACCGTCGAGGGCGACATGACCGGGCCCGCGGCCGCGCGCATGGTGCTGCGCGACCCCACGGTCGACGTGGCCGTGCTCGAGACCGCCCGCGGCGGGATGCTGCGGCGCGGCATCGGCTACCGCCGCTGCAACGTCGGCGCGGTGCTCAACGTCGCCGCCGACCACCTCGGCCTGCGCGGCGTGGACACGCTCGAGGACCTCGCCAAGGTCAAGCGCGTGATCGCCGAGGTCGCGAAGGACACCTGCGTGCTCAACGCCGACGACCAGCTGTGCCTCGAGATGGCCGCCTACACCCAGGCCGACGTCGTCTGCTACGTGACCATGGATCCCAACCACGCCCTGGTCAAGGAGCACATCAAGGCCGGCGGTCGCGCCTGTGTGCTGGAGGCCGGCATGGGCGGGCACATGATCACGATCTACGACAAGGGCGCCCACGTGCCGGTGCTCTGGACCCACGAGGCGCCGTGCACCCTCGACGGCAAGGCCCTGCACAACGTGCAGAACGCCATGTTCGCCACGGCGATCGCCTACTCGATGGGGACCAACCTGGACGAGGTGCGACACGGCCTGCGCACCTTCGACACGACCTTCTTCCAGGCGCCGGGTCGCATGAACATCTGCGACGACCACCCCTTCCGGGTGATCCTCGACTACGGCCACAACCCGGCCGCCGTCGAGGCCATGGTCAGCCTGACCGACCGCCTCGAGGTCGACGGCCGGCGCATCCTGGTGATCGCCGCCCCGGGCGACCGCCGCGACGAGGACATCGCCAACATCGCGAAGGCCTGCGCTGGTCACTACGACCACTACATCTGCCGCCGCGACGACAACACCCGCGGCCGCGACGGGGACGAGGTGCCGCGCATGCAGCGCCAAGCGCTCCTGGACGCCGGCGTCCCCGACGCCCAGATCGAGCTGATCCCCGACGAGGTGGCGGCCACCGCGCGCGGCCTCGAGCTGGCCCAGGTCGGCGACCTCTTGATGGTCTTCGGCGACAACATCGAGCGCACCTGGGGCCAGATCACGAGCTACCACTCGACCGAGGAGCCCGCCAAGGAGCTGACGCCGGCGAACAAGGAAGAGCCGGCCCCGACGCTCGTGGCGCAGTTCAAGTTCGACGGCGACGAGGAGCTGATCCGGGACGCACGTGGCGTGCGCCTGGCCAAGGTCGTGGAGCTCGAAGACTAGCGCCCTGGCTTGCCCATGGAGCTGCACGATTCCCGCCGGCTGACCGGCGCCAACTTCCTCTGGCACCTGCCCGGCGCCGTGCTCGATCTCTTGCTCGAGCCCGCCGAGGTGGTGGCCGACGGCGAGCGCGGCAGCGTGGCCGACGCCGTCGTGGCCGCGTGGCAGCACGACGCCCGGCGCATGCTCGACGCCCTCGGCTGGCAGGCCCAGCCGGTGCTCGCCAAGCCCGTGACCGTGGCGCGGGGTGGTGTCATCGTGCCGGGCCTGAGCTTGGCCCTAGCTGCCCCGCTCGACGCCCTCTATGCGGCCTGCTCGGTCAACGAGTGGGCGCTTGACGCCGCGGTCTCGCGGCTCGGTGGCGCGCCGATCGAGGGCGACGACTTCGAGGTCGCGCGCGTGCGTCTTGCGGCCGAGATCGCCGAGGAAGAGAACCCGGCTCTGATCGCCCTGCATGCTGCTGCGGCGCTGAACGGCGTGGCGCTGCTCTCCGACGACGACGAGGTCAGCCTCGGCATGGGGACCGGCTCGAAGGTCTGGCCCGCGCGCGAGCTGCCGGCCCCCGGCGACGTCGACTGGGACGCGCTCCACAACGTGCCGACCACCATCGTGACCGGCACCAACGGCAAGTCGACGACCGTGCGGCTGCTGGCCGCGATGGCGACGGCCGCCGGCCACGTGCCCGGGATCTCGTCGACCGACTGGGTGCGCGTGGGGGACGAGGTGCTCGACGAGGGCGACTGGTCCGGGCCCGGCGGCGGCCGCATGCTGCTGCGCGACCAGCGCGTCACCCTGGGGCTGCTCGAGACCGCGCGCGGCGGCATGATGCGCCGCGGCCTGGCCCTCGAGGACGCCAACCTGGCGGTGATCCTCAACGTCGGCGCCGACCACCTGACCGAGTGGGGCACGCCCGACCTCGAGTCCATGGCCGAGGCCAAGTTCATCCCGACGCGGGTCGCCGAGGGCCTCGTGCTCAACGCCGACGACGAGCTGATCGTGGCCGCCTTCGCGCGCCTCTGGCGCGACCGCGAGGACGAGGTGGACGTGCCCGAGGTTAGCTGGTTCAGCCTCGAGCCCGCGAACCCAGTGGTCGCGGAGGCGCGCGCAGTGGGAGGTCGTGGCGCGCTCCTCCTGGATGGCAACCTGGTGCGCTTCGAGGGCGGAGAAGCGACCGTGCTCGCCGCGGCCACGGACGTGCCCATGACCCTGGGCGGCGCGGCGCGCTACAACGTGGCCAACGCCCTGGCCGCCATCGCCGCTGCCCATGAGCTCGGCCTCGCCGACGACGCGATCGCCACCGGCCTGCGCTCCTTCGGCAGCGACCCGTCCGACAACCCCGGACGCCTGAACCGCTTCGAGCTCGGCGGGGTCGAGGTGCTGGTGGACTTCGCCCACAACGCCGAGGGCTTCGCCGCGCTGTTCGAGGCCGCCGCCGCGCTCCCGGCCGAGCGCCGCTTGGTGCTGCTGGGCCAGTCCGGCGACCGCGACCTCGAGTCGACCAAGGGCATGGCGGAGGAGTGCGTGCGCGCTGGCTTCGACCACGTCGTGATCAAGGAGCTGACCGAGCACCTGCGCGGGCGCGAGCTGGGCGAGCTGCCCGCCGAGATCGAGGCGGCCCTGCTCGAGGCCGGGCTCGCCCCCGGTCACTTCGAGCACGCGCCGAGCGAGCTGGCCGCCGTCGAGGCGGCCTTCCGCTGGGCGCGCCCCGGGGACCTGCTGCTGCTGCTAGCCCACGACGCTCGGGACGAGGTCCTGGCCCTGATCCATCGCCTGCAGGCGAGCGGCTGGCAGCCCGGTGAGCCCCTCGGCGCGGGCGCGACCGGTGGCGTTCGCACCGCGGATGCTGCCCCCGCCGAGGAGTCCTAGCCCCGTGGCGCCCGAGGGGCAGCGACCCGCTGCGAAGGGCGCCGCCCCCAAGGCGGCCACCCCACGCCGGGGCGCGGGTCGGGCTAGTACGCTGCCCCAAGGAGGGGATCGGGCTGGGACCTCACCCTCGGGCGGGGGGAAGGCAAGTGGTCTAGGCCAGGGAGCTGGCAAGGCAAGCACCCAGCGCCGGGGCGCGGGCAAGCCGAGTGCTTCGAACAAGGGCGCGGGCAAGCCCGTGCGCTCGGCGAAGGAGCGCGCCCGCGAGCAGGCCGAGACTCGCCGGCTGCGGATCCTGGCGACGGTCGACTCGATCCCGAAGGGGCGCGTCTCGACCTACGGTCGCATCGCCGCCGAAGCGGGTATCCCACGCGGCGCGCGCCAGGTCGGCCGGGCCCTGCGCCACCTCGACGCGGCCGTGCCCTGGCACCGCGTCGTCAACGCCGCCGGCCGCAGCAGCATCCCCGGACCCGGCGGAGCCGAGCAGCGCCGGCGCCTCGCGGCCGAGGGCATCGAGTTCCGTCCCAGCGGGTCCATCGACCTCAAGCGCTTCGGCTGGCCGAAGTAGCCAAGTCGATCAAGGAACGCGCCAACGGTACCGCATCAAAACGGCGCGTCCGGCCGCCCTACGCGTCG
>JARGPD010000068.1:0-11451 GCA_029212845.1 Planctomycetota bacterium
CGAGCGCCCTGCAGGACGACCCGGACCTGTGGAGTGGCTGCATCTCGGGCGCGAGGCGCGAGGACCGCTTCCTCGACGCCTTCGCCGAGGTCGGCCTGTACGGCGTCGAGGTCGCCGCCTACCAGAGCGAGCCCTGGGCGGTGGTCGAGGGCATCGAGTTCCGCTCGATGACCGTCGTCGCCCACAAGGGCAAGGAGGGTCCGTGCTGGGACCACAAGGAGGCGGTCATCTACAAGGGCCCATGGAGCGAGGTGCGCGACGACGACGGCCACGTGTTGCGCCGCGGCCAGCGCACCGCGGTGTGTCGCAAGACCTTCGAGATCCTCACCAGCGAGCCCTACGCCGGCCAGCTCGAGGCCGTGCGCCCGCTCGTCGAGGTCGCCGCCGAGGACGCCACGGCCTTCGAGTGCGACGTCGACGGCCTGCGCTCCCCGGCCGAGACCAAGCTCGGCGTCGAGCGCGCGAGCGTGCTGCCGGCCTCCTGCTGCGATCCCGAAGAAGGCTGCTGCTAGGCGCGCCTTGGACGCGCTCCACCCACGCCGCCTGCGCGGCCGCGAGCTGCTCGGGCGCGGCCGCCTGATGCTGTTGTTCACGCCGAGCCTCGTGCCCGGCGTGGAGAGCGCCCCGGGCTGGGAGTCCGCCGCTGAGATCGGCCTGGCCCTCGACGCCCTCGACGCCTGCATCGGCGAGGTCGACGCCCTGCAGCTGCGCGTCAAGCACGGCGAGGCGAGCCACGGGCGCGCGCTCCACGCTTGGACCCTGCGCGTCCTCGACCTGTGCGCCGCGCGCCCGGGCCACGACCTGCCGCTCTTGCTCAACGACCGGGTCGACGTGGCGATCGCCATCGCCGGCGAGCTCGAGCAGCGCGCCGAGGCCTCCGCCGAGCTGCTGCTCGGGGTGCACCTCGGCCAGGCTGACCTGCCCCCGAGGATGGCCCGCGAGCAGCTCGGACCAAGCGCCTTGATCGGCCTCTCGACCCACGACTTCGCCCAGGTGGTGCTCGCCGGCGAGGAACCCGTCGACTACCTCGGCTTCGGGCCGATCTACCCCACCGCGACCAAGGGCTACGAGCGCGGGCTCGGGCCCGAGCGCGCCTGGCTGGCCGAAGAGGCCAGCGCCCTGGCCGTCTACCCGATCGGCGGCATCGGCCCGGCCAACGCCTCGGAGCTCTCCAACCCCGGCCGCGCCGCCGTCTCGAGCGCGATCCTCGGCGACCCCGACCCGGGCCAGGCCGCGCGCCGCATCCGCGCCGCCCTGGGCACGGGCTGAGCGCTCACCCCGAGCGCGTCAGCAGCATCGCGTCCCCGTAGCTGTAGAAGCGGTAGCGCTCGGCGATCGCCTGGGCGTAGAGCCCCAGGGCCAGCTCGCGGCCGACGAACGCCGCGACCAGCATCAGGAGCGTGCTCTTGGGCAGGTGGAAGTTGGTCAGCAGCCGGTCGCACACGTGGAAGCGCGCGCCCGGGGTGAGGAACAGGCGCGTGCTGCCGCTGCCCGCCCGCAGCTGGCCGGTGGCGTCGACGCTGGACTCGAGCACGCGCACCGAGGTCGTGCCGACGCAGACCACGCGGCCGCCGCGCGCGCGGGTGCGCGCCACGGCGTCGACGGTCGCCTGGGACAGGTGGTAGCGCTCGGCGTGCATCGGGTGTTCGCGGGTGTCCTCGACCTCGACGGCCGCGAAGGTGCCGAGGCCCACGTGCAGGGTCACGCTGGCGCGCTCGACGCCGCGCGCTTCGAGTCGGCCGAGCAGCTCCTCGGTCAGGTGCAGCCCAGCGGTCGGCGCGGCCACGGCGCCGAGCTCGCGGGCGAAGACCGTCTGGTAGCGCTCGGCGTCCTTTGCCTCGTGCTCGGCCTCGGCCGCGCCCTGGCCCTGGTGCCTGGTGATGTAGGGCGGCAGCGGCACGTGGCCGGCGCGCTCGAAGAGGGCCTCGATCGCGGCGGGGTCGGCGGCTTGGTCGCCCGCGCTATCGGGTGCATGCCGGAAGGCCAGCACCCAGGTCGGACCGGGCTTGTCGGGCTCGGCGTCGTGGGGCAAGCGCTCGAGGGGCTCGAGGCACCAGCCCTCGGCGAAGGCCTCGGTCGGGTCGCCCTGCGCCTCGCCCTTCGGGGCCTGCGGGCACGCGCCCGGCAGCTCGATCGAGAGGTGCTCGCCGACGCGCAGCTTGCGCGCCGGGTTCGCGAGGGCGCGCCAGACCGCGGGCTGCCCGGGCTCTGGCCCTAGGAAGAACAGCTCGACGCGCCCGCCCGACGGACGCCTCGCGAAGAGTCGCGCGCGCCGCACGCGGGTGTCGTTGACCACCAGGCTCGCGGACAGGTCGGCGCCAGCCACCAAGAGCCGCGCGGACTCGCGCCGCTCGGCGGGCTCCTGGGCGATCAGCTCGCGGGGGAGCTCGTAGTCGAAGTCGCTGACAAGCATGGGTGGAGTGGATCGGCTACGAGCGGCGGCCGAGGGCGCGCTCCACCGCCGGCAGGCCGGCGAGGAGCAGCAGGTAGAAGGGTACGGCCACGACCGGCCAGGTCCAGGCCGGGTGCTGCCAGACGCCCTCGGCGTGCCAGCCGACCAGGGGCAGGTAGAGGATCGGGCTGGCCACCGCCAGCCACAGCCAAGGCCGCGCGAGGCCCCCCGGCAGGAAGGCCAAGAGGGCGACCAGCCAGGTCAGGTACCAGGGATGCAGGGTCGGCGTCAGCAGCAGGTAGCCAGCCAGGCAGAGGGCGGTCGCAGCCACGGGCTCGACCCGGCGTAGGAAGAGCCGCAGGCCGAAGAGCGCCAAGGCCGCGGCGACGAAGAGCCGCGCGAGGCGGCGCGGGTCCGTCGCGCCACCATCGCGCACGCCAAGTCCGTCGAACAGCGGCTCGATCCAGCGGAAGCCCAGGTTCCAGGCCTCCCAGCGCAGCCCGTACTCGGACAGGCCGGCGAAGGCGCCCGAGAGGCCTCCCTCGAGCAGCACCACCGGGGCGGCGAGCAGGACGAGGCCCGCGAGCAGCAGGGCCGCGAGCAGCGCGCCGCCGGCGCGGCGCACCACGAAGGGAAAGGCGAGCATCGGCAGCAGCTTGACGTGGAAGGCAGCCGCGAGGGCCAGGGCGCCGAGGGCCAGGCGGCGCTTGGGGAGCGTCCCGGTGGGATCGCCCTGGGTCTCGGCGGGGGCCCTCGCTGGGCCCTGGGCGGGTCCTTCGCGGGGTTCGTCGCTTTGGTCGCGGCGGCGCCCGGGCTCGAGCGCCAGCAGGCCGGCCACCAGGAGGGCGATGCCGAGGCTGTCGAAGTGCCCCGAGCCAGCGAACTCCCAGGCGACGAGCGGCGACCAGGCCCAGATCAAGGCGCGACCGCGGGGAAGGCCGCGCCGACGCAAGAGGCGCAGCAGTCCGGCGAGCACGGCCAGGTCCGCCAGGGTGAAGCCGAGGCGCATGGCGAAGCGCCCGCGGTCGGCCTCCTCGGCGCCCCCCGCCGCGAAGGTCAGGACCGCCGCCGCAGCCTGGGTCACCGGCGGGTAGGCCGCGCTGATCGTGGTGTTGTTCATGCGATCGTGGACCGTGGCCCAGGCCTCGCGCTCGGACGCAAGCGCGGGATCGTCCGGCGCCCACGCGTAGGGGCTCTTGCCCTCGAGCACGAGGCCGCCCTCCCAGACGTAGCGCCACACATCGTCGGAGAGTCCCAGGTCCCCGGCGAGGAACACCACGCGCAGGGCCACGGCGACCGAGAGGACGAGGGTCAGGGGTGCCTCTCGGCCTGCACCGAGCCCCAGAGCAAGGGCCCACAGGCCCCCAGCCACCAGCATCAGGGGCAAGGCCAGGCGGCTGGAGTCCTGGAAGGGGCCCAGGAAGGCCAAGGCCAAGCAGGTGGCCACGAGGCAGCCCCCCACCAGCAGCAGGCTCCTCGAGCTGGCTGGGGCGGAGTCCGCGGACCTGGGGGTGCTGCCGGGGGCTCCCATGGGCCCATGGGAGTCTGGGGCCCCGGCCGGAGCAAGCCTAGGGACCGAAAAGGCCTCGAAACGGGCCGGAGCGAGCCACTTCCGGGCCGTTTCGGACCAGGACCGGGACCTGGGCTGGGAATCCGCGCCTGGGCCCTCCTTTCGCTCTGAACCGAAGGCGCAGCCGGCCGATGACTTGGGTACGCCGGTTTGCCCTGGGGGGGGCCGAATCGGCGGTTCCTCGCGCCAGCGAGGGATGGAGACTCGAAGGCACCAGAGCTTGGCTCTGGTGCCTTCTTTCCTTCCTGGATGGCCCGTGGAATGGCGGCTTCGGGAGCCAAGTTCGGGCCAGCTGGGCCCCACATGTGAGAAGTGGAGCCGGGCGTGGGTTAGCACTTCACGCCGGAGCAAGCCCTGGTCGAGAGTATGCCCCGACGCCGAGCTGCCCTGGGGGGGGCCAGGTCGGTGTTGCACCTCCCGCCAGGGAGGTGCAGCTCTTGGGCACCGGCGCGTCAGCGTCGGTGCCCTTTTTCGTGCCACGGCCCCGGGAGCCTGCCAGCTAGCCCAGGTCAGCCAGCCCCAGGTCCCGAATCCGGGCGGTTACGGTGTCCGGATCCCAGCCGAGCAGGCTCGCTGCACGCCCGCGATGGTAGCTCCCAGCCTGCTTGCGGGTGCTGTCCAGGGCGGCCCAGAGGGTCCGCAGAAGAGGACGCTTGGAGGCCGAGCGGCGCCGGTAGCCGCTGCCCAGTCGAGCGGCCAGCAGGTCCTCGAGCTCCGGGGCGGCGACCTCGGCGCCCGGGGCTCGGGCGACGAGCAGCCGGGCCAGGTCGGCCAGGCTGGAGAGGTCCCAGTCCTGGCGCCAGACGGGCGCGGGGTCCGGAAGCACGGGCGCGAGCGCGCGCACCGCGCGCGCCTCGCGCCGCAGCAGGCAGGCCAGGATCCCGGGCACCTCGCGTCGCCGCTCGCCCAGTCCAGCGAGGTGCAGCTCCTTAGGGGCGAGGGCGCGCTGCAGCCCAGGCCAGAGGGCCATACCTGCCAGCCGGCCTTCGCCGAGGAGCACCAGCGGCTGCTCCTGGGAGCCCGCCGCCCTGGCCAGCACCAGGGCCTCGAGGTCCGGGCGCTGGGCCAGCTCCTCGATCCCCTCGAGGATCCGGGGGCCACCATCCTCGAGGAACGCGGTCAACCGCTCGGCATCGACCCCGCGCAGGTGCAGGCAGGGCGGCTCGGGATCCAGGTCGGGCCCCACCGCCAGGAAGAGCGCCAGGTCGGCGACCAGGTGCCGTCCGGTCGAGACCGCGCCGGTGATCACGACCAGACCCGAGGGCGCCAGGAGCAGATGCTCGAGCACCTCTCCCGTGCCGAGGCCCTCGGCGGTGGTCCATGGGTCCAGCCTGCCAGGATCGAGGTGCACGTCCGCGCCCCGCTTGGCCCGGTGCCAGGCGCCGAAGGCCGCCAGCAGCAGCTCGGGCGTCACCTTCGCCAGCCGCGCGGCCGTGCGCTCGAGCTCCCGAGGGCCCAAGGGCGCGCCGCTGCCCTCGATGACCAGGTGAGACGTCGCCGGGGACCAGGCCGGACCGACCGGCAGAACGAGCGCCGCGGAGCCGTCCCCATCGAGGCGGCTGCCGTTGGAACCGCCGCCGGATTCGAGCACCCGCGCCAGCCCGTCGGCGCGCACGCTCCGGAGCAGCCCGTGGTCCTCGCAGGCCGCCTGGCCCCCGCAGGCGATCGGCGAGTCGGACTGCCCGAGGTACCACCACCGGCACCGGGCATGGCCGGCCAGGACCGGCTGGAGCAGGCCTTGGATCCGCTCCGCCCCGGGGGTGGCGTCGATGGCTAGCGTCGGCTTGGTCGCCGGCCCGATGCCCAGGTGCCGCCCAAGGGCCCCGGCGAAGGCCTCGAGCCGCGCCTTGGTGGGCAGCAGCTCGTGCTCGAACTCGAGCCGCACCCAGGCCCGGACCGGCGAGCCCAGGGGCACGAGCGCCAGTCCGCGGCAGGCACCCGAGCGACAGGAGCGCCGGAGTCGGCGGCCCTGGGCGGTCCCGGCCTCGGGCAGCACGATCGAGGCGCTCCCCGTGGCCAACACCTCGGCCTCGAGCTCGGCCGCATCCCACGGCGCCACGCAGCGGTCTGCGACCCAATCAAGGTGCTCCCCGTCGGGCCGGTCCAGGGCCGGAGCGGCCTCGAAGTGGGCGAGCTCCGCGGCCCCTTCGGCCAAGCGGAAGGCCGCCACCACGGCGGCGCCGAGCTCCGCCCGCCGACGCCCGACCCGGCGGCGCGGTTCGCACGCCATGGCGCCGCCCTTGGGAGCGAGGTCCCAGGCCAGGCCACCGGTCAAGAGCTCGCGCAGGTCGGGCCGCCGCTGGCCGAGCTCGGCGACCACGGTGGGCAGGAGCGCAGCTGCGGTCGGTACGGCGAGCTCGGCGTCGAGCTCGAGCTCGCCCGCGGCAGCCAGGGCCCAGGTCATCGGTCGCCGCAGCTCGAGGGAGGCGGCTGCCAGGTCCAGGTGGGCCAGGGCATGGTCCCTCGCGGCGGCCGGTGCACCGCGCTCCAGGCAGGCCCCGAGCACGCCCGCGATGGCGGTCGCGCGGGTCTCGAAGTCCAAGGTGCCGTCCTCGGCGAGCTTCCCAAAGCGCGCCTCGGCGCCCTGCAGCTGGCCCTCGGCGCGCTCTAGGAAGGCCCGCCAGAGGGCCGCGCGACCCGGGCTGAGGCCGAGGCAAGTGGCCCCGTGCAGGAGCCGCCGCGCCACCTCGGTGCGCGACTCCTCGGGACCGGGGAGGCTGGGCAAGGGCAGGTCCGAGCCGCGCCCCTCCAGGGCCAAGAGCTCCCGCCATGCCGACTCGCCGCGGCTGCGGCGACCGGGCCAGGGCGCCGGCACGCCCGGCTCGGGAGGCAGGCAAGCGCCGAAGAGGGCCTCGACCACCTCGAGCGCGTGGGCCCGCAGCCGCTCGTCCAGGTCGAGCCCGGCCTGGTGCAGGTCGAGATCGACCTCGGCCGCGCACGGACCACGGCCCAGCCCAGCTAGCAGCCGCGCCAGCTGGATCGCGGCGACGGTGCGCCGGTGGCTGGCCTCGCCGGGGGCCAGCTCCGGCCGGAGCAGGTCGAGCAGCGCGTCGCTCAAGCCCGGCCCCCCACGCTCACGAAGCTGCGGCAGAGCACCGCCGCCGCCGAATCCCCCCCGTGGACCTCCGTGAAGAGCCTAGCCACACCGAGGGCCGGTGCCCAGGCACCCGGCCGCAGGAGGCGTCGGCGGTGGGCGAGGCTGTCCGCGCAGGCCAAGAGCCGCCGCGAGCCCGGCTGGAAGCGTGCGTCGATGCGCCCGCGGAGCTCGGCCGCCCCGCTCGTGTCCCCGACCTCGAAGGCCAGGAAGAGCCCCCCCGCCAGGGGACCCGCCCCGACGCCTTCGAAGTCCACCGCGGCCCGCAGGCAACCGAGCGCCAGGCGGTCCTTCCCGAGCGCCTCCCAGGAAGCGGCCAAGCCCTCGCGCACCCGCCACGGGAACTCCCCACCGATGCCCTCGTCGGCACCGAAGCGCATGGCCTCGGCGTAGACCGCTTGGGCCTCGGCTGGGCGCCCACCCCCGAGCAGCACCTGCCCCAGGGCCAGGAGCCCCCCGGGCGAAGCCCAGAGGTCCAGGGAGACCGCCATCAAGAGCTCGGGATCCGGGCGCCTCCCGGCCAGCAGCCCGGCCAGCAGCTCCTGCCCTTCGAAGTACCAGCCGTCGCGGGCCAGCACGTCCAGCTGGCGCCGCACGCGCCGCCGCCAGGTCGCCAGCAGCGGGGGCAGCAGGCACGCGTAGGCCCCCGCGCCGAGCCCGGCCAGGGACCGGGCCGCCTGGCGCAGCAGCCGCGCCAGCTCGCGCCGGTGGACCCGCTCGAGCTCGAGCTCCGTGCGCAGCTTCGTCCAGGGTCCGTGGCCGTGGTGACGGAGCTTCCGATTCGTCCTGCTTGCCTCTTCGTTCATGGGATCACCGGCCCCTCCGGGGACCTGCTTCCTCTAAGTGGTCGTTCGGCGCCGCCGTCGGTGACAGCAGACCTGCTAGAAATTCGTCGAGCAGCCGCCGGGCCTCGCGCGCGACATGCCCGCCGTCGCGCCCGAGCTCGTTGGCGGTCTCGTCGAGGCCGCGGCCTTCGATCACGAGCCAGCGGAAGGCTCGCCGCGCCTCGAGCCCTTGGCGATTGTGGGCGCGGCAAGCGGCCGTCACACCCGGCCCCGAGAACCCCAAGGGCAGGCCGAGCCCGGCCAAGCCCCCTCCGTCGCCGTGCAGCTCGACCGCCCCGGCCGCCAGCTCCGCGAGGCTGGCCTCGAGGCAGGCCAAGAGGAAGGGCCGCGTGAAGCGCCGGCGGCCGAGGACCCCCGCGCGGTGCGCCACGATCGCCATGTAGCGCAGGGCCAGATCGTCGGCGTCCCAGAGCAGGCAGCGCGCCGCGAGCTCGTCCCGGGCTAGCCGCCGCAGGCCGAGCGGGTCGCCCTCCACCAGCCAGTCCAGGAGCAGCCGCGGTCCGGGCGCCTCGCGGGGGAGCGAGTGCGGCCGCGGGGTAGCAAGCTTCGGGTCCTTCATCGAGGTCCAGCCTAGGCCACCGACCTCGATCTTGCCCAGTACCCGCCCGCGCCCCCCCTCCACCGGGCCTTCCGGCCCCTCCGCCTGCGATAACCCGCCTGCCCGCGTGGCAGTCGGGGCTCTTTTTCGGTGAAATGCTCCCGGACTCTCCACCCCCAGCCTCCCCCTGCTCCCCATGCCCTCCAACCTCACCGACCGGACCGGCGTCGTCTTCGGCGTCGCCAACAAGCGCTCGCTCGCCTGGTCCTGCGCCAAGTCCCTGGACGCCCAGGGCATGCGCCTGTGCCTGACCTTTGCCGGCGAGCGGCTCGAGGCTGGTGTGCGCAAGCTCGCCGAGGAGCTCGACAACGCGATCGTGCTGCCCTGCGACGTCACCCAGCCGGAGGACATCGACGCGGTCTTCGAGACCATCAAGGAGGAGTTCGGGCACCTCGACAGCGTCATCCACGGCACCGCCTTCGCCAAGCGCGAGGAGCTCAAGGGCGACTTCTACCACACGTCGAAGGAAGGCTACATGCTGGCCCACGAGGTCAGCGCCTACTCGCTGACCGCCATCGCGCGGCGCGCCCTGCCACTGATGGAAGGCCGCCAAGGCTCGATCGTGACCCTGACCTACATCGGGTCCGAGCGCGTCGTGCGCAACTACAACGTGATGGGCATCGCCAAGGCCGCGCTCGAGGCCAGCGTGCGCTACCTCGCCAACGACATCGGCCCCATGGGGCACCGCGTCAACGCGATCAGCGCCGGCCCGATCCGGACCCTGTCCGCATCCGGCGTCGAGGGCTTCACCAAGATCCTCGACCACATCGCCGCCCACTCGCCCCTGCGCCGCAACATCACCGGCGAGGAGGTCGGCAACACCTGCCTGTTCCTGTGCTCCGACATGAGCAAGGGCATCACCGGCTCGACGATCTACGTCGACTCGGGCTACCACATCATGGGCGTGTAGCCGCCGGCGGGGCGAGCGAGTCGGGAGCGCAGGGGCGCGGCCGTCAGCTGCCCCGAGCCAGCGATCCCAGCCATGGACAGCTCCCCGACCGACGCGCCGCAGCGTCCCGTGCTGCCGCCCGACGAGGCCTCGGTGCAAGCGCTCTGGGCCGCCTACCTCGCGCGCCTCGGCGAGACGCCTGAGACCACGCGGCGGACCTACTCCGCCTGGGCCTTCGGCGACCACGCGGACCTTGCCGACGAGCTGTGTGAGCTGGTGCTGGCGGGCACCAAGCGCGCGACCGCGGGCGCGCTCAAGGAGTACGCCGCCGAGGGCATGCCGATCCCCCACGTCGGCGAGCTCTCGGTCGTGACCGACGGCGCCGGCATCGCGCGCTGCGTGATCCGCACCACGCGCGTCGACCGGATCCACTACGCCGACATCGACGCCGAGTTCGCGCACACCGAGGGCGAGGGCGACAAGAGCCTCGAGTACTGGCGCGAAGGCCACGCGCGCTACTTCGTGCGTCGCTTCCACGCCCTCGGGCTCGAGCCGGACATCAACCCGCTGCTCGCGGCGGAGCGCTTCGAGGTCGTGCACTCGGCGGATCTGGTCGACCCAACCGCGCGCTGGGACGCGAAGGCCGCCGGCTGGGACGAGCAGGTCGGCCACGCGGGCGACGGCAACCGGCGCCTGAACTCGGACCCGGTCCTGTGGCGGCTGCTCGGCGAGGTGCGCGGGCTCGACGTCCTGGACGCGGGCTGCGGCACGGGCTACCTGTCGCGCCAGCTCGCGCGCAAGGGCGCGCGCGTGGTCGGAGTCGACGCGAGCGCGGCGATGGTCGCGATCGCGGAGGGGCATGCAAAGGCGCTGACCGAGGCCGAGTCGAAGGCCGCCCCCACCCACCACGTCGACGATGCCGCGCGCCTTGCGACCATTGCCGACGCATCCGTCGATCGTGTCGTGAGCAACTACGTGCTGATGGACCTCGCCGACCTCGACGGCGCGTGCGATGCGATCGCGCGCGTGCTGCGACCGGGCGGCCGCGCCGTGGTGATCGTCTCGCACCCGTGCTTCCCCCAGGGTGAAGGAACCACGACGCTCGACGATCGAGCGAGCGAGACAGCGAGCCATGGCCAGGCGAGCGCCGAGCAGGCGAACCCCGGCCGAGCGAGCGCCAGCTCGGCACCCGCCTCACCGGTCGCGCCCTCGGTCGAGGTCTCGTATCACTGGGCGCGCAACTACTACGAGGACGACCAGCGCCTCGAGCCGGCCTGGGGTCGCTTCGACGATCCCTTCCCGTGCTTCGAGCGTCCGCTCTCGCGCTACTTCGGCGCCTTCCGCGCGGCCGGCCTGGCCGTCACCGAGCTCGAGGAGCCGCGCTTCGACCCGGCCAACCCACCCGCCGGCCTCGACTTGTCCGAATTCGACGAGCGCCGCCTGCACCGCTCCAGCTTCCTGCCCTACTCGATCGCCTTCGGCCTCGAGAAGCCGCGCTGAGCCCTCGGCGCGGCACCTGCGTTTGCCCCCATGGCCGCGCCGTGACGAGGTCGTGACGCGCCTGATTCGCGGGGAGCCTAGACTCCTGGGATGAACAAGACGCTGCCCCTGCTGCTCGTTGCCGGCCTCGTGGCCGTTGGGCTGTTCGTGTTGCTCGGCGGCGGTGGCGACGAAGGGCCCGCGGTCCTGCCTGGCATCGATCCGCCGGTCGCTCTTGACGAGCCGCGCACCGGCGCCCAGCTCGACGAAGTCGATGGGAACCCAGGCAACGCCGACGTCGTGCGCGCGCCCGTCTCCGAGGGGACCCCGGCCGAGCCGCCCGCCGGGGTCGCCGCGAACGAAGGCCGCGCGCGCCTCTTCGGGCGCTTCCTCTTGCCCGGCGGCGCGCCTGCGGCTGGGGTCGTGGTCAAGCTGCACGGCATGGAGGGCAACACCGAGCGCGCCCTGGAGCACGGCCTGCCCGCCGACTGGCATGACCCCGCGACGACGACCGCCGAGGACGGCACCTTCGAGCTGCGGCTCGACCCGCCGCGCGCCTTCCAGTTCTTCCTCGACGCGAGCCT
>JARGPD010000068.1:11551-23615 GCA_029212845.1 Planctomycetota bacterium
CGTGCCGGTCGGCCCGGTGACCCTGACCGCGCGCAACAGCCTGGCCGGCTGGCTCGAAGGCCCGACGCTCGACGTGCGCCTCGGCGAGGTCACCACCGGCGACATCACCTACCAAGGTCCCGACCTCTCGCGGCGCATCGAGGTCAGCACCTTCTGCAGGCCCTACCACATCCTCAGCGGCCGCGACGAGCGCGTGCGCCTCACCGGCCCGGGCATCGACGCCACCACCGAGCGCACCCCCGGGACCAGCCAGAGCTTCGCCTTCGACGACCTCGGCCCCGGCCCATACACCCTGACCGTCGAGCACGAGCTGTTCGAGACGGTCGTGCGCGAGGGCCTCGAGCCCGGCCAGCGCGTCAAGGTCGACCTGGTGCCGAACGCCCACCTGGGCCTCGCCGTCACCGACGCCATTACCGGCGAGCCGATCGAGGCCGCGCGCCTGCAGCTGCGGCTCGACGACTTCCCCCACCACAGCCCCAACGCCTTCCTGATCCACGCGGGCGCGCTCCCCGCCGATGGCATGCTGCCGCCGATCGTGCCCGGCAACACGACCCTGATCGTCGAGGCCGAGGGCTACGCGCTCTGCGAGCTGCCCGTGCTCGCGCTCGCCCCCTTCGAGACGCGCGCGGTCAGCGCCGCCCTGACCCCCGAGGCCGGCCTGGCCGGCACGGTGCGCTGGTCCACCGGCGAGCCGGCGAGCGATGTCCAGCTGCTGCTCATGCGGCCCGGCGAGGCACCCGCCCCGCACCAGAGCTGGTTCGACCCGGACGGCGCGCGCACCGAGGGCGCCCAGCACGAGACGCATACCGACGCCGACGGCCGCTACGCCTTCCGCGGGCTGACCCCCGGCACCTTCGACGTGCACGCGGTGGGCACCGCCTGGCTGACCGCCGGGACCAACGCGGTCGAGGTCCGCGGCGGAGTGCAGCAGGACCTGGACCTGACCCTGCCCGCGGGCGCCAGCCTGCGCCTGCAGATCACCGACCTCGACCCCGTGCCCGAGGGCTTCGAGGTCGCCGTGGTCGCCTCCGTGAAGCGCCTCGTGACCGACGGCCCCTTCGGCGAGATGGGTCCCTATGGGTCGATGCGCATCGGCCTCACCCGCGGCGAGGGCACGACCTGGGTCGGCCAGCACCTGCCGGCCGGCCTGACCAAAGTCGTGATCGGCCGCCACGAGATGGTCATCCCGACCAAGGGCGGCGGCTCCTATGAGTACGGCGAGCAGCGCGTGCTGGACGAGGTCGAGCTGCAGGACGGCAGGACCTCCGAGCTGGTCACTGCCCTGGGCGACGCCCTTCCCGGCACCCTGCACGTCGAGGTGCTCAAGGACGGCCTGCCCCAGCCGGGCGTGCGCGTGCGGGTCGACGGCGTGGACTCGATCGGGGGCACGGCGCAGACCGGTCGAGCGGGCATCGCGACGATCACCGGGCTCTTCCCGGGCGAATTCCGCGTGCGCGCGATCCTGCCCAGCTCGGGCGAGTTCAAGGCGCGCGCGGGCGTGCTGGTCGAGGCGGGCCAGACCGGGCAGATCCGCATCGAGACCGGCACCGTCCTGGGCTACGTGCGCGTGCTCGGCCCGAGCGGGCAGCCGCTGGTCGAGAAGCACCTGAGCTTCACGAGCAGCGCCATGGACCACCGGGCGAAGACCGACGCGGACGGCCGCGCCCAGGTGCGCCTGGTGCCGGGCGTCGTGCGCGTCGAGCTGCGCGAGCTCGACAAGCAGGCCATGCAGTGGGTCCACTGGCGTGGCGAGCTGGCCTGGCCCGGCGGCAACTCGTCCGAGCCGGTGACCGTGCAGCTCGTCGAGCTCTGACCGCGGCCGAACCGCGCCCGGTTACCAGCGGGTTGCGAGCACGCTCGGTCCCAGGCTCTATGCTGGGGTCATGACGAGCCTTCGAACCCGCGCGCTGCTCGCGCTCCTGCCCCTCGCGCTCTTGGCCGACGACGCCGCCGGCCAGAAGGTCCGCGACGGCATCATCACCTACCCGACGGGCTTCGTGATGGAGGTCGGCGAGCCCGGGCAGCTGCCGCCGCCGGCGCTCGGCGGCGATGCGCTCCTGGTGCACGGGGACGAGGGCGGGGCCATGCAGGTGCTTCAAGGGCTGGCCGCCGGCGCGGGTGGGTTCAGCGCGACCTGGATCGACAAGCGCGACGGCAACCTGGCGCTCTTCCTCGGGCACCTGGACCCCGCGGGCACGGCGCCCCTCGACGGCGCGCCGGTGCACCTGCCGCGCTCGAGCCGCCAGGGCCAGCCCCAGCTGGCCCTGGGCCCGGGCGCGCCGGGCGGCAAGCGCTCCGGCGTGGTCACCTGGGTCGCCGAGGAGATGGACGGCTCCCACGCGATGCTGCGCTTCCTCGGCGCCGCCGGAGACCCGGGGACCGACCCCGCGGCCGCCACCGAGGGCGAGCGCGCCGCCGGTGCGACCTTCCTCGACCTGCCGGTTCACCTGGCCAAGCTCGCGCCCGGGAGCGCCGTCCGCAGCCTGCTGCTGCCCGGCGGCATCGGCCTCGTGGCCTGGCTCGAGGGCGACAAGATCCGCGGCTACCAGCTCGAGACCAACGCCGCGACCGGGCGCCTTTCCCCGGGCCGCAAGCTGCTCTTCGCCGAGGGGATCGCGCCCCTCGCCGGGGACTTCCAGCTCGCGCTCACCACCGGCGGCGTGGCGCTCGTCGTCTGGACCGAGCAGGTCCCCGCTACCGAGGACGCGCCGGCCGCGCTCGTCGCGCGCGGCCTGCTCAACGATCTGATCGGCGGCGTGACGACGCGCCTCGAGCTCGGTCCCGGCCGGCCGCTCGAGGTGCTCGCCGACGGCTCCGCCCCCGGCTTCTACCTGATGGTCAGCCGCAAGGAAGGCACCGCGCTCCTGCACCTCGACGCCGCCGGCGCGAGCGACCGCGAGCCGATGCCGCTCGGCGGTCCGACCCTGGTCTCCGCCGACCTGACCACCTGGGCCGACGGCAAGGCCCTCGCGGTCCTGACCGAGACGCGCACGGAGTGGGACGGGCGCGAGGTGCGGCGCTCGGCCGAAGGCCACATCGACCTGCACGTCTTCGGGCCCGACGGGAAGCGGCTCACGCCACCGGGCGGCATCGACGCCCTCGACGAGGGCGCGGTCGAGGCGCGCACGCCCCACGTCGCGGGCCTCGGCGCGAGCTTCCTGGTGGCGTGGACCGACCGGCGCCGGGATGCGGGCGACGTCTACTACCGCCTGATCGACCTGGCGGACCCCGGCCGCCCGGCCCAGCGCTGGAACCAGGACGAGGGCAGCAGCGACCAGGTGCACGCCAGCGTGGCGTCCGACGGGGCGCGGCGCGCGGTGGTCGCGTGGGAGGACGAGCGCTCGGGCACGGCCCGCATCCGGGCGCGCCTCTTGCAGCTCGACGGCGGCGGGCTGCGGCCGAGCAGCGGTGACCTCACGCTGGGGCGCGAGGTCGAGGTCGATCCCGACGGCGAGGACCGCTGCGCCTTCCCGAGCGTGGCCATGGCCGAGGACGGCGGCTACCTCGTCACCTGGAAGCAGAGCCTCGACGCCGCGGCGCGCACGTGGATCGTCCGCACGCGCGCCTTCGCCGCCGACGGCACGCCGCGCGGGGACGCGCTCGACCTCGACCGCGGGCACACCGCCAGCCACGCGTGGCCGGCGGCGCCCCTCGCCCTGCCGCGCCAGGCCGGCTACCTGGTGGCCTGGATCCGCGCCGGCGAGGGCCCCGTGGTGCGGCGCCTCGACCTCGCTGGACGGCCCGTCGGCCAGGCCCAGCTGCAGGTCCCGCGGCCCCTCGGCGACGGTCCCAACCCGCGCAACCCCGACCTCGCGCGGCTCGACGGCGGGCAGCTGGTGCTGGCCTGGGACCAGCTCGCAACGGCGCCACGCAAGGGCAAGCAGCCGGGCAAGGGCCAGCCCCCTGAGCCGCCGACCTGGCGCGTGTTCGCCAGCATCCTCGAGGCCGACGGCCGCCCCACGGGCACGCCCCTGACCCTCGGCAGCTCGCCCTCGGGCGGCGACCTGGACCCGGCCCTCGCGGCGATCCCCGGCGGCGGGTTCCTGTGCGCGTGGACCGGCAACGACGGCCCGACCCGTGACGTCCTGGCCCAGGCCTTCGATGCGCGCGGCCGCGCGGTCGCGCCGCCGATGGGCATCTCGGTCAAGGCCAACGAGCAGGACTTCGCCGACGCCGTGCGGCTCTCCGACGGGCGCGTGCTGGTGGCCTGGGAGGACGACATCTCGGGCCGCGACCACTGCTTCGCGCGCGCGGTCGACGCGCTCGCACCGAGCTCGCGGCGCAGCATCGACAACCGCCAGCCCCAGCGCGGCGAGCTCTTCCCGCGCAGCCTGCTCAACGACACGGACACGCTCTTCGTCGAGGACCGCCACGCCCCACGCCTGGCCCCGATGGTCGGCGGCTACCTGGCCGTCTGGGACGACCTCGCGCGCGGCAAGGGCCACGACGTCGTCGCGCGCTGGTTCGCCCTGCCCTAGGACCGGGACCCAGAGCGCCCTTGTGCGCGGGCTCCGAATCGCGAGGATGGGCGCGTCCCCCCCACTCCGGAGCCCTCCATGAAACGCGTCCTCGTCCTTGCCTCGCTGTTGTTCACGTCCTGCGTCGTCACTTCGCACGAGACCATGCCCGAGGGCTGGCTTGATCTACAGGCGGACGGGCTCGCGGGCTGGGTCGGCGGGACGACCTTTGATCCCCAGAAGCTCGAGGAGCTGCCCGAGGCCGAGCGGCTCGCCGTGCAGGCCGGCTGGGATGCCCAGGTCGCGGCGCACTGGCACGTGGATGGCGAGGACCTGGTCTCCGACGGCAGCGGGCCGCACCTCGTGACCGCCGAGCACTACGGTGACTTCGAGCTCGAGCTCGAGTGGAAGATCCAGCCGGGCGGCGACTCGGGCGTCTACCTGCGCGGCTACCCCCAGGTACAGATCTGGGATCCGGCGAACCCGCGCGAGCAAGGCAACGGCGCGGCCAAGGGCTCGGGTGGCCTGTGGAACAACGACGTGCACGAGCGCTTCCCCAGCGTGCCCGCGGACAACACCCCGGGCGACTGGAACCACATGACGGTCGCGATGCACGGCGAGGCGGTCACCGTGGTGCTCAATGGGCACCGGATCGTCGACGGGGTCGTGCTGGACAACTACTTCCGCCGCGGCCAGCCATTGGTCGCGCGCGGCCCGATCCACCTGCAGACCCACGGCAGCGAGGTGCGCTTCCGGAACGTGCGCCTCCGGCCCCTGGACTGAAGGCCGGGGGAAAAGGGCCCCATCCGTGCAGGATCGGGCGCCGCGGGGCAAGATCGACCTCTCCCCCTAGCCCCCTCCCGGAGTGCCCATGCGGCCCCTTGCCCTCCTCGTCACGTTCCTTGCGCTCGCCGTCCCGAGCCTGGCCCAGACGACCAAGGCCCCCGTGCACGAGGTGCACCGGCCCGACGCCTTCACGACCCACGTGCGTAGTGGCGACGGCATCCCCGGTGGCCCCGACGCAGCGGTCACCTACCTCGCCGGTCCGATCGGCGGCTGGACGAGCGCGCTCACCGCGGCGGACTTCGCAGCGGCGCGCGGCGGCCCCCAGGCGATGGTGCTCGACAGCTGGGCCTGGACCAACAAGTCCCTGACGACCCACCCCCTGTCCCAGTGGATCGCGCCGACCCTCGCGTGGAGCAACCCCGGCGGCGCGGCCTCGGCCCTGCTCGCGATCGACTTCGACGTGCCGGTGCCGGTCTTCAGCGCGTCGATGGACTTCCACTTCACCGCCGACGACAACCTCGGCGCCGGCAGCGTGGCCGGGCTCTTCCTGAACGAGCTGCCCGTGCACGGCTCGAACATCCAGAACGCCTGGGGCGCCCAGTACGACTTCCCGATGCGCAACGTCGGTCCCCAGCTGCACCAGGGCACGAACACGCTCTACATCCACCTGGTCAACACCGGCGGCGCGGGCGGGCTGCTGTTCGACGCGATCGTGCGCGTCAACCCGGTGCCGCCGGACGAGTGCGGGACGGCGCGCGAGGTCTTCCTCGACGACAACCACGCCTCGACCAAGGCGCTGACCACCAGCACCACGCCGAGCACCTGCGGCATGCAGAACGACGCCTGGCACTACTTCGTGCCGAAGGCGTCCGGCAACCTGACGGTGACCCTGAGCGCGGGCGGAGGTGGCGCCCTCGTGCCGGCCCTCGCGGTGTACGACGGCAGCTGCGCGGCGCTGAACGAGCTCAGCTGCGGTGTGGCGCCAGGGGTCGGCGGGCAGCTGACCTGGACCGGTCCGGTGGTCGCAGGTGCGCCGCTGCTCTTGCGGGTCGGCGGCGGCACGGCGGCGACCGGGCGCTACGGGCTGCGGCTCGACCTCGCGAGCCCGGCGACCGGCAGCGTCAACCCGGTCAACGGCCACTTCTACAAGCTCTCGCCGACGCAGATGACGATGCCCGCGGCGCGCGCCTGGGCCCAGTCCCAGGGCGGCTACCTGGTCGCGATCAACGACGCGGCCGAGAACGCCTGGGTCGCGGCCCAGCTGCCCGCCGGCAGCATCTGGCTGGGCGCCAGCGACGAGCTGGCCGAGGGCACCTGGCTGTGGGACAGCGGCGAGGCCTTCGTCTACAGCAACTGGGCCGCGGGCGAGCCCAACGACAACCCGGCCTGCGGGGGCGAGGACTTCGTGCAGTTCGATTCCTTCGGCGGCTGGCGCGACTACCCCTCGGGGGTCACGCCCTGCGGCAACACGGTGCGCTTCGCCCTGGTCG
Organism: Planctomycetota bacterium; assembly: GCA_029212845.1. Taxonomy (GTDB): domain Bacteria; phylum Planctomycetota; class UBA1135; order UBA1135; genus JARGPD01. The sequence goes on from JARGPD010000068.1 coordinate 18,285, forward strand.
AGATCCCGGCCTCGGGCCAGGCCGCGGTGACCGATCTCGGCGGCGCCTGCGGTCCGAACCCGATCACCCCGGGCCTCGCCTCGGAGCCGCACAAGCTGGGCACGACGGCGGTCGTCGGCATCTTCGACGCAGGTCCCGGCGAGCCGATCATCCTGATCAAGAGCCCGCCCCCCGCGGCGCCCCTGCCGCTCGGCACCTGCCTGATCCAGATCGACCAGGCGACGGCGGTGCTCGTCGCCGCCTTCGCCGCCAACGAGTACGGCTCGGGCACGGTCAGCGTGCCGATCCCGAGCGACCCGCTCCTGATCGGCCTGGTCGAGGTCTGGCAGGCCCAGCTCTTCGCCGGCGTCTCGATCGCGTCCTACTCGAACGGCCTCGAGATCCAGCTCGGCAACTAGCCCGCGGGCCTCGGGTCGGCAGGCGGCCAGGCCTACGCAAGGAATCCCCCGCGCGGGGGATTCTCGTTCGTGCTGTCGCCGCGGTCGGCACGCTACAGGTAGCCGAGCGCTTCCAGCTGGGCCGACATCTCGGCACCGCCGAAGGCGTCGCCGGTGGTCCCCAGTTGGCCCGTGGCGATGCTGCGCAGGATCTCCTGCCAGGACTCGCGCTCGGACCCGCGCTCGGCGAACACGTCGACCAGCTGGGCCGGGTCCGCCTCGAGGTCGAACATCTCGAAGCCGCTCGTCTCGCGGCTGTGGATCAGGAGGAACTGCTCGTCGCGGAACGAGTACAGCTGCTCGCCGTCGTTGCGCGGGCGCGCCTCGCCGTAGTGCACGCGCGGCGCCTCCTCGAGCAGGGACTGACCCATCTGACCGGGCAGCGGCGGCATGCCCATCAGGTCGAGCACGGTCGGCGCCACGTCCACGAGCCGCACGATGCCATCCGCGCTGCCGCGCAGCATCTCGGTCAGGGCCGAGCCCTCGGGCGGCGCGATGATCACCGGCACGTTCATGGCCTCGTCGTAGACCTGGTGCGCGTGGCCGGTCCAGCCGTGCTCGCCGAAGGCCTCGCCGTGGTCCGAGACGAACACCAGGATCGAGTCCTCGAGCAGGTCGCGCCCCTCGAGGCGCGCGAACAGGATCGCGAGCTGCTCGTCGAGGTACTTGGCCTCGAGGTCGTAGCGCCGGCGCTTCTCGTCAAGGTCCGGGTCGTCGGCGATCCAACCGAGCAGGTCGACATCGACGGACTCGTCGCCGGGCACGTGGAAGCTAAAGACCAGCTCGCTGGCCCCCTCGAGGGCGCGGCCCGTGGTGAAGCCGCCCTGCAGGACCGCATCGCCGAGGCGCGCGGCGAAGCTGCGCACGATGAAGCTCTCGTCGGCGGCCATGCGGAAGCTGTGCTGGCCCGGCGCGAGCCGCACGCGGTGCTCCCACTCCTTCATGTCGCTGACGTCGATGCGCTCGAGCTCTTGCCCATCCAGCGCCAGCGTGACCTGCTTGTGCGCCGTGCCGTGGGCGTTGTAGGGCGCGTGGGGATCCGAGAAGTGCAGGAAGAGGAAGAAGGGCAGGTCCGGGTCCACGCCGTCGATGGCGGCCATGCAGCGCTCGAGGGCGGGCACGGCCTGCATCAGGTTGTTGTCGGACTCGTAGACGTGGAAGCCGCGGTCGAGCAGGCGGCCGGCCTCGGGCGCCCACAGGGTGCCGATCGTGGTCGAGCTGCGCGTGTCGTAGCCGGCCTCGGACAGCCACTCGGCGAGCAGCGGCAGGTCCTGGGCGACGGGCTGGCCGTTGCGCACGATGCCGCTGGCGTAGGGCAGTTGCGACGAGAACAGGGCCGTGTGGGCCGGCAGGGTCATCGGCACGTGGGTGAAGGCCTTGGGGAAGCCGACGCCGCGCGCGAGCATCGGCTCGAGCGAGGGGAACAGCGACGGGCCCTCGCCGAAGACGCGGTCGGCGCGCAGGGTGTCGACCGAGATCAGCACCACGTTGGGTGCGTCCCAGGCGGTTTCGATGCTGGCCGAGTCGAGGCGCACCGGGCCGCCGGCCGCGTGCACCATCAGGGTCAACAGGCCGCGACCACCGGCGGCGGGCAGGGCGCCCGACGCGGTCAGCTCGAGGCTGTCGAGGTCCGTGGTGCGGGCCGTCGTCGCGCCGCCGGTGTCGACGGCGATGTTCCAAGTCCCCGCCGCGGCGACCGTGGTCGCGGTCCAAGCCGGGGCCAGGGCGCCCGTGGGCCAGAAGCTGGCCTCGAGTGTGGCGCCGCCGTCGGCGCTGCCGGCCAAGGACAGGGTCGCGCCGGGCGCGAGGTAGAGCTCGCTCCAGACCGCCGAGTGGGCCGGCATCGCAGCGGGGTCGCCGAGGGCGCGCTCGGCGGCCAGCTCGAGCAGCTCTGTCGAGCTGCGGTCGCCGCCGACCTCGTTCGGGATCGAGAGCGAGAACAGCGCCAGGGCCCCGCGCGCGGGCTCGCCGGGGATCGTGGTGGCGACCTCGTCCAGCTCGAAGGCCAGCACGTTGCGGCCCGCGCGCAGGCTGCCGGGGGGCAGCGCCAGGTCGAGCGACGCCGAGCCGACCGCGACGTCGTGGTGGCCCAGCTCGACCCCGTTGAGGGTCAGGCTGACGCCCTGGGGCGTATCCAGGAACTCGGGGGCCGCCAGCTCGAGCCGCAGCCGCTGGCCGCTGCCCGCCGAGGCGAACTCCAGGTCGGCACGCTTGCCGCGCATCGGGATCCAGCGCCCGCGCTTGGACTCTTGGACCTCGAGCCAGTCCTCGCCGAAGGCGGCCCCGGCCAGGACCCGGGTGGGGACCAGGAGGCCGTTGGCCAGGGGCTGGCTGGCCTCCAACCCGCGCACGGTCAGGGTGCGCAGGTCCTGGGGCTCGGACCCGGGGTCGCTGGAGCAGGCGGCGACGATCAGGGCGGCGAGGGAGAGGCTACGGCGGAGCGACATGGCGCGTGGTCGAGGGCGTGGGATCGGACGGGCGGAGGCAGAGTCTACCGCGCCGCCCAACGGGCGGCAGGCCCCCACCACCGGAGGATCGGGCCGGGAAGCCCTCGGGGGCTCCGGCCCCCCTTGGGGCTCGTCCCGGGAGCGTCACCCCCGAAAAGAGGACGGCCTAATCCCATTAAGGCGCCACGATCCATCGGCCCACGCCGTAGGCTCCCAAGGTCAGCACCCAGGCACCCCGACGAACCATGGCCATTCCCAAGAAGAAGTCCGCCAAGCGCTCTGCCCGCAAGCCCGCCGCCGCCCGCCGGGGGGCAGCCAAGAAGCCGCGTGGCAAGGGCCGGGCTGCCGGGGCCAGCAGCCTCGACGCGCTCTTCCGCCCGCGCTCGATCGCCGTCGTCGGCGCCAGCCGCCGAGCCAACCAGATCGGCCACCAGATCGTCTGCAACCTGGTCGAGGGCGGCTTCACCGGCCCGGTCTACCCGGTCAATCCCCACGCGCCGGTGGTGCACTCGATGCACTGCTTCGAGCGCGTCTCGGCGATCCCCGGTGAGGTCGACCTGGCCGTCCTGGTCGTGCCGAGAGAGCGCGTGCTCGAGGCCGCCCGCGACTGCGGCCAGAAGGGCGTCCGCGGCCTCGTCGTGATCACGGCCGGCTTCAGCGAGGTCGGCGGCGAGGGCGGCGCGCGCCAGGCCGAGCTGGTCGAGCTGTGCCAGCAGCTCGGCATGCGTCTGATCGGACCCAACTGCATGGGCATCCTCAACACCGCCGAGGCCTTCTCGATGAACGCCTCCTTCGCCGACACCCAGCCGGTGCGCGGCAAGGCCGCCTTCCTCAGCCAGTCCGGCGCCCTCGGCGCGGCGATCCTCGCGGACGCGCGCGGCCTGGGACTCGGCATGAGCATGTTCGCCAGCGTGGGCAACCGCGCGGACGTCTCCTCGGCCGACCTGCTCGAGTACTGGGAGCACGACCCGGACACCGACCAGATCCTGATGTACCTCGAGGCCTTCGACGAGCCCGAGCGCTTCATGCCGATCGCGCGGCGCATCTCGCGCACCAAGCCGATCCTGGTGGTCAAGTCGGGCCGCACCGCCTCGGGCGCCCGCGCCGCCATCTCGCACACCGGCAGCCTGGCGGGCTCCGAGGCGGCCGTCGACAGCCTGCTCTACCAGTGCGGCGTGCTGCGCGTCGACTCGATGGAGGAGCTCTTCTCCATCGCCAGCGCGGTGCAGACCGGCAAGCTGCCCGCGGGCCACCGCCTGGCGATCGTGACCAACGCCGGCGGGCCCGGCATCCTGGCCACCGACGCCTGCGTCTCGGCCGGGCTGGTGCTGGCCGAGCTCTCCAAGCAGACCACGCGCGCCCTCGAGCGGCTCCTGCCGCCCGAGGCCTCGACCGCGAACCCGGTCGACCTGATCGCGAGCGCCGACGCCGAGCGCTTCGACAAGAGCCTCGCGCTGGTCGCCGCCGACCCCAACGTCGACATGCTCCTGGCGATCTTCGTCGCCCCGATCATGATCGACTCCGAGTCCGTCGCTGCGGTCTTCGCCAAGCACGCCGTCGCCCTCGACAAGCCGCTGCTGACCTGCCTGCCCGGCAAGGGCCACGGGGACCCGGCGATCGAGCTCCTGCAACGCGCGGGCGTCCCGAACTACCGCTTCCCCGAGGAGGCCGCGCGGGTGCTGACCGGCATCCGCAAGCTGCAGATGCTGCGCGAGCGGCCGGCGGAGGCGCCGCCGGTCTTCCGGGTCAACAAGAAGAAGGCGCGCCGCGTGATCGAGGCGGCCCTCGAGGCCGACCGCACCACGCTCAAGGGCAGCGAGCTCTACGACCTCGCCAGCGCCTACGGCATTCCGGTCGTTCCCAGCAGCATCGTCTCGACCCGCGAAGAGGCCCTGCGCGCCGCGCGCAAGATCGGCTTCCCGCTAGTCGCCAAGGTCGAGGCCAAGGGCCTCCTGCACAAGTCCGACAGCGGCGGTGTCATCCTGGGCATCCGCGACCGCGGGGACCTGTTCGACGCCTTCGACAAGCTCGAGCAGCGCTTCCTGGAAGAGAGCCCCGACATGCAGGTCCTGCTGCAGTCGATGCGCTCGGGTGGCGTCGAGACCTTCTTCGGCGCCGCCACCGACCCCGCCTTCGGCCGCATGCTGGCCTTCGGCCTCGGCGGCATCCACGTCGAGATCCTCAAGGACGTCGTCTTCCGCGTGCACCCCCTGACCCCCACCGACGCCGAGGAGATGGTCCACGGCATCCGCTCGGTGGCCCTGCTCGATGGCGCCCGCGGCAAGCCGCCTGTCGACAAGCAAGAGCTGCAGGAGCTGCTGCTACGCATCAGCCAGTTGCTCACCGACCTCCCCGAGATCCAAGAGCTCGACCTCAACCCCTACCTCGCCGGCTACGAAGGCCAAGGCTCCTGCATCCTCGACATGCGCGTCCGCATCGAGCGGTAG
>JARGPD010000242.1 GCA_029212845.1 Planctomycetota bacterium
AGGACATGTCGGTGATGTGCAGCAGGCCGTCGATGCCGCCGAGGTCGACGAACACGCCGAAGTCGGCGATGTTCTTGACCGTGCCCATGCGGACCTGGTTCTCCTCGAGCGTCTCCATGAGCTTCTCGCGCTTCTCGGCACGCTCCTCCTCGAGGAGGCGGCGACGAGACACGACGATGTTCATGCGCTCCGGGTCGATCTTGATGATGCGCGCGCGGATGGCCTCGCCGATGAACTCGGAGATGTCGTGGGTGCGACGCAGGTTGACCTGGCTGGCGGGCAGGAAGACGTTGACGCCCTCCACATCCACGAGCAGGCCGCCCTTGATCTTGCGTTGGACCTCGCCGTGCACCTCGTCGCCTTCCTTGTACTTCTGGAAGACCGTCTCCCAGGCAGCAAGGCGATCGGCGCGACGCTTGCTGAGCATCGCGGTGTCGGTCTCGTCCAGGCCCGAGTAGTAGACGTCGAAGACGTCGCCGGGCTTGGGCAGCTCTTCCCCGAACTCGGAGATCGGGATGGTGCCCTCGGACTTGCCGCCGACGTCGAGGACGACGTGGCCGGTGCGTTCGTCGACGGTGTCGACGGTCGCTTTGACGATCGTGTCGATCGGGATGTTCCGGATCGACTCGTTGAGGGATTCTTCGAGACTCTCGGCGGAGAAGCCGCTGAGAAGGTCCTCGACTTCCTTGTCGAGGGTCTCGGGATCAAGCTCGAACTGCTTGACCCTGCGTGAAGTCATGGCCATTGGAGAAGGGAGATGGTTGGGTGTGGATCAGGAAATCAATAGAGCAACACCAGCTCGGACCTGGTGCGGAAGGGCCAAAAACAGCCCTTTACCGCGGAACGAGAACCCGGGAGCTTAGCGTCCTTCGATCGCCGCCGCCACCCGCTGGCGGACGATTTCGAGCGCACCTTCGGACCGCGGATCGACCGCCTCACCGAAGCGGATCGTGATCCTGTGGGGTCGCGGGTACTTCTGCCCGGGGGGCCAGGCCCCGAAGGAGCCGCTGATCCCGACCGGGACCACCGTCGCCCGACCCCGCCGGGCGGCCAGGAGGGCCCCCCGCTGGAAGGCCCCTAGGGAGCCATCCTTGGTGCGCGTCCCCTCCGGGAAGAGGCACATGCAGTCGCCCTCCGCCAGGTGCCCGATCATCTCTTTCAGGGCTCCGTGGTCCGATTCGCCGCGCTTGACCAGCACCGCCCCGCAGCGTTCCATGATGCGCGCCAGGGTGCCCGACTTCGCCAGGGTGTCCCGGGCCACGAAGCTGACGTGACGGGAGAGGCTGGCGGCGAGCAGCGGGATGTCCAGGAACGACTGGTGGTTGGCACAGAGCACCACCGGACCCTCGGCTGGCACGTTCTCGCGGCCCTCGACCCGGGTCCGGAAGATCGTCTTCGAGCACATCCAGGCGACGCTCCTCAAGCCGTGGTAGGTCAGCGTCTTGGTGGTCAGGAGCTGGGGTTCTTCGGTCGAGTCGGGCTCGCTCACGGCTGGACTCCCCCACCGCGGACTAGCTCGAGCAGGGCCTCGATGACGCCCTCGGCTTCGAGCCCGTCGGTCTGGACCAGCTCGACCCCGTCCCCGTGGATCAGGGGTGAGTGGGCGCGGCCCGAGTCCTTGCCGTCGCGCAGCTCGATCTCGGCCTGGATGCGGTCGACCTCGTCGGGGACGCCAAGCTCCAGGGCTCGCCGGCGGGCGCGCTCGGCCGGGGAGGCGTCCAGGTAGAAGCGGTGGCTCGCGTCGGGGAAGACCACGGTGGTGGTGTCGCGGCCTTCGGCGACGAGCCCCTCCCAGCGGCGGCCGAACTCCTGCTGGCGGGCCACGATGGCCGCGCGCACGCCGGGCTGGGCGGAGACCTCGGACACGTGGCCGGTCACGTCCGCGCGGCGGATCTCGGGCTCCAGGCAGCGGCCGTCGACCACGACCTGGCCTGCGGGGTCGAAGTCGAGCTCGAGGTCTTCGCAGAGGGCGGTCAGCTGGGGCGCGTCCGAGGGCGCGATGCCGGCCTCGATGGCCAGCAGCGTTACCGCGCGGTACATCGCGCCGGTGTCCAAGAAGCGCAGGCCGAGCTTGGCGGCGAGCCCCCTGGCCACGGTGCTCTTGCCGGCTCCGGCGGGCCCGTCGATGGCGACCACCAGGGGACGCTCGGGGGCGTTCGCGGTGGCCTCGGCGACCGCTCTCTGCTGCTCGTCATGCATGGCTCTCGACTCGGGCGGGATTTTAGCCCGAAGCGGACCCACCGAGCCCGGCGCTGGCGCAGAAGTCGAGGCTGTGGTCGTCGACCCCCGGGATGCGCAGGAGGTCCCGCGGTCCGCCGAGGGCGTCGAGCACGAACATGGTGCCCCCGCCGGGGGTCGGGACCTCGCGCCAGGCGTGGGTGTGCCCCACCACCAGGACCTCGGCGCCCGACGCAGTGAGGCGCCGCCCGGCCTCGGCGGGATCCTGGGCCACCTCGAGCGGGGCGCGGGCGGCGATGGCGTTGGCCGAGCTGCGGCGCAGGCGCCTGGCCAAGCGGTGGCCGAGGAAGCCGGGCAGGGCGCGCAGGCAGGTGCGCACGAGCGGATTGCGCAGGAAGCGACGCAGGCGCAGGTAGGGCCGATCGTCCAGGCAGAGCTCGTCACCGTGGAGGAACAGCACCTGGTGCCCCGCGTCGAGCTGGGCCAGGCAGCCGTGCCAGAGCAGGGGCGAGCCGAGGGCCGCCTCGAGCTCGCGGCCACCGAGCACGTCCCGGTTGCCGGGGATCAGGTAGGTCTGGCCGGGGAAGTTGGACAGGGCTGCGAGCACCCGGGGCGCGCCCGCATAGGTCACCTGGCTGGGCCCGAGCCAGTACTCGAACAGGTCGCCGAGCAGCAGCAGCACGGGGGCCCCCGCGGCACGCTCGAGCAGGTCCTCGAACTCGGCCACCTCGACCGGCGAGGCACAGTCCACGTGCAGGTCGGTGAGCACCAGGCTCCCCTCCGGCAGCAGCAGCCTGGTGGGCGTGATCACGGGGCGCTCGAGTCGTCGCCGATGCCGTGCTCGCGGAGCTTCTCCCAGAGCACCTTGCGGGAGATGCCCAGCAGCTCGGCCGTCTGGGTTCGATGGCCGCCGGTGGACTCGAGGGCGCGCTCGAGGTGCGCCGCCTCGGCCTCCTTGAGGACCTCGCGCAGGGGCCGCACCACGTCGGCGGGCTCGGTGGCGCCACGCCAGCGCGGATCGAGGGGCAGCATGTGCTCGCGCTTGAGCTCCCTGCCATCGCCGGCTAGGGCGATCGCGCGCTGCACGGCGTTCTCGAGCTCGCGCACGTTGCCGGGCCACGGGTAGCGCTCGAGCGCGTTCAGGGTGGCGTCGGCCAGGGTGTACTCGCGCCCACCGGCGTGGCGCGCGACGAGGTGCTTGGCCAACAAGGAGACGTCGCCGTGGCGATCGCGCAGGGGCGGCAGGATGACCGGGACGACGTGGATGCGGTAGAAGAGGTCCTCGCGGAAGCGGCCCTCGCGGACCAGGTCGCGCAGCGGCGCCTTGGTGGCGGCGATGACGCGGATGTCGACCTCGATCGTGCGCTCGCCGCCGAGGCGCTCGAAGTTGCGCTCCTGCAGCACGCGCAGCAGCTTGACCTGGGCCGGAAGCGGCATGTCGTCGATGTCGTCGAGGAACCGGGTGCCGCCGCTGGCGAGCTCGAAGCGACC
>JARGPD010000243.1 GCA_029212845.1 Planctomycetota bacterium
GCTGGCGAGGGCGGCCTTGGCGTCGGCAAGCTCGGCCAGGCGCTGCTCGAGCTGGTCGAGGTCCTGGCGATCGAGCAAGACCTCGAGCAGGGCCTCGAGGTCGGCGATGACGGTGCGCTGGCGCTCGAGCGACTGCATCCACTGGCCGCCGCTGAGCTCTTCACGGGCGCGCTCCATGCGCTCGTCCAGGGTCAGGGACCCGGCCTCTTCCGCGCGGCTGTCGAGCACCGCGAGGCCCTCGCGCAGGAGCTCGACCGCGCGCACGCGGCCCTCGGCCTCGAGCCGGCCGACGAGCACCTCCATGGTCTGGCGCAGGCGCTGGATCTGCCGCGCGAGCAGGGCCTGCTCCTCGGCGAGGCCCGCGAGCTCGCGGGTCAGGGCTTCGTCCTGGGTCGCCACCGCCCGGGCCGGTGCCGCCGTCGCTGCTGGACCGGACGGCGCCAGGACGAGGGCGCCGACGAGGAGGAGGCCGCTTCCGAGGTGGTGCTTCATGGTGGTGCGGGAGCTAGGGTCCCTGGGTCGCCGAGTTACTGGGTCGCCAGGTCACGGGTGCGCTGCTCGACCGCCTTCTGGCGCTCGAGCAGGGTGCGGGTCAGCGACAGGACGGACTGGAAGTTGTCCCACTCGGCCAGGCGCTCGAGCAGGGCGTCGATGGCCACGAGGTTCTCGGCCTGGCGCGCGCGGGCGTCGTCGAGCCCCAGGACCAGGTCTTCGAAGGAGCCCAGCTCCTCGGTCCGGTCCAGGGCTGCGCGGGCGGTGGGGGCGCTGGTCTCGGACAGGTCGAGGCCGAGCCCGAGGATGTCGATCAGGTGCCCGGCGAAGCCGGCGGCACCCAGGCGACCGCGCTGGTGGTGGCTGACGAGCGTCTGCCAGAGCACGGGGTCGAAGCGGCGCTCGGTGGTCGCGGCGAGCAGCAGGTCGAGCTGCTCGAGCTGGCGGTCGGCCTCGGGATCGATGCGCGCGTGCAGCACGTCGCCGACGAGGATCGCGAGCTCGCGGGTCAAGGCCGACGCGTCGGCGGCGACCCGGCGCTGGCCGGTCGCGGCGGCCGCGAGGTCGAGCCGCAGGGCGGTGGTCAGCTCGGCGCCTTCCTCGAGCAGGACCTCGCTCAGCTCGGCCGTGCGCTGCTGCTTCTCGACCTGCAGGTCGTACAGCTCCGAGGCGCGGCGGCGCACGCTGGACAGGCGGTCCTGGACGCGGCGCATGTAGTCCTCGGGACCCAGCACGCGCACGGTCAGGGTCGCCGAGCGGCCCACGTTGGGCTCGCCCGCGCGCGTGTCGCGGGCCTCGAGCTCGAGGCTCAGGCCGGCGCCGTCCTCGAGCTCCTCACCGGCCAGCTCGGCCAGGCGCAGGGCGGCGAAGCCATAGACGCTGCGGTCGCGGGTCTGGGGCGAGGCCGCGAGATCGAGGGGCAAGAGCTCGAGCGGCCAGGGGGTCGGCTCGGTGTCGGCCGAAGCCGAGCGGCGCGCGACGAGCAGGCGCGCGCTCTCGACGCCGAAGTCGTCCTCGATGAAGTAGGCGAGGGGCAGCACTCCGGCCGAGGTGGTCTCGAGGGTCAGGCTGCTGGGAGACGCGAGCTCGAAGCGCGGGGCGCGGTCCTCGGTGACCTTGACCGACCAGAGGCCGGGGTCCGGGTTGACCAGGCCGTCCTCGTCGACGAGCTCGAAGCGGAAGCGCAGGGAGCGCTCGGGCGTGATGGTGAAGCCGAGCGAGTCGGGCGCAGCTTCGGTGGGGAAGCTGCCGGGCTCGAGGTCAAGCACGCGGTCCTCGGGCAGGAGCCGCACGGAGCCGGTCGCACCGGCGGGCTCGACCTGGGCCTGGATCTCGACGAGGCTGCCGGCGAGCACCTCGATGTCCCGGTCGAAGAGCACGCGCTTGGGCAGGCCGCTGTAGGCCGGGGGCGTGACGGTGAGCGCCAGGCCGAGCAGGTCCGGCGGGGTCATGACCTGGACTTCGACGCGCTGCATGCGGCGCTCGTCGTCGCCGCCGGTGGCGGTGAAGACCAGGTCGCTGGCGACCGAGCGCAGGGTCGTGCCGAAGGTGCCGGTTCGATTCTGCTTGCCGATCAGCGGCAGGCGGCGCTGGGTCCCGTCCTCGAAGTCGAGCTCCACGGCGCTGGGCACCTGGCCTTCCGCGAGCACGCTGATCGGCAGGTCCTCGCCGCGCGCGAGGCGCACGCGGATCAGGTCGCCCTCGCGCTCGACGCCGGTGTCGAGCGGCACGTCGAGGGTCAGGAAGGTCAGCTGGGGCCAGCCTGCGCTGCCGCCGAACAGGCGGTCGGCGAAGATGCGCGTGTGCTCGGGCTGGGAGGCGGCGAGGCCGAGGCCGAGGGCCAGGGCGACCAGGCCTCCGGCGAGCTGGGCCAGGGGGCGGCGGCCGTCGAGCACGAGCAGCTTCGGGCCGAGCTTGGCGGCGGCCTCGTCGGCGGAGCAGAGGGTGCGCTCGACCAGGGGCTTCGAGGCCGGGCTCAGGTGTTGGCCCTCGAGCTGGAAGTCGGTGGCGCTGGTGAACAGGTCGTTCGAGCTGTGGGAGCGCTCGAGCATCGCGGCGAGGCCGCGGCGGTCGGGCAGGCGGCCGAGCAGGCCCAGGCCGAGGCGCCACAGCACGACGAGCGGCAGGGCGACGAGCAGGACCCCGTGGGCGATGCGGATCGGGCGCGGCACGCCGAGGTGGAAGTCCGCGACGAATGCGAAGGCGCTCCAGGCGACCAGCACCATGAGCGCGAGGCCGAGGCCACGGGCGGTGACGAACAGCGCCAGGCTCCGGCGCAGCCCGGACAGGCGGCGCTCGAGGTTCGGCGTGGCGTCGAGCGCCCGGTCCGTGGTGGGTTTCGTTGCGGCCAAGGGGCTACCTCTGGAAGATGGGCAGGAAGCGGTAGGGGATCTCGAGGATCAGCACGCCCATCGCCGTGCCGAAGGCGCCGCCGGGGCCCACGTTGTTGGGGAAGCTGCCGTCCTCGCGCTGCATGGCGAGCAGCTCGTCCCGCGTGGCCTTGAAGTAGGGCGTCCAGTAGGGTTCGCCGGCCATGTACATGGCCTGCACGCCGTAGTAGTGGCCGTACCAGAAGAAGTAGTGGCCGCCACCGGCGCGGCCGCGCTGCTGGTTGAAGAAGTCCTGGTTGCGACGCAGGTAGTCGAGCCCCTCGCGGATCGCCTCGTCCGAGTAGATGCCGAGGCCGTTGAGCGCGGTCACCCCCGCGGCGGTCAGCGGGAAGCTCGAGCGCGTGGCGCCCTCGCGCTGGTACTTGAAGGAGCCGGCGAGGTTCGTGCTGAAGCGACGGCGGCGCGACATCTGCGCCTCCTCGAAGCCGATCGCCGAGTCGCGCACGTACTCGGACGCGCGCTCGACGGTCTCCTTGGGCACGCGGATGCCGATGTTGCGCGCCGCGCGCAGGGCGATCACCTGGCAGACGACGATCGACATGTCGGACTGCGACTCGAAGGGCACGTAGCGCCAGCCGCCCTCCTCGTTCTGGCAGCCGACGATGAAGTCGACGGCCTTCTGCAGCTTGAGGCGCACGTCCTCGCGGTGGGTCATCCCGTAGATCTCGGCGAGGAAGAGCGTCGAGAAGGCGTGGCTGTACATGCGCGTCTTGTTGCGCGTGATGTAGCCGT
>JARGPD010000069.1:0-6793 GCA_029212845.1 Planctomycetota bacterium
CCGACGGTCTTGAGGTAGGCCGCGTCCGTGTAGAGCTTCTTGAGGTTCTCCGAGTCCTCCTCGTCGATCGCGATCACGAAGTTGCCGAGGCGCGCCACGTGCACGCCGTAGGTGTCGACGTGCTTGGTCAGTCCGGCCAGGACCTCGACCTCGATCTCCTCGGTGTAGGCACCGGAGGTGACGTCCAGCATCGGCCACTTGTTCTTCACGAGCAGCTCGGCGATGTTGTCGCGGATCACCTTGAGCACCTGCTCCTTGAGCCACGAGCGGACCTGGTAGGCCTCGGCCGAGCCGGTGCCGACCAGGCCGATGACGAGCTCGGACGAGTCGTCGACCCGGAACGAGAACTCGCCGTGCACCATCAGCTCGCAGGGGATGCCGCTCTTGGGGTCCTCGACGTGGCCGACGCGACCGCCGAACTTGATGCCGGGGTGCTCACGCAGGCTGACGAAGAAGACCTCGGCGCGGAAGACGTCCCCGCCGGTGAAGCTGTCGACCAGGTTCGAGAGGAACGGCAGGTTCTGGGAGTCGAGCGTGTGCCGGCCGGGGCCGAGCGTCTGAACGACCTTGCCGTCGCGCAGGAAGATCGCTTCCTCGTCGGCCATGACCGTGAGCTGCGACTTCATCGGGATGGTCGGGTCCGGGTGCTTCCAGACCACGAAGGACTTCGCGCTGTCCGGACGCGCGATCATCATCTCGCCGACGCCGCGCTTCAACCAATCAAACATGTGCTTGTCTCCAGGGGATGTGAGGCGTGGACCGGCCATCGGGGCCGCCCACGGGGCACCGCAGCCTACGCGTGCGCGGTGCTCCCATTCAGGCCCATCCAAACCCGCCACCGGCCTTCGCGCCATCCCAAGCCCCAGAATCCGCCCCCGGGAGGGCCACTCGCCGGCATCGCGAGCGTCCGGGAAGCTCACGTTTGCGTTCGAAATGCCCCGCCGAGGCTGCTTGTCCCTTCCCCCACGGACCGAAGGGTCCACCAGCGGGTAGCATGGTCCGCCCCGAATTAGCCCCGGGCTCTGCCCGTTAGATGAACCACACGATGAACAAGCTCCTGAAGGCCGGCCTCGTCCTGGCCCTGCCGATCTCCCTCGCCGCCGCCTTCGCACCCGTCGGCACCGCCATCCGCTTCGCCCCCGAGGAGGGACTGAGCCTGACCAAGACCTACGAGCAGAAGTCGATGGCGACGCTCGAGTCGATCCTCTTCCGCATGGGCGAGGAGGAGCTCGACATCGAGGAGATCCCCGAGATCTCGATCCGCTCCAGTGAGATGATCGTGTTCGAGGACACCTACGACTCGGTCGAGGGCGGTCGCGCCACCCGGCTGACCCGCAGCTTCCAGGAGCTCGGCCGCGAGCGTACCGAGTCCTACCCGGACGAGAACGGCTCCATCACCGACACGGACACCGAGGAGACCAGCGGCCTGGCCGACACCGTGGTCGTGTTCAGCTGGGACGACGACGAGGAGCAGTACACCGTGGTCTTCCACGAGGACTCCGAGGGGGACGAGGACCTGCTCGAGGACCTCTTCGGTGACGCCGACCTGCTCGGCTTCCTGCCCGACGGCGAGGTCGAGGTGGGCGACACCTGGGAGCCCGATGTCGAGGCCTTCAAGCGCCTGCTCTCGCCCGGCGGCGACCTGGTCTTCCTCGATGACGAGGGCGAGTCCAGCGCCGACGAGATCGACGAGGAGATCGACGAGTCCCTCGACGGCGAGATCGAGTGCGAGCTCGAGTCGATCGAGGACGGCATCGCGACCATCACCGTCACCATGGAGCTCGAGGGCAGCGGCGACATCGAGACCGACATGGACGGCGACGGCGAGATGATCGAGAGTGGCGTGCAGCTGCGCGAGGTCTCGATCGACTCCGAGTACGAGGGCACCCTGACCTGGAACCTGCGCGCGGGCCACATGGTCGCCTTCAGCCTGGTCGGCGAGACCGAGGTCTCGATCCTCGAGCAGGTCACCCTGCAGATCGCCAACGGCGAGGAGTTCGAGCAGGCCCAGACGATGATCTTCTCGAGCGAGACCGAGATCGAGTACTCCGCGGAGTAGTTTGCGGCGACTCGCTCGAGTCCCCCCCATGGCCATGGAGCCCCGCCAGAGCCGTAGCCTCTGGGAGTGGGCGCCGCTCTTGTTGGTCCCGTCCGCCGTGCTCTTCGAGTACGGCGGACTGGACCTGGCGATCGCCGCGCGCTTCTTCGACGAGTCCGCCCGCGTGTGGACCTACCGCGAGCACTGGCTCGCAGCGGGGGTGCTGCATGACGGCGCCCAAGGGCTGCTCTTGGTGCTCGGCGGCCTGCTGGTACTGGCCACCGTGGCGGCGCTCTTCGTGCCGCGCCTCAGGCACCTCCGCGTGCCGCTCGGCTACGTCCTCCTGGCCGGACTGATCGGGCCGCTCGTGGTCGGTGCCATCAAGGGCAGCACTCACGTCTACATCCCCTGGGACCTGGAACTGTTCGGGGGCACGCGACCCTACGTGCGGCTCTTCGATCCGGCGCCTGCGGGACTGCCGGTCGGGCGCGCCTTCCCAGCCGCCCACGCGGCCGGCGGCTACACGTGGCTGTGCCTGTTCTTCCTTGCCAGCCGCTACCGGCCGAGCGCGCGGCCCGCAGCCCTGCTGCTGCCGCTGCTCGCGGGCCTGCTGCTCGGCGGCGCGCAGCAGGTGCGCGGGGCGCACCTCGTCAGCCACGACTTGATCACCATCGCGATCTGTTGGTTCAGCGCGCTCGCCGTCGACCGCTCCTTCGAGCACCTCGGGCTGTGGCCGCCGGCGCCGGTGCTGCGGACCTAGCGCAGTCACGGACCCAAACCCGGGTGCCGCGCCGGACTCAGCGCGGCTTCTGGAAGACCAGCAGGTGGTTGAAGCCGCGCAGGTAGAAGCCGCCCTCGCGCGCCGCCTCGTGGAAGCGCTCGTCCTCCAGCTTGGCGTTGCCGCGCACCACCGCGACGTGGTCGATCGGGACGAGGCGGCGCCGCAGCATGCAGTAGAACTCGGCGCCGATACCGACGAAGGCCTGGGCCGGCAGGCGGCGCTTCTCGAAGGTGTCCGAGACATAGACCGCGAGGTGCCCACCGGGGCGCAGCACGCGCTCGGCCTCGCCGAAGACGGCAGCCATCGCGTCGAAGTAGGCGTCGTCGAAGGCGGTCAGCTTGCCGATGCAGCGCGGGTCGTCGGAGTACTCGAGGTGCGTCGAGTACGGCGGGTCCATGAAGACCAGGTCGACCGTGTCGGCCTCGAGCGGCAGCTCGCGGGCGTCGGCGCGCTCGATGCGGTTGGCGCGCTCGCCGGCCGAGGACTCGGCCCCGGGGCCGTGGCGTCGCGCGGCCAGGCCCCCGGCGCCGGCCGGGCGCCCCGCGTGGGCAGCCAGGTCGAAGCCGCGCGAGCGCCGGCCGAGGGAGTCGGCCACGTCCAGGCTCGTGCCGCCGCCCGCGAAGGGATCGACGACCAGGTCGCCCGGCTCGGTGAAGCGCTCGACCAGGTTCCAGACCACGTAGGTCGGCGTGCGCCCTTCGTAGGTCGGGTCGCCGGCGACCTCGGGCCGGTGCTGCTGGCTGGGCTTGTGCCAGAGGGTCGTGCTCTCGGGCTCGGGGCTGTGGCGGGGGTCGGCGTGATCCATGGGGCCGAGGATAACGACTCGGCCCCGCCAAGGACGCGCCTTCCCAACCTAGAGAAGCGCCCCACCTGCCGCAGCCTCGGGCCTGGAGTCGGCGCCCGCCTTGCTATCCTCACAGGCCCACCCGCGCGCCCAAGCATGACCACCAAGCACCTCCGCATCCCCGTCGAAGACGCCCCCGTGGCCGACGTCGCGGCGCTGTTCGACGACCCGGGTGAGCGCCGCCGCCCCCAGGCCCTGCTGCTCGCCCACGGCGCCGGCGCGGACATGCACCACGCCTTCCTCGTCGGCCTGACCGAGTCCCTCGTCGCCCTCGGCTACGCCGTGCTGCGCTTCCAGTACCCGTTCACCGAGCTGATGTCCCAGACCGGCAAGCGCCGGCCGGCCGACCGCATGCCGGCGCTCGAGTCGACGCACCTCGCCGCCCACAACCGCCTGCGCGAGCTCCTGCCCCAATCCCCTCAGGTCCTGATCGGCAAGTCCATGGGCGGTCGCGTCGGCAGTCACCTCGTCGCGCGCGGCCTGCCCTGCTGTGGCATGGCCTTCGTCGGCTACCCCCTGCACCCGGCCGGTAAGCCGTGGATGCTGCGCGATGGTCACTTCGACCAGCTGTACGTGCCGGCGCTCTTCCTCCAGGGCACGCGCGACAAGCTCGCCGACCTCGACCTCCTGCGCAAGTCCCTCGAGGCCTTCGCGGGCGAGGCGACCCTCGAGGTCGTCGAGGGCGCGGACCACGGCTTCGCCCTGCCCAAGTCCATGGGCATCACGCCCGTAGAGGTCCACGCCGACCTCGCCGCCAGGATCCACCGCTGGATCGAGGCCGAGACCTAGCGCCGACCGCTCCAACGGCAGAGCCGAAGTCCCGCGGCTGGACCCGTGACACCCCGGCCCAGGGCGGCGACACTGTCCCCATGGACGCCCCCACCCGCCTGCTCTATGTCGTCGACCCGATGTGCTCGTGGTGCTACGGCTTCTCTCCGACCCTCACGCGCGTGCTCGCAGACCTTGACCCCGCGGTCCAGGTCGAGCTGCTCGCCGGCGGCCTCGCGCCCGACAGTGACGAGCCCATGGATGCCACGACCCGGTCCTACGTGCAGCGCGCCTGGCGCGCGGTCACCGAGCGCACCGGCGTCGAGTTCAACCACGACGTCTGGACCGAGTGCGCGCCGCGCCGCTCGACCTACCCCGCCTGCCGCGCGATGATCGTCGCGCGCGCGGCCGGCAAGGGCGAGGCCATGCTCGCCGCCATCCAGCGCGCCTACTACCGCGAGGCACGCAACCCCTCGGATACCGCGACCCTGGCCGCCCTCGCCGGCGAGCTCGGCCTCGACCCGGTCGCCTTCGAGGCCGCGCTCGCGTCGCCCGCCACCGAGCAGCAGCTGCAAGCGGACCTAACGCGCGCGCGCAGCATCGGCGCCTCGAGCTTCCCGAGCCTGGCCCTCGATCGCGAAGGCCGAACCGAGCTGATCGCTTCGGGCTGCCTCGGCGAGCCGGAGCTGCGCGCGATCCTGGGCGCCGCCGGCCTCTTGCGCAGCCCCGCCTAGCTCCGGGCATGGCCGCGCTTCGTGCCGGCCACGCCGGTGTCGACAAGGCGCGCCTCAACCAAGGACGCTGGTGCAGCTCGTGGGGAACGATCCAGGCCTTGGGCTCAGACGGGGAACAGCTCGCCCAGGCGCATGAGCACCGCGGGCTCGAGCTCGACCTCGGCGGCCTTCAGGTTCATGGTCACCTGGGCCGGGTCGGTGGCGCCGGTGATCACGCTGGTGATGCCGTCCTGGGCGAGGACCCAGGCGAGGGCCAGCTGGCTGGGCTGCAGCCCGAGCTCGGCGGCCAGGGCGCTGAAGGCCCGCAGGCGCTCGAGGTTCTTCGGCGTCAGCTGGCCGTCGAGCCAGCTGGTCACGTCAGCGCGGCTACCCGCCGGCACCTCGCCGCTGTCGTACTTGCCGGTCAAGAGCCCGCCGGCGAGGGGGCTCCAGCACACGACGCCCATGCCCTGCTCGCGGACCTCGGGCAGGACCTCGGCCTCGATGCCGCGGTCCATCAGGCTGTAGGGCGGCTGCTCGACCGAAGCGCCGACCAGGTTGCGGCGGTCGCAGACCTCGGCGGCTTCCTTCAGGCGGCCCGCCGACCAGACGCTGGTCCCCCAGTACAGCAGCTTGCCGGCGCTGACCAGGTCGTCGAGGGCGCGCGCGGTCTCCTCGAGGTCCGTGTCCGGGTCCTCGCGGTGGCAGAAGTACAGGTCGATGTAGTCGGTGCCGAAGCGCTTCAGGCTGGCCTCGACGCTCTCGACGATGTGCTTGCGCGAGAGGCCGCGGTCGTTCGGCCCCTTCCCCATCGGCCAGAAGCACTTGCTGGAGAGGACCAGGTCCTCGCGGCGGTAGTCGCCGAGCATGCGGCCCATGACCTCTTCCGCCTTGCCTAGGGCGTAGACGTCCGCGAAGTCCAGGTAGTTCACGCCGCCGTCCACGGCGGTGCGCACGATCGCGCGCGCCGCGTCCTCGTCGACCGTGCCCCCGAAGGTGATCCAGCCCCCGAGGGACACGCTGCTCAGCTTGAGGCCCGAGCGACCCATCTTGCGGTAGTTCATGGGGCCGAGCTTAGCCGCTGCTCGCCGCCCCCGACAGGACCGTCGATCGACTACGGGCAGTTCCCGTCGACGACCCACATCGGGTTGCCCTCGGGGTCGCGGAAGGCGCCGTAGAAGAAGCCGGCGCCGGCGTCCTTCGAGGGGCCGAACTGGATCGAGCCGCCGCCGGCCTCGACGTGCTTGAGGAAGGCGGGCACGTCGGCGACCTCGAACTGCAGGATGACCGAGTTCTTCTCGCGATCGGCTGGCTCGACGCCCATCTCCGAGGCCATCGCGATGCCGACCTGGATGCCCGACGCGGCGCGCAGGTTCGTGTAGTGGTAGTCCCCGCTGAACTCATTCGTGACCTCGAAGCCGAGCACGTCGCGGTAGAAGGCCACGGTGGACGCGTAGTCGGTCGCGAGGATCACGCTCTCGCGGGGCTTGAGCTCGTGCTTGGGCTGGTCCATGAAGTCGTCCGGGAAGATGCCATTGGGCAGCGAACCGGCCCCCCCCCCGCGGGGGGGGGGGGGGGCCGGCCGCGCTGCCAGAGGTGGGGGCACCCCCAATCGGTGAGGCAGGGGCCGAAAGGCGCGGAGTAGTTTA
>JARGPD010000069.1:6803-23005 GCA_029212845.1 Planctomycetota bacterium
TGGGGGGGTGGTCCCGTTCCGGGGGCGGTCATAGGCGTTGGGCGCCCCCACCGGCCCCGCCCGGGGGGGGGGGGGGGGGGGCCGGTCGGCGATCAGCTAGGTGGGCTCACGCTCATGCGTTGAGCCAGGCCTCGAAGGCCGTGAAGTCGTAGTCGCGGCCGAGGAAGTCGCGGCACAGGTCGGCGGCGTCCCTCTCGCCACCGCGGCCGGTGACCTTGGCGCGGTACTCGCGGGCCGTCTCGGAGTTCATCAGGTCACCGTTGAAGCGGCTGAAGAAGTCCTTCGAGATCACGAGGCTCCACATGTAGGTGTAGTACATGGCCGAGTACCCGTGCAGGTGGCCGAAGGAGGCCTGCATGTGCGTGTCCTCGACGTGGGGCGAGAGCATGATCTTGTTCTTCAGCTCGATCAGGCGCTCGGTGGTGTCGAGGCCCGTCGGGTCGCTCTCGTAGTACGTCAACGCGAGCAGCGCGTAGAACATCTGGCCGCGGGCCTGCAGGCCCTTGCCGTATTCCTCGGCGCGGCGCATGCGCTCGACCAGCTCGGCCGGGATCGGCTCGCCGGTCTCGTGGTGCGTGGCGAAGGTGGCCAGGATCGTCGGGTCCCAGGCCCACTCCTCGAACAGCTGGCTGGGCACCTCGACGAAGTCCCACTCGGTGGCGATGCCGCCGAACTGCTGGTACTTCTGCTTGCCGCTGAAGAGGTAGTGCAGGAGGTGCCCGACCTCGTGGAAGTAGGTCGTGACCTGGTCGTGCAGCAAGAGACCCGGGTCACCGTCCTTGGGCTGCGGGAAGTTGCAGACCAGGGTGCCCTCGGGGATCGGCCCGTCCCGGCGGCCGGTCTTCTTGTTGAACATCGCGGCGTGCTTGAACTTGCCCGCGCGCGGGTGCATGTCCAGGAACATGCGCGCGCTGACCTGGCCGTCCTCGACCACGTCGAAGACCTCGACGTCCTCGTGCCAGCGCTCGACGTCGTCGTTGCGCACGAAGTCGACGCCGTACAACTTCGAGGCCGTGGCCAGGATCCCGTCGCGCACCTTGGGGTAGGCGAAGTAGGGCCGCACGGACTGGCTGTCGAAGTCGTACTTGCGACGCCGCACGCGCTCGGCGAGGAAGGCGCGCTCGTGCTCGTACAGCACCGTGGCGTTCGGGTCGTCCTGGCGCTTCTCGGCGAGAAGCTCGTCGTTCTCGGCCAGGCTGCGCTTGTCGGACAGCTCGAGCACGCGCTCGATGAAGCTGCGGGCGTTGGCGCCCGACTTGGCCATCTTGTCCTCGGTCACGTAGTCGGCCCAGTTGGCGTAGCCGAGCAGCGTGGCGAGCTCGTGGCGCTTCTCGAGCAGCGTCTGCAGCACGCCCAGGTTGTCCGGGCACGCGCGGTTGTTGCAGAGCTTGTGGTAGGCCTTGCGCAGGTCGTCGCGCTCGGCGAAGGTCATGAAGGGCATCCGGTCCTGGGCGTCGGTGCTGATGCGCACGGCGCCGTCCTCGCCCGGCTGGTGCGCGGCCTTGTAGTCCTCGGGCAGGCCGGCGAGCCCCTCGAGGCCGTCCTCGATCACGAACTCGGAGCCGCCGGTGATGATGTTGCGGTCGAACTCCTGGCCGATCTCGGTCAGCTCGCTCTTGAGCGCGGTGATGCGCGCGCGGGTGGCCTCGTCCTGGTCGACACCGCTGCGACGGTAGTCGCGCAGGGACGTCACGAAGAGCCGCTTCTCCTGCTCGTCGGTGATCGCGTCGAGGTCCACGGCCGCGATGCGGTCGAAGATCTCGCGATCGAGGCTGAGCTCGGTGCCGAAGGCCGACAGCTCGCGCTCGAGCTCCTCGGCCGACTCGCGCACCTTGGCGTCGGGGTGCACCTGGCTGTACAGGTGGATCCGGCCGCTGACCTCGTTGAGGGTCCGGCCGATCTGGTCGAGGGCCTCGGCCACGTCGCTCGAGCTGGTGTCCGCGGGCAGCGCCTTGAAGGTCGCGACGTCGGCGCGGGCGGCGGTGATTGCAGCGCGGCCCTCGGCGAGGAACTCTTCCCCGGTCTGGCTGGAGAGGCTCGGTGCGGTCTGGTTCGTCATGGTGTTCTCGGGTCGTCGGGCAGGGGATCAGCGCGTGGGGTTCGAGCGCGCGGCCAGCGCGTACTCGACCAGGGCCCCGTGCTGGGCGTTGAAGTCGTGGGTGCCGCCGGAGATCGGCGACTTGAAGAAGCAGGCCGTGTGGGCCATCTCGCCGGCCTCGCCGCGCTCGGCAGCCAGGTCCGCGAGGCGCGCCAGGTCGATCACGAGCGGCGCGGCGAGGGCCGAGTCGCACCCGGCCCAGGTGATCTGCATGGACATGCGCGCGCCGAGGAAGCCCTCGAAGTGCACGAAGTCCCAGGCGGTCTTCCAGTCGCCGAGGCTCGGCACGTAGTCGATCGCGACGTGGCTGTGGTGGGCCCCGAGGATCCCCTCGAGCACCTCGTCCTTGTTGCGCAGCTTGCCCTCGCGGTTGGCGGGGTTGGACAGCACCTCGCCGTCGCCGTTGCCGAGCATGTTGTAGCCCTGCCACGACAGCACCTTGAGGTTGCGCGCGGCGAACATCGGCGCGAGGGCGGTCTTGAACAGCGTCTCGCCCGTCTTGGCGTCGTTGCCGCAGTGGGGCACGCCGCTCGCCTTGGCAAGCTCGCGCAGGGCCGGGGTCGTCGAGCCGCTGTTGGGCGTGAACTCGACGAAGGGGCAGCCCGCGCCGAGGGCGGCGTAGGCGTACAGGATCGAGGCCGGCAGGGCGCGGCCCGCATCGAGGGCGGCCTCGAGCTTGGCCAGGCTCGACAGGTCGTCGTCGCTGGCCAGGCCGGCGCGGTAGGCCTCGACGCTGGACACGTCCACCACCACCACGCGGCGCAGGTCGTGCTCGGCGCGGAACTCTTCCAGGTCGGCGCGCAGGGCGGCGATCTGCTCGCGCGGCGGCAGCGAGCCGCGGCGCGCGGCCTCGGGGTCCAAGTCGAAGGCGCCGACCTCGGGCCCGTCGAGCACCCCGCTCTGCACGCGCGCCTCGAAGCTGGCCGCGTGCACCGACGCGGAGGCCACCAGGTCGGGGCTCAGGATGCCCTCGCGCACGAGGCCCGAGACCGTGTCCGACAGGGGCCGGGAGCAGACGTCCCAGCCGCCGAGCACGATGCTCTCGAAGCTGGCGAGGTCCAGGCCGTCGAAGACCTCGAGCTCGGTCACCAGACCCGCGCGGCGGACCCAGCCCGCCCCCAGACCAGCGAGGCCGTAGGCCACGCAGCTTGCGATGGCACCCTTGGCGCCAATCAACCACAGGCCGAGGCCGCCGGACGGTCCTCGGCCCTCGTGTGAAGTGCTCATCCTTCTATGGGTCTCGGGTTCGGTCGATCGGCGCGCCCGCGGGGACTCTCGTTCCTCGGAAGTGCCGAGGAAGGCCGGAGGGGGGCCAGATCGAGGCGCCATTCTGCCCCCCATTGCCCGGGAAGTCACCCCGGGAAAGCCGTTCCAGCTATGTCTTGGGCCACAGAAGCGCCCGAGCGGGTGCCCGGAGTGGCCCGCGCGGACCGGACGCAGCTACCGGTCGGCCTGCCGCTCGCGGCTCGGCTCGGGCAGGCGCTCGACCAGCTCCGGGGGCAGCTCGGTCAGCGGATCCTTGGACAGCACCAGCAGGATCTGGGCGCCCGGAGGCGGCACGAGCCAGGGGTTCGCGCGCCAGATCGTCTGGATCTGGCACTCGGGCAGGGCCGCGGTGGCGAGGCTGTTGCCCTCGGTGAAGAAGGCCAGGTTGATCAGGTTCTGCTCCACGTCGGCGACATAGACCTCTTCCTCCTGACCGCGCAGCACGGCGAAGCGTGAGCCCAGGTAGACCCAGCGGTGGCGGCGCATCGAGCGGCCGGCGGCCAGGTCGCAGATCGCGTCCTCGGCCCGCATCAGGTAGACCTCGGGGCCCTCGCGCCAGGCGAGGTAGGGCAGCAGCCCGTCGCCCTCGGGCAGCACGATGTCGTGGGAGCGGGCTCCGGCGCGCAGCTGCTCTTCGGTCGGCGGCGGGTCGATCGGCTCGTAGCGCGCGTTCTGGCCCTGGTCGAGGCCCAGGGAGAGGATCGCCGCGTTGATCAGGCTGGGCGTGGACTCGGTCAAGAGCAGGCTCTCGTGGGCCGCGCCGGCCGCGCCGACCAGCAGGTACTCGAGCAGCTCGTTGGTGACCTGGACCTGGGTCTCGACGGCCAGGAAGCCGGCCTTGCGGTCGAGGTGGATGCCGTCGGCGGCGAACAGCTCGGTGGCGGCGTCCTGGGCGCTCGACATCGCCGGGGCGGCCGGCGTCGCAGGATTCGCGGTGACGAGCGGGTAGGCCGCAAGGGCCAGGAGCGGGAGGAGTCGCAGCATGTGAATTCCGGGGCTTGGTGCTGGGGCCAGGGTACGGGGGTGGGGCCCGATCAGCCAGCAGCGAGGGGTCCCAACGCTGCTCGGCTGGCTCCGGTTCAATCCCCCGGCCCCAGCGGGCCTGGGCCAGCCTCAGGGTGTCGCGGGCTCCTTGACCAGGATCTCGATGTCGTCGGACACGTAGCTGCCGGCCCCGGTCGCCCCCTGGTGGTACCAGAAGTAGACCATCGGCCGGGTCGTGCTCAACACCGCGGTGTCGAGCACCGGACGCACGCCGGACTGCAGCACCCCGCGGGGCTGCAAGATCGAGACCGCATAGGTCTCCGCGACCCGGTCGAAGGTCCAGATCACCGTGTGCTCGACCCCCTCCTCGACCGTCCCCAGGTCTTCGTAGGAGGGGCTAGCCCCTTGGCTGGTCTGCACGCGCAGGGTCCCGTCCCCATCGATCACGATCGCGCCGCCGGTCCCGAAGTGGCTGTCGCCGACCCAGATCCGCAGGTCCGAGCCGCCCGGATCCAGGTCGATCACACCGTTCCAGATCGCCCAGTAGGTGTCGCTGTCGGTCAGGGCCACCGGCGCCGCTTGGAAGCCGAGGTAGCGCAGGTTCACGGCGCTCGGCACGTTCGCGTAGCGCAGGGCGTGGCTGCCCAGGGTCGAGTCGTTGACCACGACCAGCTGCCCGGGCACCCCGGGGCTGCCGGCGGAGCTGTAGAGGGTGTCCCCGACCGGATCCCCGGGCGGGTCGAAGGCCGGCAGCTGGTTGGTGAACTGGCTGTCGAAGTCGTCGTGGAAGTACACGTCGGTCTTGCAGCCGGGGAGGAGCAAGAGGGCGAGGGTCGAGCAGAGCGGTAGGAGCAGTCGCATGGGAGCCTGGGGGGCTGGGGTGATCGTCTTGGGCCGGCTCCCACCGAGGGAGCCTGGAGGCGTCCGCGCCGAGGTCCAGTGCCCGGCCGACGCACCCCTGACACGCGCGATCCACGCCGAACCGACAGGCATCCGGGGACTATTTTGCAAGCCCCTACGGCGCGGGCCGCCGAGGCCACTCGGCCTCGCTCGGACCGCCCTGCCCCGTCCCCGGCGGCTCCAACTCCTGCCCGAGAATCGCGGGAAAGCACGCGCCAACCCCACAGGCCGCCGTTCGAGTCGCTACCTTTTGTCGCCCAACGCGCCCACGAAGACCCCGATAGAGAACCCAACAGATGCCCACCATCGAAGCCGGCAAGGTCGCCGCGATCTGGTACACGCTCACCGACGAGGACGGCACCGTCCTCGACACCAACCGCAAGGGCGGCAAGCCGCTGCCCTTCCTGGTCGGCTCCGGCAACATCATCGTCGGCCTCGAGGACGAGCTCCTCGGCAAGCAGAAGGATGACCAGCTGACGGTCACCGTGGCGCCCGAGAAGGCCTACGGCCAGCCTGACCCCGAGCGCTTCCAGGCCGTGCCCAAGGACTCGCTCCCGCCCGAGGTCCCCATGGAGGTCGGCACCCAGCTGACCGCCACCGCCCAGCAGGGTGGCCAGGCCCAGATCGTGCGCATCCACGAGATCACCGAGGACGAGGTCGTCGTCGACTTCAACCACCCCCTCGCCGGCAAGCCGCTGACCTTCGAGGTCACCGTCGTCGGCGTGCGCGACGCCACCGAGGAAGAGGTCGCCCACGGCCACCCCCACGGCCCCGGCGGCCACAAGCACTAGCCGAGCCGACCGCGGCTCCAGCGAGGCGCCCCCCGGGCTCGGCACCGCCGACCCGGGGGGCGCCTCGCGTTGGGCACCGCGTTCGTGATCGGTGAACGGGGGCGCCTTCGCGGCCACCATGTGCGAGACTCTTCGCCCGCCATGCTCGGCCAGCCCCCTCCCCGAGCCAGCCGGCCCATGTTCGACACCCTGCGACCCCTCTGGCCCCTGATCCTGCGCTACCGCTGGCACTATGTCATCGGCAGCCTCTGCATCATCGCGAGCCAGGCCCTGAAGCTGCAGATCCCGCGCTTCTTCTGGGGCACCCTCGGCGAGCTCAAGCAGGCCGGCGACCTGCCCGCGGCAGAGGCCCGCGAGCTGATCCTCTGGGCGTCGATCTGGATCCTGGCCTCAGCGCTCCTGATCGCACCGATCCGCACCGCGAGCCGGATCCTGATCCTGGGCTCTAGCCGCCGCCTCTCGGCCGACCTGCTCGCCGACGTCTTCGAGCGCATGCTGGCCCTCGCCCCGTCGTTCTACACGCGCAACCCCACCGGCCAGGTGATGTCGCGCGCGATCAACGACCGCGAGTACGTGCGCTCGCTCGGCGGCGCGGTCTTCATGTACATGGCCGAGACCGGCGTCCTGTACGCGATCACGGTGCCGCTGATGCTGCTGATCGACTGGCAGCTGGCGCTGATGGCCCTGGCCCCGTACCCGATCTTCTTGGTGCTCGCCCGGCGCATCGCCCTGCGCATCCAGACCCTCTCGCGCGCCGCCCAGAACGCCCTCGGCGAGATCAGCGAGAAGGTCGACGAGAGCCTCTCGGGCCAGATGGTGATCAAGACCCTGAACCTCGAGGACGCCGACCTCGAGCGCTTCCGGCTGCGCTCCGAGCACTACCGCGCGCTCAACCTGAGCGTGACCAAGTGGCGCGCGCTCTTGATCAGCCTGATGATGGGCCTGGCGCTGCTGTCGACGCTGCTGGTGCTCGGCGTCGGCGGCAGCCGGGTCGTCTCCGGCGACCTCGACTTCGGCGAGTTCGGCGTGCTCTTGACCTACCTCGCCTGGCTCGCGGTCCCGACGCGCACGCTCGGCTTCGTGATCAGCTCGCTGCGCCGCGGCACCTCGGCCTTCGAGCGCCTGCGCGAGATCCTCGACCACGACCTCGAGCTGTTCCACACCGAGACCGGCACAGAGCACGAGGTGCGCGGCGGGTCGCTGCGGGTCCAGAACCTCAGCGTGACCTTCCCGGCCCTCGTGGACGAGCCGCGTCTAGCGGGGTCCGAGGTCCAGGACCATGTCGGCTCCGAGCGCGACGTCCCGCGGCGCGTGCTCGACGACGTCAGCTTCGAGGTGCCCGCCGGCACGACCACCGCCATCGTCGGGCACACCGGCTCGGGCAAGTCCGTGCTCGCGCGGGTGCTCGCCCGGCAGCTCGAGGTCGATCCCGGCGCGGTCTTCATCGACGACCAAGACCTCACCGAGGTGCCCCTCGACGTGCTGCGCGCCCAGATCGGCTACGTGCCCCAGGACGCCTTCCTGTTCAGCGAGCCGCTGCACGACAACGTGGCCCTCGGCAACCCGGATGCCACCGAGGCCGAGGTGCTCGCGGCCCTCGAGGGCGCCCAGTTCGCAGAGGACCTCGACCAGCTGCCCGAGGGCCTGCGCACCCTCGTCGGTGAGCGTGGCGTCAACCTCTCCGGCGGCCAGCGCCAGCGCACGGCCCTCGCGCGGGTGCTGCTGCTCTCGCCGCGGCTGTTGATCCTCGACGACACCCTGTCGGCGGTCGACACGCGCACCTCCGAGGCGATCCTCGAGCACCTGCGCCCCTTCGCCGCCGAGCGCACCACGATCCTGATCGCCCACCGACTCAGCAGCGTCGCCCACGCCGACCAGATCCTGGTGCTCGAGGAGGGCCGCGTGGTCGAGCGCGGCAACCACGAAGAGCTCCTGGCCCTGGACGGCCGCTACGCCTCGACCTGGCGGCTGCAGGAGCGCTCTGCCCACGACGCCGAGCGCGCCGCCAGGCTCGAGGCCGAGCTCGCCGACCTGCCCGCGCCGGGCGCCGACCCGGAGGCCACGTCATGAGCGCGCGTGAAGTGCCCCCGAAGGACGAGCACCGCGTCGCCTTCGACGCGACCATCGCCCGCCGGCTGTGGGTCTACCTCGCGCCCCACCAGCGCTGGGTCTGGATCTCGTTCGGCTTGCTGCTGTTCACCTCGGTGCTCGGCCTGGCCCAGCCCTTCCTGATGAAGCTGGCCCTGGACCGCTACGTGGCGCCGACGCCGGAGTACGCCGGCGATGGCAGCCTCGACGGCTTCGGCTGGCTGCTGGTCGTGATGTTCGCCTGCGCCCTCGGCGAGCTGCTCGGGCGCGCGATCCAGACCTACACCCTGACCCTCGGCGGCCAGAACGCCCTGCTCGACCTGCGCCTGGCGGTCTTCCGCCACCTGCAGCGCCTGTCCTCGTCCTTCTTCGACCGCACGCCGATCGGTCGCCTGATCGGCCGCGTGACGACCGACATCGAGTCGCTCAACGAGATGTTCGCCTCGGGCGTGGTCACCATCCTGGGCGACCTCGTCAACATGCTGGCGATCCTCGGGATCCTGTTCTGGATGGACTGGCGCTTGACGCTGATCTCGCTGGTGGCCGCGCCGGTGCTGGTCCTGACCACGCTCTGGATCCGCGGCCGCGTGCGCCTCGCGTACCAGACCATGGTCACCAAGCGCTCGGCGATGAACGCCTACCTGCACGAGCAGTCCGCCGGCATGCCGCTGGTCCAGGCCTTCCGGCGCGAGGACCGCACGCGCGCGGCCTTCGACGCGATCAACGCCGACCTCTGCGAGGCCCAGCTCGGCACCGTCTGGTGGGAGTCGGTCCTCTCGGCCCTGACCGACATGCTGAGCTCGGTCACCATGGCGCTGATCCTGTGGTACGGCGGCGGCCTGGCCCTCAAGGGCCTGGGCATGAGCGAGCTGCAGGCCGACCTCGCCGGCGCCGTGACCCTCGGCACGCTGGTCGCGTTCCTGCAGTACATGGACCGCTTCTTCGGGCCGCTCAACGAGCTGAGCCTCAAGTACACGGTGATGCAGAGCGCCATGACCGCGGCGGCGCGCATCTTCGGCCTGCTCGACCAGACCGCCGTGACCCCCGAGCCCGACCAGCCCGCCACCCCCGGCCCAGCCGCCGGCGCGATCCGCTTCGAGGGCGTCACCTTCGGCTACGGCGAGGGCACCCCGGTGATCCACGACCTCTCCTTCGAGGTCGCCCCGGGCGAGCGCGTGGCCTTCGTCGGCGCGACCGGCGCGGGCAAGTCGACGCTCTTGAAGCTGCTGACCCGGCTCTACGACGTCGACGCGGGGCGCATCACCCTCGACGGGTTCGACGTGCGCGAGCTCGGCGTCAAGGACCTGCGCACGCGCATCGGCATCGTGCCCCAGGACGTGTTCCTGTTCTCCGGCAACATCCTCGAGAACATCCGCCTCGGCCACCCTGAGATCACCGAGGACGTCGCCCGCGCCGCGGCCCGCGACCTGCACCTCGAGCGCATCACCGACCGCCTGCCGGGCGGGCTGATGGAGCCCGTGCGCGAGCGCGGCTCGAACCTGTCCTCGGGCGAGCGCCAGCTGATCGCCTTCGCGCGCGTGCTGGCCGTCGCGCCGCCGGTGCTTGCGCTGGACGAGGCCACCTCGAACGTCGACTCGGAGATGGAGCACCTGCTGCAGGAGGCGGTCGCGCGCGTCATGCAGGGCCGCACCTCGCTGATCATCGCCCACCGCCTGTCCACGATCCGCGACGTGGACCGCATCGTCGTGATGCACAAGGGGCGCCTGGTCGAGGAGGGCACCCACGACGAGCTGATGGCCAAGCGCGGCTTCTTCTGGCGCCTGCACCAATTGCAGTACGCTGGGAGCGAGGACGGCGGCGACGCCTGAGCGCCTCGCCCCCATGCCGACGACCAGGACCTCAAAGCGCGCCGCCAGCCCAGGCGGCTCCACCGAGCACGCGCCCGCAGCCCACAGGCCGGCTGCCCACGTCGCGGCCGCCATGGCCCTGCTGCTGACCCTCGCTCCGGGCTGCGCCGAGGAGCCCAGGTCCCAGACCGGCGGCGCGACCGGAGCCCAGGACACGCGCCCCAACATCGTCCTGATCCTGGCCGACGACCTCGGCATGGAAGGCTTCGGCTGCTACGGCGGCGAGCTGACGCCCAGCCCCAACGTCGACGCGCTCAGCGCATCCGGCGTGCGCTTCACCGACGCCCACACGACGCCGCTCTGCACGCCCACCCGCGTGCGCCTGATGACCGGCCGCTGCGGCCCGCGCAGCTACACCGGCTTCCGCACCCTCGACCCCTCCGAGCGCACCTTCGCGCACCAGCTGCAGGCGGCGGGCTACACCACCGCTGCCGTCGGCAAGTGGCAGCTGAGCGGCGACCGCGGCCAGGTCGCCAGCGACCTGCCCGGCAGCCTGCCCGGCGAGGCCGGCTTCGACCGCTGGTGCCTGTGGCAGGTCACCGGGCTCGGCTCGCGCTACGCCGACCCGACCCTCGAGATCGACGGCCAAGCGGTCGAGCGTCCCGGCGAGTACGGCCCCGACGTCTTCGTCGACTACGCCGCGGCCTTCCTCGCCGAGCCCCACGATGCGCCCTTCCTCTTGTACTACCCGATGGTGCTGCCCCACGACCCCTTCGAGCCCACTCCCCACTCGCTCGAGGCCAAGGCCGCGGACGGCAGGGCCTCGGCGGCCGAGCTCGAGCTGCTCGCCAGCGAGGCCGAGCCCGCGCGCAAGCAGCGCCACTTCCGCGACATGGTCGCCTACACCGACCACAACGTCGGCCGGCTGCTCGAAGCCCTCGACCGAGCAGGCCACGCCGCCGACACCCTGGTGGTCTTCGCGACCGACAACGGCAGCTCGCGCCACCTGCGCGCGGTCGTCGACGGGGTCGAGCGCCTGGGTTCGAAGAGCAACACGACCGAGCTCGGCACGCACATGCCCCTGGTCCTCTGCTGGCCAGGTCACGTCGAAGCCGGCACCACCTTCGACGCCCCCGTCGACCTGATGGACCTGATGCCGACCCTGGTCGAGGCCGGCGGCGCCGCGCTGCCCGAGGGCCGCGTGATCGACGGCATCAGCCTGGTGCCGGCCCTGGGCGGCCGCGCCGCCTGGCCGCGCGAGGTCCTGACCTTCGACTACGACCCCTACCCCGGCATCCCCGGCAAGCGCCGCGCCCGCTGGGCCCGCGGCCTGGGCCTCAAGCTCTACGCCGACGGCCGCATCTTCCGCACCGCAGGGGACCCCAACGAGTATGCAGCCCTGCAAGGCGCCGACCTCACGGAGGTCGAACGGACCGCCCTCGCACGCCTCGAGGCCGCCCTGGCCGAGCTGCCCGAGCGCTGAGCCCAGAGGCACGCCTTGGCTGGGGCACCCGCCCCATGGCCCAGGCATGCGCCGGGCGGTCGCTCGGACGCACGCCTTGCGCCGATGCCCGTAGCGCTCGCCTCCCCACCGGCGTTCAGGGGGCTAGCGGAGGCGCCGCATCGTCGACCAGCCACCGCGCCTGCCCTTGCACTCCGCCCGGCCCCTCACCCCCACTCCCCATGTCCAAGCTGATCCTACGGCTCGCCGCCCTCGCCGCCTTCCTGCCCGCCTGTGCCAGCCCCCCGTCGACCGCGCTCATCGGCAGCGCTGCCCTCTTGCCCGACGACGACCCGGTGGTCGAGGCCCCCGCCGCCGAGGAGGTCGACCACACCCGGGACTTCGACTTCTGGCTGGGCGAGTGGGAGTGCTTCGGCCGCGACGGGACGCTCAACGGCACGAACTCGGTCGCCTTGGAGGCCGATGGGCGCGTGGTGCAGGAGCACTGGGTCGGCGCCGGCGGCGGCTCGGGCACCAGCCTCAGCGCCCTGCTCAACAGCACCGGCCGCTGGCACCAGACCTGGATCGACTCCAGCGGGGGCATCCTGCGGCTCGACGGCGGGCTCGACGAGGCCGGGCGCATGATCCTCGAGAGCACGACCCCGCGCTTGGACGGCAAGGGCGAGGTCCAGAACCGGGTCGTCTGGACGCCCGGGGGGACCGGCGACGCGGTCACGGTGCATCAGCTCTGGACCTGGTCGATCGACGGCGGCGCGACCTGGAACACCGCAGCCGACCTGATCTACCGCCGCCCCTAGGCCGGGCCTGGGCGGGTCGGCTGCGGGGCCCCCGGAGGTGGGCGATCGCGAACGCCGGGCGATCCCGCCCCACGCTGGGTGCGCGCAAACGAGCATGCCGCCGTCCAGGGCTCCGAAGTGGCGTGCGATTCCGAGCAACCGGGTGTCCGAATCGTCGGGATGAGGGCATATTCGGCTGTGCGGTGACTTGGCCCAAGGCTTGCTCTACGAGGGCCATCTCCAGTCCCTCAACCCCCATCCCGATCCCCATGCGCACGCTCCTGCTTGCCCTCGCAGCCACCTCCACGGTCGGCTCAGCCGCGGCCCAGACGCCGCTCGCCAACGCCCCCGTCGCCCCCGAGGCGATCTACGTCGCCCGCGGCGGCGCGACCCCGGCCGTCTCGGTCATCGACCTGAACGGCTTCGGCCAGGGCACCGGCAACCCGGCCTTCGACGTGGTCTTCTCGCCCGCGTCCGAGGGCAAGTCGATGTTCCCCTTCAATCCCAACGTGAGCCTCCAGGGCGTGCTGCTCACGCCGCCCCTCGCGCCGGGGACCTCGACCCTCGACGGCGGCTCGGCCGGGGTCTTCACCCTGACGAAGGACACCAACCTCTCGGACCGGCTCGCCGCGGCCGAGGGCTTCGGCTCGGTCGGCGACATGATGCTCGGGCACCCGCTCGACATGGTCTTCAACAACGGGCCGTCACCCTTCGGCTGCCAGCTCACCGGCGGCAACGTCTGCGCGACCACCGGCCTCAAGCTGGTCGGCCCGCTCGGGCTCGTCCCCAGCCCGAGCACCCAGCCCGAGCCCCTGCAGGTCGGCGGCAGCACCGGCGGCCCCCCCGGCATCCCCGGCGGTGGCAACCCGATCACCTGGGCGCCGCACCCCAACCCGCCGCCGCTGCTCACGATCCCGCTCTGCGTGGACCCCAACATCCAAGGCCAGGAGCCGACCTCGATCGACTCCATGAAGGCCGGCTTCGCCAACCTGCTCGGCCCCGGTGACGCCCAGGGCAGCCCAGCCCTCGGCATCCCGCCCACGGGCCTGCTGTCGACCTCGCCGACCAGCTACTTCGTCGGCCCCAGCCCGGCCCAGGTCTCGATCCCAGCCTGCAACACCTTCCAGCTGCGCCAGCAGGTCGGGCACTTCCTCTACATGGTCGACGAGCGCTCGAACGAGCTCGTGGTGCTCAACAGCAACCGCATGACGGTGCTCGACAAGATCGCCCTGCCCGACCCCACCGAGCTGGCGATCGATCCGAACCTGAACTTCCTGGCGGTCACCAACCGCAACACGGACACGGTCTCGATCGTCGACATCCACCCGGCCTCGGCGACCTTCCACCAGGTCGTCAAGACGATCGCGGTCGGTGACCAGCCGGTCGGCGTCGCCTGGCAGCCGGACAACGAGGACCTGCTCGTGTGCAATGCGGGCGACAGCAGCCTGTCGATCATCTCGGCCTTCGACCTGAACGTGCGCAAGACCGTGCAGGTCGGCACCCGCCACGCCTTCTCCCTGGCGGTCACGCCCCGGCACACGAACTTCGGCAGCCACAGCAACGTCTACTACGCTTGGATCCTCGACGCGGCCGGCCAGGTCTGGCTGTTCGAGTCCGGTCCCACCGGCGTGAACGGCTGGGGCTACGACGACGTGGTCACGCGCACGGGCTTCGCCCTCTCGCGCGGCTGGACCTTGCAGCTCGACCCGCTGGATCCGGCCTCGAAGGTCTGGGTCGTGCACGACGGCCAGGTCGACGCTGCTGGCAGCCCGACCGGCCTGACCGGCGGCGCCGCCACGCAGCTCGAGCTGATCAACCCGATCACCGGCATGGCCCCGCTGGTCCCAGGTGTCGCGGCCAACGCGCGCGGCAAGACGATCGCCGTGGTGCGCTCGATCGGCTCGGACGAGCTGACCGGCCGGCCGACCGACCTGGCCTTCGACAACCTGGCCAACCTGGGCGTCTACCCGAGCTCGTCGACGCCCTTCAGCGCCGGCTTCCCGGCCCAGCAGAACGGCAAGCACCCGATGCGCGGAGGCCCCTTCCCGACGCCGACCAACCGCGCCCAGTTCCTGTTCCTGCCGGTCACCGACGGCGCCTCCCAGCGCATCGACGTGATCGACCTCGCCAGCGGCAAGCGCGTCGACACCAACGTCTTCCAGCCCGGCATCCAGTCGATCCCGGCCGACGGCGCGTCCCGTGTGATGGACTACTTCCGCCAGTAGCCCCCAGCGAAAAGGGGAGAGAGAGCGGCGGCGCGGTCCCCTCGCAGGGACGCGCCGCCGTGCTTGGCGCTCGGCCCCGGAGCCCTAGTAGGGAAAGACGGACAGGTAGCTCGCGGCGTCGTCGTAGCCGGCCGCGTGCCACTGTTCGGTGGACAGCACCCTGCATTCGTCCAGGACGCCGTCGAGGTCTCCGTCGACCATCGTGATCGAGACGTCGTTCCAAGGATGGCCGAGGGTGTAGAAGCCGCCCTCGCTGGCATGCCTCCGCACGTGGAAGAGTGGCCAGTCGCTGAGCAGCTCGGGCACGACGAGCACGCTGCCGTCCGTGGGGCTAGCGAGCTTGGTCCAAGCACCCGAGGGCGTGTTCAGCTTCCAGAGCTCACGCGAGTCGTCGAACTGGGCGAGCAGGTCCGAGGGTAGGCCGACCATCACGGCGAGCTCGATCACGTCGCGGCGGCCAGCGACGTCGTCCGCGTAGAGGCGCACGGGTTCGTGGCGGCGCAGTGCCACCGCCTGGGTCGGTGGGCTTGTCGGAGCTTCGAAGGTCCAGCGCTCGATGATCGTGTCCCCCGAGAAGTCACGACCCGCGACGAAGAGCTCCAAGCCCGAACCGGCGATGGCCGTGGGCCAGAAGGATGTCGTGTACTTGCGGTTGACCTGGGTCTTGCCGGCGATAGATGGCGACTGGGGCAGGTGCTCCCAGCTGACGAAGACCGTCTTGGTGTCCGTCTTGGCACTCACGGTCCCGATGTTCCAGTCGTCCAGGATCAGGCGCGTCTCACCCACGACCCAGTGCTCGGGACTCGGCATGACGCCGTGTGGCTCGCTGACCCCACCACCTTGGTTGAGGAGCGCCGTAGCCAAGACGCAGACGGCACCAGCCAGACCGACCCAGGGAAGAACTCGAGATCTCATCGCTACCTCCAAGGGCCGTCACAGAGGCAGGGAGGTGGAGAGTCGGGACCACAGAATTCCCCAGGGGGTGGAGGCGGGGATCCTCCAGCTGCACTGACCCTTGCAGCAAAGGTTGAATAGGACGTCACGACTCGATTCCATTCCTTGCACGAGAGCAATTGCTCACACATGAGCTGGCAGAGTGCCGCCATTTGCGCGGAGTAACCATGTGCTTCGGCCCAATTCATGTCGCTAATGTAGCTTGAATCGTTCGCCCATGCTGTGCGATGTCCCCACTCGTGCGCCAGGGTGCCCGCGACCTCGGTCGTGGTCCGCCCGTCGAGCTCGATCCCAAGGGTGTTCGAGTCGATCTGCCCATAGGTCGTGCCGGCCTGCTCGGCCCGATTGTTGATGTCCACAGCCTTGAAAGCTCCAGTCGAGAGGGCCTCCGCGATCTCCCCCGCTGCGACCGGATCGATCGTGCCGAGCTCCCCCAGAGCTGCCGAGAAGGTGCTCTGCTGCTCCGCGCTCCAACTAGATTGATCGGAGACGCTCACCCCTCCTGGGAGCTGGGCATCACCAGCACCAGGCGCGGGCCAATTGTCCCCTGGGGGCGGCCAATCCGCCAGACAGGGGATGCAGAGGATCGAGAGCGCGAGCAGGATGCGAACAGCGGCCACCATGGTGTGCAATGGGCGAGGGTTGCTTGGCGAATCATCCCGGACTTGGCTCTTGCCCCGGGGTCGACCCTGTCAACGCAAACGGGCCGAAGTGTCCGCCAGCGAGAGGCCATGATCTCCAAGCGATCCGAGCGACCCAAATGCACAGATGGCGCCGCTCCCCCCTCCTGGGGCGGCGGCCTACAGGGACGGCACGCGCGCTCCGGGGGGCAGCGACTCCGCGACCCCCG
>JARGPD010000070.1 GCA_029212845.1 Planctomycetota bacterium
CGTCGCTACCAAGCCATCCTGCCGCTCAAGGGTAAGATCCTGAACGTCGAGAAGGCGCGCCTCGACAAGATGCTGCAGCACTCGGAGATCCAGATCATCATCTCGGCGCTCGGCTGCGGCATCGCCGACGAGTTCGACCTGGAGAAGGTCCGCTACGGCAAGACGATCATCATGACCGACGCCGATGTGGACGGCTCCCACATCCGCACGCTGCTCCTGACCTTCTTCTTCCGGCACATGAAGCCGCTGATCGAGGCGGGCATGCTCTACATCGCCCAGCCGCCGCTCTACAAGGTCAAGAAGGGCAAGCAGGAGAGCTACCTCAACGACGAGGGCGAGCTGCGCAGTTACCTCGCCGAGCTCGGCGTCGGCAGCCTCGGCCTGCACGACGAAGCGACCAACAAGTCCTGGTCGGCGATCGAGCTGAAGCCGCTCTTCGACGACCTCGTCGAGCTCGAGTCCCTGGCGACGCGCATGATCCCCGCCTGGACCCAGGTCAACCCCCAGAGCCTCTTGGAGTCCTGGGATGGCGAGCGCATCCCGGACCACTGGGTGCGTACCGAGTCCGGCGATCACTTCTTCGACAACGTGAAGGAGCAGCGCGACTTCCTCGACCTGCAGACCAGCCTGGTTCCCGAGGGTCGGCCGCTGATCATCTATTCGGGTCCGGACAGCGAGACCTCGCTGAAGAACTCGGACGTCTCGACCCACACGGTGGCGCGCGTCGACGAGATCTGCGCGATCCTCAAGCGCCTGGAGGAGCACGGCCTGTCCTTCCGCGGCGGCGGCACCTGGCACATCGAGGGCGTCAAGGGCGCCGGCATCCAGACCAGCCTGATCGGACTCGCCCAAATTCTCAAGCGGGGGGTTCAGGACCAGATCGACATCCAACGATACAAGGGTCTCGGTGAGATGAACCCGGACCAGCTGTGGGAGTCGACGATGGACCCGACCACGCGCCGGCTCTACAAGGTCGAGCTCGAGGACGAGTTCAAGGCCGACGAGATCTTCACGATCCTGATGAGCAGTGGCGTCGAGTCACGCCGCGAGTACATCGAGCGTCACGCGCTCGAAGTCACGAACCTCGACGTCTGATCCAACACCCGAATCCAGTGGCCAAACCAAGGACGAACCTCTCGGAGTCCCGCCTCGCGCGGAGCCTGGTCGAGCGTGGGCTGGTGATGGCCGATGTCATCGAGGGCCTGTTCCAGAGCTGCTCAGAGAGCCAGGGGCTCTTGACCGAAGCGCTGGTCAAGGGCGGGCTGCTCTCGGACTGGGAGCTGTCCAAGATCGCGTGCGAGGTCTTCGCGATGCCCTTCATGCCGGTGGACGTTCACAAGCCCGTCGACCAGGCCCTGGAGGGCTTGGATCCCGAGTTCCTCAAGCGCTGGTGCCTGGTGCCGCTGGCACGCAACGCGGACCTGCTGACCGTCGCGATCCCTGGCGCCATCTCGCCCCAGACCTACGAGGAGCTCGCGCGCATGTCCGGCTGCCAGATCGCGATCGTGATCGGCTCGGTCACCTCGAACCGACACTGGCTCGATTCGAACCTCTAGGGCAGGTCGCTAGCACGGTCGCCTTCAGCGGCAGGACCTTGCTCCGCCGACGCGCCCGGGGCTGCTGGCTCGCTTCCGAGGTCCTCGACCGAGTCGCCCTCGAGCTTCTCGGCCAAGGCCTGGGGGTGAGGCTCGACCCGCGGGGCCGGCGCGCGCCAGGTCTCGGGCTCCTTGGTGACCTCGTGGACGGCGGTCTTGATCGGGTTCTCGATCAGCCGGCGCGCCTTGCGGATCTCCTCGTCGAAGCCACTCTCCCGACGGAAGTCCTGCATGCCCCGGCGCAGACGCTGCATGTGAACCGCGCCCTTGGCGGCGACCTCGGGCAGGCGACGACCAAAGATCAGGACGGCGACCACCAGGATCGCGACGATCTCGCCGAAGCTCAGGTTGGTGATGAAGGCCAGCATGGGACGCGGCTCATTATGCCGCGTGGAGCCCGCGATGCGGCGTGCCGGGACGACTTCCAGTCAGGCGGTCGGCGAGCCTGGCCGGCCAGGCCCGATCGAGGCCGACCAACCGCTAGCGATGCTCGATCGTGCCGACGCTGGGCCTGCGGAACAGGGCCTCGGGGCGCAGGCGCAGGGTGAAGGTGGTCCCGCCCTCTCCGGTGATGCGCGAGATGCCGAGCTCGAAGATCAGGTCGTGCCCGTAGCGCCGGAGCAGGAACTCGTGGGCTAGGTCCGAGTCCTCGAGCACCGAGAAGGTCTGGCGTCCCTCGAACTCCCACTTCGGCGTCCAGGTGTAGAGCGCGTTGATCGTGGCCGCCTCGTAGTGGACCTCGCCGGTCTCGTCGAGGGCACGGGCATGGATCAGCTCGAGGCCCAGGTCGTCGGTCGGCCGGTACCCGAAGGTCGACCGCGTCAGCAACGAGTTGCCGTCGTTCATGTCGTAGCGGCCATCGTGGGAGAGGCCCACAGGGCGGTCGAAGAGCCGCGTGCGCAGGCCGGCGAAGACCTCGAGCTCCTTCCAGTCGTCGTCGCCGGCGATGTCCGAGCGCCGGCTCTTGACCTCGACGTCGAGCTCGTCCTCTTCGCGCCAGCCGAAGACATGCCCGCGCAGTCCGGCGCTGAGCTCGTCGGCACCGGTCGGCAGGTCGAACTGGTCGATCACCAGCGGGGCGCCACCCTCGTCCTCGTGCACCACGCTCTCGCGCAGCTCCAAGAAGGGCGCCAGCTGCACCGTGGTGCCACCCTCGAAGCGCTTCCAGAAGGCGGTCGAGAGGCGCCCGCCACCGACGAGGTCGAAGCGCGCCGGGCCGTCGTCGTCGACCAGGTTGCGATCCCAGGCGGTCGCGCGACCTTCGACGAAGGGCGTGAAGCGCAGACCTGCGCCGAGGGTGAAGGGCAGCTCGAAGCGGTGGGTCGAGTCTGCCCGCAGCACGTCCTCGCTGCCGAGCCCGTCGGCGAAGGGGGTGGGGGGTGCGAAGGGGCTCTGGTAGGCGGGGTCGCCCTCGAGCCGCTGGTACCAGCCGGCGGTCGAGTCCGAGCTGTAGAGGACCGAGCGACCGAGCAGCTCGGCGATGGGGCGGCGGTCGAAGGCCGCGCGCACCGCGGGCAGCTCGGCGGTCTGGCTCCTGGCCGAGTCGAGCCGCGTCTTGACCCGCGCGGAGAAGTAGCTGCCACCCTCGGCGTGCCGCCAGTGGAGGTAGTTGTCGCGCTGCTCGTAGTTGAGGAACTGGTCCTCGTAGAACTCGGCCTGCACGCCGGGGTCGCTCTCGGTGCTGAGCGCCAGGTCGAGCCAGGAGCCCTCGCCGGTGTGGAAGCGACCGCGCGAGCGGATCCAGGTGCGCAGGTCGTCGCGGTCGTCCTGTTCGACACGCAGGAGGCCGCGGTCCCGCTCGCGATCGAAGAGCCCGCCGATGGCGCTGTCCCAGGTGTAGTGGCCGGGGTTCTCGACCAGCATGCCGAGGTCCAACAGGACGCCGCGTGAGCCCAAGAGCGAGACGCCGAAGCGGCCGTCCGAGTGCACGCGCTTGCGCGCGGCGGGGTCCTCCAGGTCGGTGCCTAGGGCGCCGTGGACGACGTCGCCGAGGCCCGAGGCGTCGAACGACAGGGCGGTCTCGACGAAGTTGCCGAAGCGCGCGCTGCTACCGATCTTGATCTCGGGCAGGATCGGCCGGCCCTCTTGGTCGGCGCTCCAGGAGAGCGGCGGCAGGGGCAGCTTGGCGAAGCCATAGGCGCGCAGGGAGTTCCCGCTCAGGGCGATGTCGTAGGCGCTCCCGTCCTCGCCATCCTCGCCGACGACGCGCGAGACGACCAGGTTGTCGGTCTGCACGTACAGGTGGCGGTCGACGAAGGAGCAGGTGGTCACCACGGCCTGGTTCGACTGCAGGGTGCCGTCGCTCTTGCGCTGCAGCCACTCCGCGCGCGCGCGCCAGCTGACCGGCCGCCCCTTGAGCTCCCGGTCGATCAGGAACTCCGCGTCGGCGATCCAGCCCGTCTCGGTGGTGAGGTCGAGGTAGAAGGCGCCGGCCGAGCCGATCTTGTTTCCGTCGATCGAGTACTCGATCGGTCCCTCGAAGTAGACCTCGCGCAGGATCCTCGACGTGGGATCGCTCGAGAAGCGGTCGAGCATGTCCTGGGGCTCGTCGACCTTGAGCGCCGTCCCGACGCGGATGCGGCGCGACTCGAGCGCGTCCCGGTCGAGCCAGAAGATTGCCATCGAGGCGCGCAGCTCGACCCCGTCTCGCGTGATGCAAGGGTTGCGGATCACCTGCAGGACGTGGGTCTCTTCGACACGCGCCTGGACCCCATCGTGGGACAGCTCCCAGGGAGAGGTCGCCTCGAGACCGGAGGGCATCGCAGGCATGACGGGCCCCTGGAGGCAGAGCAGTGCGAGCCCGAGCATCACGGCAGCTCCTCCAGGACCTCGGGGGTCGCCTCAAGGGCGTTCGGCGTGCGGCCGAGGATGCGCAGGAGGACCGGGTCCACAGTGATCACACCGGGGCTGGAGTCGACGGTCATCTGGATCGGGTCGAGCCGCAGCCACCTCCCGTTGAGGCAGATGCCGGCATAGCTGATGCGCGCGTTGTCGCCGCCGACCCGAAGCTCGCGCGTGTTGGCGGCGATGGTCAGCTCCTGGCCCTCGACCTGGTACTCGGTGCCGCGTCGCAGCAGCACGTTCCCGTTGGCGGCGAAGGAGGTGCCGGCGGCGGTGGCGGGGTCGAGCTCGACGTTCTCCTGCTTGGAGCCCAGCAGCTCGGAGTTCACGAACACCGCGCGGTCCGCGCTGAACAGGACCAAGGCACCGGCGTCGCGACCTTGAAAGGACACCTTGCCATCGAGCTCGACCGAGCCGACCTCGGCGCGCAGCAGCTTGCAGCGCGCGGTCCAGTCCGACCGCTCGGGCCCCTCGCTGCCGGGCAGGCGCAGGCCGGTCAGCAGCAGGTCGACGTCCTCGGCCTCCAGCTTGCGGCCGACCAAGGCCAGGCGCGCGACGCGACCCTTGTACTGGATCTTGCTGCCCGACATGGCGGGCAAGGTGCCCGAGACGCGCGCGGGCAGCTCGCCGCCCTCGAGCAGGGCGCGGTCGACCGCGGCATGGTCGAGGTGCAGGACCTCGCCGAGCCCCACGAACCCGGCGACCTCGTCGCGCACGCGCACCTTGCCCTTGGCGACCAGCTCGAACGCACCGAGCGCACCGGCGGGCGGCTCCTCGGCAAAGACGTCGAGCTGCTCGCAGTCGACCTTCCAGTCCGCACCGGCGTTGCTCCAGCCGAGGGCGACCGGCCCCATGGCGTGCAGCTCGTAGCGCGCAGGCGCAACGACCCCGTCGGGCAAGGGCACCGCCTCGCCGAGGCGCAGGACGTCGAGCCCGCGCGCAGCGAGCCGCAGGACCTCGGTGCCCAAGGTGACCTCGCCGTCGACGCCGCGCCGCAGCTCGAGCTTGTCGGCGGTGCCGGCCTCGGGGTCGAGTCCGCGCACCTCGAGGCTGCCGCAGCGGAAATCCAGGACCAGGTCCGCGAGCTCGAGATGGGTCACGACCTCACCGGTGGCGGTCAGGCGCCCACCTTGGCGCTCGAAGCGCGCGGCCTCGACGAAGCTCTCGCCTTCTTCGTAGCGCGCGCGGGCCTGGTCGCTGCCGACGATGCGCAGCTGGTCCTCGCCGTCGAGCACGATGCGCGCGCCCTGGCCCGAGCGGTGCTCGAGCGGCGGCTGCCCCCGGCGCTCGAGGAACGCGCCACCGCGCGCGTCGAGGCGCAGGGCGGTGGGGTCGAGCCCGAGCAGCTCGTCCGCGTGGCCTACGTAGCTGCCACCCTCGACCTCGAGGCTGAGCTCGACGTCGCGACCCTGGGGTGCGGTCCAGCGCTCGCCCTCGATCAGCAGGGTCAGTCCGTCGCCACAGGTCACGTTGGCGCGGTGCCCCTCGGGGTCCACGGCCAGGATCGAAGTGGCGCCGGTGCCGATCAGCTGGACGCGCACCGCGCCCTTCGGCACGCGCTTGCCGGTCACGGGGTCGACGGGCACGCGGTAGTCGAGGTCGACGGTCTCGGTCGTGTAGGTCAGCTCGCCCTGGCTCGAGGCGCCCTCGGCGACGAGCTTCTCGGGCGTGGGCAGGGTGCCGAACAGGGACACGCCACCGCGGCCGCGCAGGCCGAGGTGCGTGGCGCCTTCGAGCGCTTCCCCCTCGAGGCCGCCGCGGCTGTCGAGGGTCAGCTGACCCCAGGTGACGCGGCTGGCGGCGTCGGTGCGGAACTCGAGGTCGCCGTCGAGGGCCAAGGTCAGCGGGCCCTCGGCTTCGAGCACCAGGTCGGACGGGAGCTCGGAGAGGCTGGCGCTGACGAGGCCTGGGAAGGTCAGGCTGGGCGAGCCCGAGAGGATCACGCGGCCGGCCTCGCCGTCCTCGCTGAACAGGAAGTCCAGGTCCTCGCCGCGCGCGATGCCGCCCGCGCGCTCGACCTGACCGCTCCCGCTCACGACGAGGGACTCGAGCAGCAGGTCCTTGTCCCCGACCCTGCGCGCGACGAGCAGCAGCTGCGGCGCGCGCAGGACCAGGTCCTCGTCGGGCGTCGCGCCGCCCAGGGTGAGCACCGCGAGCACGTCGCCAGCCCCGCGCGCGTCGAGCACGACGCGACCCGCTTCGTCCTCGACGATCGAGAGCTGCTCCGCGGTCAGGCTGCGCTCGGGCGCGTCGCCCTCGGCGCTGAGCACCAGCCGGGCGGCGCCCGACGCGGCGAGGGCGCCGGTCTCGAAGAAGACCGAGAGGCGCGCGGCGTCGAGCCCGAAGCGGGCGCTCTCGAGGTGTGGTGCGCCGACCCCCTCGGCGTCCGCGGTCAGGTCGAAGCGCTGACCCTCGAGCTTGCCGGTGAGCTTGCCGCCGGTCAGCGCGAGCGGCGCGAGGGCGTGGTCCGAGTCCAGGTCGATGCGCGCGGTGTCGAGCTCGATGCCGTCGTCGCCACCGCCGAGGGTCAGCACGCCGGTCTGGTTCAGCTTGGCGACCACCCGGCCGCTAGCGGCGGCGACGCGGCCGCGCTCGAAGTGATCCAGGACGACCTCGATCAGCTCGAGCCGGCCGTCCTCGGCGGTGAACGAGTCGCGCGTGGTCAGCCGAAAGATCGCGCTGCTGCGGTCGGCGTCGTCCTCGGCGAAGCGCGTGTGCTCGATCGGACCGCTGATGCTGCCGCGCACGCCGCCGGCCTGGGTGTCGATGCGCTCGAGCGGGGGCTCGCCGGCTGGACCCGTGTCGTCCGTGCTGCCGCTGGCGCCCGCGTCACCCGCAGCGGGGGGCGCGCCCGGGACGACGACCTCGTCGGGGACCGTGATCAGCTCGGAGGCGGCATCGCCCGGAGTACCGGGGGCGCTGGGCTCGAGCCCGTCCGGGTCCTGGCCGGGACCTGCGCCCGCCTGCAGGTAGAGCAGGAGGCCGAGACCCGACCCGAAGATCAGGAGGAAGGCGAGGATGCGCTTCATTGGCGAGCTAGCCCTCGAAGCGGGCGAGGGTCTCGTCCCAGAGGCCCTTGGCCACCAGGATCGCGTCGCACACCTCGCGCACCGCGCCGCGGCCGCCGCCGGCGACCGTGACCAGATCCGCGCGCGCGCGCACCGCCGCGTGGGCGTCGCAGGGCGAGGCCAAGAGCGCAGCGTGGCGCAGCATCGAGAGGTCGATCAGGTCGTCGCCCATGACGAGGGTCTCTTCGGGGGCGATGCCGTGGCGCGCCTGCAGGTCGGCGAGCACCTCGGCCTTCGAGAGGCGCGAGCGCATGTGCAGCTCCTCCACGCCGAGCTCCTCGGCGCGGCGCGCGGTGGCCGGGTTGCCGCGGCCGGTGATCCACGCGATCGTGACGCCGGCCTCGCGCACGAGGTTCAGGCCGAGCCCGTCCTTCGCGTCGAAGCGCTGGACCTCGAAGGTCTCGCCCGCGGCATCGGCGCCGTACACGACGCGGCCATCGGTCAGCACGCCGTCGACGTCGAGCACGAAGAGGCGCGCGGCGGCGAGGCGTTGCCTGAGCTCGGTGGCCATCAGAGACGCACGTCCAAGAGGTCTTGGATGTCGAGCAGGCCGACCGGGCGGCCGTCGTCGTCGACCACCGCGAGCTGGTCGATGCGGTGGGTGTGCAGGAGGCGCATGGCGTCGTCGACCAGCTCGCCGGAGCTCAGGGTCTTGGGGCGCTTGCCCATCGAGTCGTCGATCGGCCCGTCGAGGCTCGCCAGCCCGCCGGACTGCAGGAGGCGTCGCAGGTCACCGTCGGTGAAGATCCCGACCAGGAGCCCGTCCGGGTCGACGACCAGGCCCGCGCCGGGGCGCCCCTTGGTCTGGGACATGGCGACCAGCGCCTGGCGCAGGGGCGTGCCCGAGGCGATCAGCGGCAGCTCGTCGCCCGCGCGCATGACCTCGTGCACGCGCATCAAGCGGCGGCCGAGGGAGCCCGCGGGGTGGTAGCGCGCGAAGTCCTCGCGGGAGAAGCCGCGCTCGCGCTGCACGACCATGGCGAGCGCGTCGCCGAGGGCCAGCATGGACGAGGTGGTCGTGGTGGGGGCCAGGCCCAGGGGGCAGGCCTCGGGCGGCTTGCCGATGTCGAGCACCACGTCGCTGTGGCGGGCGAGGGTCGAGCCGGCGTCGCCCACGATCGAGACGATGCGCGCGCCGATGCGTCGGATGGCGGGGATCAGGGCCTTGAGCTCGCCGGTCTCGCCCGAGTTGGAGAGGCACAGCACCAGGTCCTGGGGCCGGATGCGGCCGAGGTCCCCGTGGACGGCCTCGGCCGGGTGCAGGCTGAGCGACGGCGTGCCCGTGCTGGCCAGGGTGGCGGAGATCTT
Organism: Planctomycetota bacterium; assembly: GCA_029212845.1. Lineage (GTDB taxonomy): Bacteria > Planctomycetota > UBA1135 > UBA1135 > JARGPD01. The sequence continues at coordinate 8,813 of JARGPD010000070.1, forward strand.
GGCGCCCACCAGGCCGGCCTTGCCCATGCCCGTGACGACGACCATGCCGGTGGTGGCGAGCAGCTCGTCGACGGCGTCCCCGAAGGCGGCGTCGAGGCGCGTGGCCAGGCCACGGATCGCGTCGGCCTCGAGGTCGAGCACCTCCCGCGCGAGGGCGAGGCGCACTTCCGTGTCGGGCTTGGTGTCGGGTTCGGTGGGGACCATGGTGCTCTCTTCATGCCCCGCGGGGGCCCGGCCTAGGAATGACCGCGGGGATTGTATCCGTCGGGACCGGGCGCCCCAAGAATCCGGGGCGAGCAGTGGGAAGGGACCGTTAGACTGCGGCCTCTATGGCACCCGCTCCACGACGACCCGGCCCCCTCTGGCGCACCCTCGGCCTGCTGCCGCTCCCGATCCTGGCGATGAGTCCGACCATCGGTCTCGCCTACGGGAACCTCGACGGCGCCGGCATCGCGGTGGTGATCGCGATCCTGGTGTTCTGCCTCGGGGTCCACGAGGCCGCCCATGCCCAGGTGGCCCTGTGGTGCGGCGACTCGACCGCCAGCGACCTCGGCCGCATCACGGTCGACCCGCGCTCGCACATCGACCTGTTCCAGACGATCCTGCTGCCGCTCTTCCTCTACCTGAGCGCCGGCTTCATCTTCGGTGGCGCCAAGCCGGTCCCGGTCAACCCCGCGCGCCTGCGCAAGCCCCTGCGGGACATGAGCCTGGTGGCCATCGCGGGCCCCCTCTCCAACTTCATCCTGGCGATCCTCTTCGCCCTGGTCCTCGGGGTCCTGCTGAACTACCAGGTCTACACCCAGGACCAGATGATGGTCGCGATCCTCACGGTGGCCGTGCAGCTGAACCTGCTGCTGGCGGCCTTCAACCTGATGCCGGTGCCGCCGCTCGACGGCTCGCGGGTGATGACCTGGCTGCTGCCGGCCCACCTGCGGCGCGCCTACTTGGAGCTCGAGCGCTTCGGCCTCGTGATCATCTTCGGCCTGGTGCTCTTCGTGCCGGCCTTCCAGGACCTCATCCGCTGGACGATGAACAGCATGATGAGCGCCGTCCTGTGGATCATCGAGCCGCTGCTGGCCCTCTTGCCGTAGGCCTTCCGAACCGATGACGACCTCCGAACAGCCCCTGGACCCGCCCCCCGGCCCCTCGACGGAGTCCACGGACTTCACCGTGCGCCTCGAGCACGTGTTCCAGGGCCCCCTGGACCTGCTCCTGCACCTGGTCCGCGAGCAGGAGGTCGAGATCCACGAGATCGAGATCAGCCGCGTGATCGACGGCTTCATGGACTACGTGAAGGCCCTCGAGAAGCTGGACCTGGAGTTCGCCGGGGAATTCCTGGTCATGGCGGCGACCCTGATGGCGATCAAGAGCCGCAGCCTCTTGCCGACCGAGGAGGTCGACCTCGAGGATGACCTCGACCCGCGCGACGAGCTGATCCAGCGCCTGATCGAGTACCGCAAGTTCAAGGGGGCCTCGTCCGAGCTGGAGGAGGCCGCCATCGAGCGCGCCAAGCTGGCCGAGCGCGGCTGGCGCGGTGAGGTCAAGGAGCACCAGGAGGAGGCGACCTTCGAGCTCGGCGAGCTGACGCCCTGGGACCTGCTCGCCAGCTTCTCGCGGCTGATGCGCGAGGTCAGCGCCCAGCGCACCGAGAAGATCGTGCGCGACCCCCGGCCCCTGCGCTGGTACGTCGAGAACCTGGTCGAGAACATCCGCGGTGCCGGCCGGATGACCTTGCGCAACGCGACGATGAGCCTCGGCCAGGGGCTGACGAAGGAGAGCCTGATCGGCACCTTCTGTGCGCTCCTGGAGCTGGTACGCCTCGAGATCGTCGAGGTGCGGCAGGATGAGCAGGCCGACGAGGTCGAGCTGGTCCTGTGCGAGGGCGAGGGCGTGGCCGACCGGATCGCGTCGGCCTCCTTCGACGACGAAGAGCCCGAGGACGAGCCCGAGCAGGGCGCGGAGCTCGGGGCGGAGGCGCAGGACGCGCCACCGGCGAGCTGACCAGCCCAGGCGCGCACCTGGGCCAGGGTTGGGACGCGTCCCTCGAGCGGGATCTCGCACGGAACCCATACATCGGAGCGCCAGCGGGCTCGCCGAAAGGCCGCTCCGGCTATGGACCCAGGCCTGTTCCTCGTCCAAGATGGTTGGTGCCACTCTGCAGTCCTGAGGGTTCCTCCCTCCACACCACCCCTGATAGACGAGATCTCCGATGAGTCAAGCCGCCGACGTCACCGACACCCAGTGGGACAGCGATGTCCTCCAGAGCGACCTGCCCGTTCTGGTCGACTTCTGGGCCGATTGGTGCGCGCCCTGCAAGGCCATGTCGCCCTATGTCGACCGCCTCGCAGGTGAGTACGAGGGACGCCTGAAGGTCCTCAAGCTCAACACCCAGGACAACCCCGACGTGCCGTCGAAGTACGGCGTGTTCTCGATCCCGACCTTCATGATCGTCAAGGGCGGCGAGGTCGTGAAGACGATCGTCGGTAGCCAGCCCTACGACCAGCTGAAGGCCGCCGTCGATCCCTACCTGTAACGGATCCACGCAACCAACCGCTCTCCGACGCCCCGACCATTGCGTCTTCTCTTTCTCGGGTCCCCCCCCTTCGCGCTGCCGACCTTGGCAGCGCTCCTCGAGAGCCGGTTTCGTCCCATCGCCGTGGTGACGCCGCCGGATAAGCCACGTGGTCGCGGGCGTCGGATCGAGCCCTCGCCGGTCGCCTCCCTCGCGGAGGCGGCCGGTGTGCCTTTGCTGCGGCCCGCCAGCGCCCGGGACGCGGACTTCCAGGCCACCGTGCGCGCGCTGGCGCCCGACCTGATGCTGGTGGTGAGCTACGGCGAGCTGCTCGACCAGGCCTTCCTGGACATCGCCCCGGCGCTCAACGTTCACGGCTCGCTCCTGCCCCGCCACCGCGGTGCGTCCCCGATCCAGACCGCGATCCTCGAGGGCGACCGCGAGACCGGCGTCTCGGTCCAGCGCATCGTCCTGGCCCTCGACGCCGGAGATCTCGTCCACGAGAAGCGCACCCAGATCGGCCCGGACGAGACCTCGGGCCAGCTCTTCGAGCGCCTGGCCGAGCTGGGCGCCGAGGCCGCCCTCGAGGCCCTCGAGCTGGTGGACGCGGGCACCGCGACCTACACGCCCCAGGACCCGGCCCTGGTGACCCACTGCCGCAAGATCAAGAAGGACGCCGGTCGCATCGACTGGTCGCGCCCCTCCGCCGAGCTGCTGCGCCTGGTGCGCGGCTTGTCCCCCTGGCCCTCGGCCCAGACCCACCTCCAGACCGACGGCCGCAGCCTCAAGATCCACCGCGCACGCCCGGCGGAGCTGCCCGCGGGCCCCACGCCCGGGGCGGTGCTCGAGGCCGGCCCGCGCTTCGTCGTGGCGACCGGCGACGGCGCCCTCGAGCTGCTCGACGTGCAGCTCCAGGGCAAGCGCGCCATGGCCGCAGCCGACCTCCTGCGCGGGCTGCGCCTCGAGCCGGGCGAGCGGCTCGGCGACCCGCCCCACGACCCCAGACCGAACACCGACCCGAACCGAGAAGGAGCCTGAAGACATGGTCCGCCAACTAGCCTGGGAGGTGCTGCGCTCGGGCAGCGTGACGCCGCTGCGAGAGGCCGACTTCGCGGCCCGCGAGGTCGGGCTCGACGGCCGCGACCGGGCGCTCCTGCGCGCGATCGTCGGCAGCGAGGTGCGCCACCGCGGCACCCTGCGCGTGCTCGTCGCCGCCTTCGCCCGGGGCAACCCCAAGCCCGGCCTGCGCACGCACCTGCACGTGGGCTTCGCCCAGCTCTTGTACATGGATCGCATCCCCGCGCGGGCGGCGGTCTCCGAGCAGGTCGACGCGACCCGCCGCACCCTCGGCGCCTCGAAGACGACCTACGTCAACGCGATCCTGCGCACCTTGATCCGCGACCGCAAGCCGGGCCACAGCGGCGACCCGCGCCGGGACATCGTCGGCGCCGACTGGCACTTCGAGCGGCCGCTGTTCCACGACCCCGAGGAGCACCCGGCCTTGTGGGCCGAGGACGCCCTCTCGATCCCGGCCAACCTGTTCAAGCGCTGGCACAAGCGCCTCGGCCTCGAGACCGCGATGGAGCTCGGCCGCCTGTTCCACGAGGCCCCCGACCTGTCCCTGCGCGCGGTCGGTGTCGAGCGCGATGCCCTGCGCACGGAGCTGCTCGCGGCCTTCGCCGAGAGCGGTGGCGTCGCCGCCATGGAGGCGGCCGCTGCCGAGGCCGCAGCGGCCGACGGTGCCAAGGCGGCAGCGCGTGCCGCCGAAGCCGCCAAGGCCGCCCAAGAGGCACCGGTCGAGGCCCCGGCGCAGCCCGCCGAAACGCCGATCCAGGTGAACCACGACGCGGCCGCCGACCCATCCAGCACCGAGCCGCAGCCGGTCGACACCAGCGAGCTCGCGACGCCCACCGAAGAGCCCAAGCCCAGGCGCCGCGAGCGCTTCGACCCGCTCGAGTTGCTCGACGGCAGGCACCCCAGCGTGCTGCTCGCGCGCGGCGCGGTCGCCGGCCTGTTCGAGGGCGAGGCCTTCACCGCCGGACGCATGACCGTCCAGGGCGAGACCGCCCTCCGCGCGGCCGAGCTCCTCGAAGCCCAGCCCGGCGAGGACGTGCTGGATCTGTGCGCGGCGCCCGGCGGCAAGACGGCGGTCCTCGCCGCGACCGGCGCCAAGGTCGTGGCCGTCGACGTCTCGGCGCCCAAGCTCCTGCGCCTGTCCGAGACCCTCGCGCGCCTCGGAGTCGCGGACGCGGTCGAGCTGGTCGAGGCGCGCCCCCTGAAGGCCGATGTGGTCGACGACGAGACGCCCGAGTTCGCGCCCGGTCCCGCCGACTATGCGGGCCTCGGGACGCGCGACTTCGACGCGGTGCTCGTCGACGCGCCGTGCAGCAACACGGGCGTGCTCGGTGCGCGGCCCGGCGCACGCTGGCGCTTCGGCCCGGCGAACCAGAAGGCCTTGATCGAGCTCCAGTGGGAGCTCCTGCGCGAAGGCGCCAAGCGCGTGCGCCCAGGCGGTCGCCTGGTCTGGTCGACCTGCAGCATCGAGTCCGACGAGAACCAGCAGCTCGTGCGCCGCTTCCTGACGGAGCACGCCGACTGGACCCTGGAGACCGAGCTCGAGTCCCTGCCCGCCAGCACCGAGGCCGGTGGCCCCATCGACGGCGGCTACGCCGCTCGCCTCCGCCGCTCCTGAGCGACTCCGCTAGACTAGGGCTCCACCCAAGCTCCGCACCCAGCAGATACCATGGCTTCTCGACTCCAACCCTCCCGGACCGCCGGCGGCTCCATGCTGGCCGCGCTCTTCATCCTGGTCGCCGTGACCCTGATGGTCGTGGTCGGGATCATGTTCGGCAAGCGCGCCGCGCCCACGGGCACGGGCACGCCCGAGGCCGAGTCGACCAAGGTCAACCCGTTCGAGAGCATGACCTACTCGGACGACAACACGCCGAAGAAGGCCAAGGACGAGACCGACCCCGAGGAGGTCGCGCGGATCCTCGACAGCATCGAGTTCGAGTCGAAGCTGAACTCTTGGGAGGCTGCCCAGGACCTGCGCGGCCAGGCCAAGGCCAAGATGGCCGAGTTCCAAGCCCTGCGCGAAGAGGGCGACGCGGCCTGGCACGACGCGGCGCGCGAGGCGAAGGACCTCTACGAGGAGGCGGTGCAGAAGGCGACCGTCTACTTCAACGAGCTCAAGGACGCGGTCGGCGCGGACGCCTACCCGACCCAGCGCGTCGAGAAGCTGCTGGTGACCTGGCGCCGGGACCTGATCGGACTCCAGAAGACGGTCGGACGCTAGGGTGGAGCGTCGGCGCGCCCTCGTCACCGGAGCCTCTTCGGGCATCGGCGCAGCAGCGGCACGCCTCCTGGCCGCCGAGGGCTACCAGCTTGCGCTGCTCGCCCGCCGGCCCGGCCCGCTAGCCGCGATCCACGCCGAGCTCGCCGGCGAGGGTCACGTCGAGCTAGCCTGCGACCTGACCGACTCGGCGGCGATCGCGCGGACCGCGGGGCAGCTGGCCGAGGGCTGGGACGCGCTCGACCTGGTCGTCTGCAACGCCGGCATCGGCTACCGCGCCCGGGTCGAGCAGCTCGACGACGAGCTGCTCGAGCGCGTGTTCCGCACCTGGGCCCCATGCGCCTCGCCCGCGAGCTGCTGCCGCTCCTGCGCCAGGGCCGCGACCCGGTCTGGATCAACGTCAGCTCGGTGGTCGGCCGGCGCGGCATCCCGGGCCAGTCCGCCTACAGCGCGACCAAGGCCGCGCTCGGCTCCTTCGGCGAGGCGCTGCGCCTCGAGTGGGCCACCGAGGGCCCAGGGGGTCCCGGTAGCGGCGCGGGCATCGCGGTCTGCACGCTCAATCCGGCGCTCACCGCGACGGGCTTCTTCGAGGCCCAGCCCAACCCTGGCGACCTGCCACATCCCGACCTCGAGGGCGCAGCGGGACCCGAGGACGTCGCGGCCGAGATCCTGGACCTGGCCTGCCGCCCAGAGCCCGAGCGCAGCCTGCGCTGGAAGTGGTGGCTGCTGGGCGCGCTGACCCCGATCTTCCCGCGCCTCTCCGACCGCCTCCTGGCCAAGCGCCTCGGCGGCGGCTGGACCGCGCCGCGCCGCTAGCGCGTCAGTCCGCGGCCGAGGCGCCCGCGTCGCCCGAGCGTGCGCGCAAGCCGGGCGCGCGGTGCAGGATCAGCGGCATGGCGAGCGCGTACTCGACGCCGAGGGCGACCAGGGTGAGGGCTGGGCTCTCGCCGAGGGCGACGGCGCCGAGCCGCACTCCGCCGAGGTAGCTGAGCGGTCCGCCGAGGGCGCCGAGGACCGCGGCGAGGGCGTAGCGTCCACGCAGCCAAGCCAGGCTGAAGCGCGGCAGGCAGGCGAAGGCCAACCACAGGGACAGGATCCACGCCGGCGGCAGCCAGCTGAGCACGGCGGGCCAGGAGCCGGGCGATCCGGGACCGCTGGTCGGGTAGACGGTCGCGCCGATCGCCGCGAGCCCGGCATCGAGGAGGGCGCCGAGCAGGGTCACGCCGGTGAGGAAGCCGAACTCACGGGCGCGCTCGTGCCGGTCGACTAGCCGTAGGTGGATGCAGGCGAAGGCGATCGCCACGGCGGGTCCGAGCAGGAGCAGGCACTCGGCCGCACCCTCAACGGCGGCGAACCAGACGACCTGGAACAGCACGAAGTTGATCAGCTTGAGCGCTGTGCTCGGCGGTTCGAACAGGGTCACGGGTGGAGGTTCGCGGCTAGCGGCCGGGGAAGCTGATGCTGGCCGACGGGCGCCGGTCGGGCCGGTCGAACACCAGGTGCACGTCGCTGATCTGCCGCTCGGCGAAGCCGCCCTCGCAGTAGACGAAGTAGAACTCGAAGAGGCGCAGGAAGGTGTCGTCCAGGCCGAGCGCGCGGGCGTCGTCCCAGCGCGCGAGCAGGTTCTTGCGCCACGCCGCGAGGGTCGGGACGTAGTGGGCGCCGAGGTCCTCCACGTCGACCACGCGCAGGTCGCTGGCCCTGGTGGCCGAGTCGAGCAGCGCGGTGACCGAGGGGATGCACGCGCCGGGGAAGATGTAGCGCTGGATGAAGTCGACCGCGTCCTTGGCCTGCTCGAAGCGCTGGTCGACGATCGTGATCGCCTGGATCGCAGCGCGGCCGTCGGGCTTCAGGAGGTCGCTGCAGGTCTGGAAGAAGGAGTCGAAGTAGCGGTGCCCGACCGCCTCGATCATCTCGACGGACACCAGCTTGTCGAAGGGCTCGAGGCCCTCGGACCGCAGCCGCGCGGGCAGCTCGCGGTAGTCCTGCTTGAGCAGCGTGATGTGGTCCGCGAGCCCGGCCTCGCGGAAGCGGCGCTCGGCCAGCTGGTGCTGCTGCTCGGAGATCGTCGTGGTCGTGACGTGCACGCCATACTCGCGGGCGGCGTGAATGGCGAAGGCGCCCCAGCCGGTGCCGATCTCGACCAGGCGCTCGCCGGCCTTCAGCTCGAGCTTGCGGCACAAGCGATCGATTTTTGCGATCGACGCCTCTTCGAGGGTCGTGGACTCGTCCTCGAAGAGCCCGCAGGAGTAGGTCATCGTCGGGTCGAGGAGCAACGCGAAGAACTCGTTGGACAGGTCGTAGTGCGCGGCGATGTTGTCCTTGGCGCCGTCGATCGTGTTGGAGCGCAGCTTGTGGAAGGCGGCCAAGATGGGTCGCGAGATGCGCGAGAGGCCGGACTCCATCGCGTCGAGGGCGTCGATGTTGCGCGTCAGGAGGCGCACCACGGCGACCGAGTCGGGGCTCGTCCACCAGCGGTGAGCGTAGGCCTCGCCGGCACCGACGCTGCCGCGCAGGGCGAGCGCGGACCAGAAGCGCGGGTCGCGCACCTCGAGCTCGGCGGTGGGTCCGTCGGTGCCGGGGCCGAACTCGTGGCGCCGGTGACCCTCGTGCACGACGAGACGACCACGGGTGATCCCGGCGAGGCTCTTGAGCACCGCGCGCCCGAGCAGGCCGGGCTTGGTGTCCTTCGGCAGGACCTTCTCGAGGGGCGTGTTGGAGCGCGCCTTCTTCGGCGCGAGGCGGAGGTCGGTGTTCATCGCGGCTCGTGGGTCTTGGTGGTGGTGAGGTGCGGGTCCCCGTGGGGCAGCTGGCCCAGCCCGGGGCTCGAGGCCTCGGGCTGGGTCGGCTCGGGCGCATCCGCAGGCGAGCGCTTGTCCGGGTGGGTGAAGAACGGCACGCGCTTGAGCCAGAGCAGGCCCGCGTGAACGTAGATGGCGAGGTGCACGCCGAGGGTCGGCAGGGGGAAGGTCCAGGCGGCGCGACGCAGGGTCTTTGCGGTGAGTGGCCTGGCCCGCAGGGTCATGCCGGCGTGGAAGACCTCGCGGCCTTCCTCGACGTTGGTCATGTGCACCTCGAGCTCGTCGCGACCCGCGCTCGGGACGCGGAAGCGCCAGCGCAGGAGCTGGTGCATGTCGAAGAAGGGCGAGACGTGGAAGCGCTTGGCGAAGTCGAACTCGACCAGCTCGCCGGGTGCGCTCCTGCGCGCATCGAACACGTAGTCGTAGCGCTGGCCCCAGGGCGTGTTGGTGATCTCGGCGACGATCGCGACGAGCTGCTCGTCGTCCTCAGCCTCGCCCTGGAAGACGAAGTAGAAGCTGACCGGGTTGAAGACGTAGCCGAGGTTGCGCACCTGGGTGAGCAGGCGCACGCGGGCGCCCGCCGGTGGCCGGCGACCGAGCTTGGTCTCGACGCGATCGAGCACGACGCTCTTCAAGTCGAGGGCCGCGGCACGATCGTCGCTTGGGGTCGTGTGCGAACCTCCGATGTAGTCGCTGCGGCGGAAGCGCAGGACGGCGGCGCGCTCGGCGGAGAAGAGCCGCCCGGACTCGAGCTGGCCCGAGGCGACCTCGTCGAGGTCGAGGTAGCACCAGGCCGACGGGTAGCCGAAGGCGTGGCGCTTGGGCGTGAGCCGCTCGTGGTAGACGCGTCCGGTCATCAGCCGACTGCGCGTGCTGGTCGTGGCAGCGCTCATGTGCGGACTCTCTGGTCGGTCTTGCTGACCTTGGCCGGGCGCGCGGGTCGCTGGACCTCGAGCAGCTCGGGCGCCTCGGTGCCGGCGTTCCTCGCGACGTTGCGCGCCACGGCCAGGCCGCTGCGGACGCCGTCCTCGTGGAAGCCGTAGCCCCAGTACGCGCCGCAGAAGTGCACGCCGCGGGAGCCGTCGACCTCGGTGTGCCGGGCCTGCGCCGCGAAGCTCGCGCGGGTGAAGATCGGGTGGTGGTAGGTGAGCGTGCGCAGCACCTTCGACGGGTCGATCGCGTCCTGGCGGTTGAGCGTCACCAGGTAGTCCCGCTCGGCCTCCAAGCCTTGCAGCAGGTTCATCCAGTAGGTCACGGTCGAGAGCTCGGTAGCCGGGTTGGTGACGTGGTAGTTCCAGCTCGCGCGGGCGAGCGGGCGCTTCGGTAGAAGCCTGCGGTCCGTGTGCAGCACGGCCACGTTCTCCTGGAACGGAAAGGCGCCAAGCACCTCGCGCTCGAGCGGCGTTGCATCCTCGAGCATGCGCAGCGCGGTGTCGGCGTGGCAGGCGAGCACGACCCGGTCGAAGAGCGCGACCTCGCCGGTGGCGGTGCGCAGGCGCACGAGCTCGTCGCCCTCGTGGGTCGTCTCGCGGCGCAGCTCGACCACGGGCGTGGCCAGGCGGATGCGGTCGGCGTAGCTCTCGGTCAACGGCTCGATGTAGGCGCGCGAGCCGCCCTCGATCACGCGCCACTGGGGTCGCTCGTCGACCTGGAGGAAGCCGTGGTTGTCGAAGAAGCGCACCAGGAACTCCATCGGGAACTCCCACAGCACCTCGGGCCGCGCCGACCAGACCGCGGCACCCATCGGCACCAGGTGCTCCTCGATGAAGGTGCGTCCAAAGCGACCTCGCTCGAGGAAGCGCCCGAGGGTCAGGTCGGGGTCGGGGTCCTCGAGCACCGCGGGCGCCTCGCGGTAGAAGCGCAGGATGTCGCGGACCATGCCCCAGAAACGCGGTCGCACGAGGTTGCGACGCTGGGCGAAGAGCGTGTTGAGCGACGTGCCGTTGTACTCGAGCCCGGTGGACTCGTTGTGCACCGAGAAGCTCATGTCGCTGGCCTTCTCGTGAACGCCGAGCTCGTCGAGCAGGCGACGGAAGTTCGGGTACGTGCGGTCGTTGAAGACGATGAAGCCCGTGTCGATCGCGAGCGGCTCTGCGCGGCCGGGCACGTCGATGTCGTGGGTGTGGGTGTGGCCGCCGAGGCGCGGCTCGGCCTCGAACACCTCGATGTCGTGGTGCTTCTGGAGTTCACGCGCAGCGACGAGCCCGCTGATCCCGGTGCCGACGATCGCGATCCTCATGACGGCTCTCCGGCATCGATGCCCGCACAGTCGCGCACTTGGCGGGGCACCGGCTTGAGGTCCCAGACCAGGCCGAGGGCGGCCATCAGGCGCAGCACGTAGTAGGAGAGGTCGACCTCCCACCAGTAGAAGCCCTGGCGCACGGACGCCTGGTGGTGGTGGTGGTTGTTGTGCCAGCCCTCGCCGAGGGTGATCAGCGCCAGCGCCCAGTTGTTGCGGCTGTCGTCGCGCGTGGCGTAGCGCCGCGAGCCGAAGCGGTGGGCGAGGGAGTTGATCGTGAAGGTCAGGTGGTAGAGGGCGACCGTCGAGATGACGAAACCCCAGACGAGCATCTGCATGCCGCTGGTGCCGAGGCCCGGCGCGAAGCGCTCGAGCAGGACGCCGAGCCCGAAGAGAGCCGGGATCATCAGCAACGGCACGAGGACATCGAAGCGGTCGAGGAAGCGCAGCTCGGGGAAGCGTGCGAGGTCGCGCACCAGCTCGAGGCGCGTGCGGAAGTTGGCGCGCGCGACGATCCAGCCGACGTGGCTCCACCAGAAGCCCTGCTCGCGCGGCGAGTGGATGTCGGCGGGCGTGTCGGAGTGGCGGTGGTGGGCGCGGTGGTGGGCGGCCCACCAGAGCGGGCCGCGCTGCACCGCGGTCGAGCCGAGCAGCGCGCCGAGGAACTGCACCACGCGGGACGTGCGGAAGGCGCGGTGGCTGAAGTAGCGGTGGTAGAAGGCCGTGATCGCGAACATGCGCACGAGGTACAGGCCGACGGCGACCGCGACGGCGACCGGACTCCAGCCGACGAAGAACACCAAGAGGCACGCGAGGTGCAGGGCCAGGAAGGGGATCACGCGCATCCAGTCGATGCGGCGCGGGTCCACCTGCTCGGTCTCGTCGACTCCCGCCCAGGAGTCGAACCAGAGCACCAGCTTGCCCCACCAGGGGCGCGGCGCTGCCTGTTGCGTGCCTTGCATGGTCAGACCGGGCGCAGGAGGTTGTGGGAGACGATCCACTGTCTGCCGCCGTCCCAAGCGAAGAGCTCGGCGCAGGCCAGGAAGAAGACGCGCCAGCGGTGGTACCACTGCTCAGCGTGCTCAGCTCCATAGGTCATCGCGAGCACGGGCAGGACTTCACGGCGGTGGGCCTCGAGGTTCACGAGCCAGTGCTCGGACGTGCGCGCGTAGTGCAGACCGCTAACCTCCCACTGGTCGGCGCGCTCGAAGGGGATGTCGAGCCGGTCGAGCTGGTCGTGGCTGGGCATCATGCCGCCGCTGAAGAAGTGGCGACTCATCCAATCGCTCTCGTCCTTGGCTTCGAAGGCGTAGGCAAAGTGACGGTGGGCGAAGACGTGCTGGAAGAGCAGCGCGCCAGGCTTCATCCATGGGCGCACGCGCGTCAGGATCGCACGCCAATTGCGCAGGTGCTCGAACATCTCGACGCTGACCACGCGGTCGACCCGTAGGCCCGGGGCGTGCTGGGCGAGCTCGAAGTCGTTCATGTCTGCGGTGAAGACGCGCAGGTTGTCGAGGCCGCGTTCGGCGGCGCGACTGAGGATGTGCGCGCGCTGGGAGGCAGAGTTGGAGACCGCAAAGATGTGTGAGCTCGGGTAGCGCTCGGCCATGTAGAGCGAGAGGGATCCCCAGCCGCAGCCAAGCTCGAGCACGTCTTGGCCGTCGGCGAGCTGGGCGCGCTCGGCTGTCAGCGCGAGCATCGCAGCCTCGGCCTCGTCGAGCGTCACGCCCTCGTGTTCATAGAAGCCGCTGCTGTACTTGAGGTGCTCGCCGAGGCACAGGTCGAAGAGCAGCGCGGGCACCTCGTAGTGCTGCTCGTTGGCCTTGTCCGGCACGAGCGCGATCGGAGCCGCGTCCATGGCAGCGACCCACTGACTGAGCACCGTGTTGAGCAGCGCTCGCCCGGCACCTTGGTCGTAGGGCCCCGGACCGAAGCGGGCCCGCTGCTCGGCGAGGCGCTGGCGGATCAGCTTGCGGATCCCCACGCGGAGCAGCGGCTTGGGCACCAGGCCCTTTTCGACAAGTCGGAGTGCGGTCTTCATGGACGGGGGGATCTCTGGGCGGTGGTGGGCCTGGACGCGGGGTGCGGAGGCAGGGGGAAGAAGGCGCTGGTCGATGCTTGGTAGGCGCGGTAGTCGTCGCCACGGCGCTCGACGGCGCGGGCCTCGGTGGGGGGGATGCCCGTGACCTTGAGGACGAGCAGCAGCATCAGGGCGGGGACGGCCCAGAGGGTCCAGCCGAGGGGCAGGCCGACCGCAAGCAGGGGGTAGGCGAACCAGTGCAGCCACTCGAAGAAGTAGTTGGGGTGGCGTGAGAAGCGCCAGAGGCCCGTGCGGCAGGTGCGGCCAGCGTGGGCCGGGTTGCCGCGCCAGCGGGCGAGCTGCAGGTCCGCGATGGCCTCGCCGCCGAGGGCCACGACGGCGATCAGGACCGCGGCCAGGTCCCAGACCCGCCAGGCCGAAGCGGACGCCGACATGGGCACCAGCATGGACAGGGAGAGCAGCACGGCCAGGGCGCCCTGGGCCAGGTAGAACCAGAGCAGCCAGGCGTTGATGCGGTCACCGAGCTCCAGACGCAGGGCGGCGTAGCGGCCGTCCTCCTCTTCACTGCGAACCCGGTGAGTGAGGTGCAGGGTCAGGCGTACCGACCAGACGAGGGCGATGCCGGCGACCAGGGCCCGGCGCGGGCCCCAGCCGTCTTGCCCCAGGGCGTAGACCAGCGCAAGGACGCCGATCGATCCCGACCAGAGCGGGTCCACGATGCCGGCGTTGCCGGTCCTCTGCTGACGACGCCAGGCGGCCACCATCACGAGGGTCACGGCGGCGAGGCCAAGGGCTGGAAGGGTGAGGTCTTGGGGGGTCATGGTGAATCTCGGCCGTCACTATGCCCTGCACACCCACCCAAGTGTGAACGTTGTGGTTGTTTTTGTTGGCCGCTAGCTCTATCCTTGCCTTGTCGCGATCCGCCAAAACTTGGCTGGAAATGCCCACTAAAGACCAATGAGTGAGCCATTTCGACCTCGAAATGAGCGATCCGAATCCCCACCCTAGACCCCTGGAGTTGATCGTTATGACCGTACTTGAGCCGAAGGGGAGCCCAAGGACCCGCCGCAGGCTGGGGCTCCTGGCCCTACTGGCCGTGCCCGTGGGCCTGATCCTGGCGGCCTGCGGCTCGATGTCGAAGAACACCTTGCGAGCCGAGCTCGAGGCCCTGGACAAGAACGGGCCCCTTGCGGACCTCGGCCTGCGCAGCCTCGAGGTCGAGCTGGACCTGGGCGACGGCCCGACCGCGCTCTCGGCCCTCTACGCCTTCGTGCCCGCCCGCGACC
>JARGPD010000244.1:0-467 GCA_029212845.1 Planctomycetota bacterium
CGGCCTCCCGCCCGCCTGGGAGGCCGCCCGCCAGCTGCCCACGCCCCAGACCTTCGCGTTCGAGTTCGAGACCGACCCGACCGAGGACGGGCCCTACTTCGGCGACCTGTTCGACCGGCCCTCGCGGGTCGATCCCGAGCGCGGTCCCGGGCGCGGCGTGCGCCACGGCATGGTCGCCACCGGGCCCGACTCGATCGCGATCCAGAGCTCGTCCGGCGTGCACCTGGTCGACCTGTCCGGCGCGCGCCCGCGACGCGATCTGGTCATCGATCCCAAGCGCCTGGTCGAAGAGGTCTTCGGCCGCGTCGGTCGCGCCCAGGCCGCGCGCCGCGGTGGAGCGCCGGGCTGGGGCCACGAGCCGCGCCTCGCGGACGATGCCCTGGTCTGCGTCGTCGGCCGCACCCAGCCGGGCCGCGGGCCGAACTCGCTCGTGGCGATCGACCTCGACAGCATGCGCCCGCGCGCGC
>JARGPD010000244.1:493-3587 GCA_029212845.1 Planctomycetota bacterium
GATGCCAGCGACCGCGCCGAGCCGCGCTGGATCCTGTCGGGCTCGCGCCTGTGGAGCCGCGGCGAGTACCTCGACCACCCGCTGCTCGAGGACCTCGAGGGCGCCGAGTTCCAGCCCGGCCCGGCCGCCTGGGGCGACCGCCTCTTGGTCAGCGCGCGCACCCTCGACGGCGAGCTGCGCCACCACCTCTTGGCCCTCGACCTAGCGACCGGTGAGCCGCTCTGGTCGCGGCTGGTCGCCAAGGGCAGCGAGGTGTCGGACCAGCGCGGCGGGCGCTTCAGCCAGGGCGGCTTCCCGCTCGGCGCCGCGCCGCCGCTCGAGCTGGTCGAGGGCGCCGTCTTCGTCGGCACGCACCTCGGCGTCGGCGCCCTGTACGACGCGGTCGACGGGCGGCTCCTGTGGGCGTTCAAGAACCGCCGGCGCGCCCCGGGCGAGCCGGGCTGGAGCGGGCTCCGGCCGCTGACCAGCGGGCCCCATGACGGCCAGGCGCCGTCGATCGCCTGGGCCCCCGCGGACTCGGACTTCCTGTACCAGCTGGTGGCGGGACCGGTCACCGCCGCGGGACTCGAAGCCGGCTCGCACCCGCAGGTCGCGGCCCCGCTGGCCGTCGGCGAGGCCACCGACCTGGTCGCCAGCGACGGCGCCACGCTGCTGTGCTTCGCGCGCGCCGGCGCGGAGCGCTGCCTGACCGAGATCGACCCGGTCCGCGGCACGCGCAGCGACTCGGTCTACCTGCGCCGGGGCGAGGTCTTCGTCGATCTGCCCGCGGTCGGGAAGCAGCGGGTCGTCGCGGCCACGAACCGCGGGCTGTTCCTGTTCGACCGCGCGGACGAGCTGCGCCTGCTCGACCAGCTGCCGCTGCCCTTCGGCCGCGGCCCGCGCGCACCCGGCGGCCACGTCGCGAGCCTCGGCGACCGCCTCTTGGTGCTCGGCCCCGGGACCCTCTGGGTCCTCGCGCCGAAGTAGCGACTGCGGCGCTGCTGGGCCTTGGGTCTCCGGCAAGGGGCCTCGCCGCAGGCTTCCGAGGTCCTCGCCAAGCAGCGGCCGCCACAGGGTGCGAGTCCCGGGAGAGCGGGAAGCGCGCGAGGCACTCACCCCGTGCAAGCAGTGCACCAGGGCGTTGCCACTCGCTGCTAGCTGCTCGCCGTTCGCGAAACGCCTCGTGTTGGCCTGGGGGTGCGGACCTGCTTGGGGGGCTTCGGCGCGGGTCGTGGTCCTTGTCGGAGGACCCCGACTCGTCGAGCGGGTGCCGGCCTGATCGCGATCGGTTGCATCTCCGTCAGGCCGAGCGGCCCCATGGGGAGCCGCGAGACCACGCCAAGTCGCGGCGTCGGCGCTTGTTCCGGACGCTCGGCCGAGGGTCCCCCCGGGGACCCGGGGCGTCCAAAATCGGGACCCCATGCTGACTTTTCTCGATCAGCACTTAGGGCGCGATTTGCTCCCCCGTGGCACCACGTAACCGCGCGTCGTACAAGGCCTTCTTCATCCGGGAAGGCATTGCAACTTCGTTCGGGCAAGCGGTCCGACACCTGCCGGGTCCGCCACATGCCGGAACACGAAGGGACCACGCTCGCGTCCACTTGAGCGGCTATTGAGGACGTCCCCACGTCCAGGAGTACAGCCCATGACCATTCGCGTTCCTTCTCTCGTTGCAACCCTCGGCTCCCTCGCCCTCGCAACCCTTGCCCTGGCCACCCCCTCCTCGGCCCAGTGCTTCGCACCGGACGGACTGTCCGGTCCCTGCTGCTCACCGGCTGCCCCGACCCTGCCGACGGCCTTTCCGCCGGTCACGCTGCCCGCCCTCGGCATCTGCTGGGACTCCTGCGTGCCGACCTCGCAGAACTGCATCGACCTGTCGCTCGGCCCCTTCATGACGACGCCCTTGTGCACCCAGTACATGGTTGACCTGAGCGTGGTCGACTGCGCCGGCGTGTCGCTGATGAAGGGCACCGTGACCCTCGACTACACGCGCACCTGGGAAGAGCACGAGGTCCCCGGCGCGGTCCCGACCCAGGTCTGGCGCTTCGCCGCCAAGGTCGACCTGGTCTCGAGCGGCGTCTCGACGCTCGGCTGCCCCACGCCGAGCTGCCTCGCACCCGCTGGCCAGGCCTTCTTCTACGGCTACGTCGACTACACGCGCAACTGCGCCACCGGCGCGATGGACAGCGTCGTGGTCCTGTACCACGGCTGCGATCGCTTCATGCACAACTCGGCCTTCTCGGCGATCCCCGGCAGCTACCACCCCGCGCGCACCTACGCCCTGGTCGGTCCGCACACGGTTTTCAACCCCTTCACCCCCGCGACCCTCGCGCCCCCCGGTGGCTCCATGGTGACCGGCGGCATGCGCAACCCTCCGACGGTCCCGACCGAGCCCTGCTTCGTCAACGAGACCGCCATCCAAGGCGACTTCATCCCGCTGATCCAGGGCTGCTTGTGCCCGCTCGGCTTCCAGCCCCCCGGCCAGGCCGGCATCCGCACCGCGATCAGTGGCTCGTGCGGTGGCTCGGCGACGAGCCTCAACCTGTTCCCGCTGACGCCGTGGTACGAGCTGGTCTCGACCTCGATCGGTAGCTGGACGACCGGGGTGAGCTACCCCGGCCCCGAGCAGGCCTTCGTGGCCGAGGGTCTGTTCCTCTACAACGAGTCCTGCACCGCGGTCGGTGTGCAGTCCTACTTCGACATCTTCTACGGCTCGATCACGACCGGCGGCTGGTTCGCCCCGGGCGCCGGAGGCCTGGTCCCGAGCCAGGAGTTCGTCGACCTAGCGAGCAACTACTCGCTGTTGACCACCGCGCCGATCGCCTTCCCGCTGTTCGGCAAGGTCGCCCCGACCGACCACGTGCTGTTCTTCAACCTGTAGCCCACCGGGCTAGTGCGTGGCCGCCCTCGGCCGGGTCTCGCCGCTCCGTCCCCCGGACCGGCACCCCCCACCGAGCGCGGCCACGCCTACGTTCCAGCCAAGCTGCCCGGGCGCTGCCCCTGCCCGCCCACGACAAGTCCACCCCCAATCCGAACGGCGAAGCACCGGCCGCACGCCGACGCCGGACGGACGCCCACGCCGGACGGGAACGCGCCAACGGTACCGCATCAAAAC
>JARGPD010000071.1 GCA_029212845.1 Planctomycetota bacterium
ACCCCGCTCGTCGACGCGAGCGAGCTCGCCACAACCGTCGGCCTGCCCTTCGGCGGCGAGGTGCTCTCCCACGCGGACGCCAGCGGGCGCGAGCTCGAGCGCGGGCTCTCCCGCGACGGGTACGCCCGGGTACGCCTGACCGCGGCCGAGCGCGCCGCCGGCGGCAGCATCCAGCTGCGCGCCAAGGTGACCTTCGCGGCCCTCGGCGACGACGGCACGAGCGGCGTCGAGACCCAGACCCTGGTGCACGACCTGTCCTTCGGCGAGCACCGCGTCGACCTGCCCGAGGTCATCGCCTTCGACGGCGAGCTCGCGATCCCCAGCATCGAGGTGCCCGCCCTGCGCGAGGACTCGCTGAGCCAGGAGGGTCGCTAGATGAAGCTCCTGCGCACCACCGCCGCGCTCGTCGCCAGCGCCCTCTGTCTGGCGGCCCCGGCCTCGGCCGACTTCACCGTCACCGGCAAGTTCCAGTACGTCGACCGCGACTTCACCTTCAGCGGGGTCACCGGCAGCGAGCCGAGCTTGCCCATTCGCTTGGCGAAGGTGCAGGTGCTCAACGCCTCGACCAGCCAGGTGCTGGCCAGCGGCGCCACGGATGAGAGCGGCAACATCTCGATCTTCGTGCCCGGCAGCGGAACGAAGAATGTGCTGGTGCGCTGCTACGCCGAGTCGAACGCCTTCGGGTCGAAGAGCCTGCGCGCGACCAACACGTCCAACGTGACCTACTCGACCAGCTCGAGCACGTTCACGGGCTGGTCCCAGACCACCGACCTCGACATCGGCACGGTCACCGCCCAGAAGATCTTCAGCGGCTCGCTGCAAGCGAACCCGTTCAACATGCTCGACCAGATGGTCTGGGGCATCCAGTACATCAAGGCCTCGGGCGGCAGCAACCCGCCCCAGTCCCTGCGCATGCAGTGGCCCGGAGGCTCGGGCTCCTACGCCTCGGGCACCCTCGCCAACATGGCCACCGACGATGGCTATGACGACGTCGTGCAGCTGCACGAGCTCGGTCACGTGGTCCACAACGTCTACTCCGACAGCGACAGCCCGGGCGGCTCCCACAGCTTCGGCCAGAGCGACCAGGATCCGCGCCTGTCCCTGGGCGAGGGCTGGGCCTCGGGCTTCGCCGGCGCGGTGCGCAGCTTCGCGGGCGTGCACGACGCGGGCTTCTACATGGACTTCGATGGCGACAGCAGCACGGGCTCCAGCGGCATCCAGCTGCGCATGCGCTACGAGAACGGCTTCCCCTATGCGGGCACGACCGGGGGCGAGGCCGACGAGGGCGCGGTGCACTGCGCCGTCTGGGACCTGCTCGACACGGCCAGCACCAGCGACAACACGCCCGGTGACGACGACGCTGTCGACGGCAGCTTCACCTTCAACGGGCTGACCGCGGACGAGGCCCACTGGCAGGCCTTCACCGGTCCGGTGGACAGCGCCTCGAACCTGACGATCCGCGACCTCTGGAACGGCCTGTTCGTGCCCGTGAACCACGGGCACCAGGACGAGCTCGACGCGCTCTTCGACGGCTGGGGCATGGCCTTCCACGAGGACGCGCTCGAGCCGAACAACACGGCCGCCACGGCGACAGCGATCGGCATGTCCCCGAACTTCGGCCCGACGCGCACCCTGTACTACTCCAGCTCGCCGACCGGCGCGCCGGGTGGCGGGGACAGCGACTACTACTCGTTCAGCGCGGGGGTCGGCACGGTCTTCTCGGTCGAGACGCGCTACCCCGGCGGCAACGGCGACGCCGAGACCTACTGCGACCCGCGCATCGAGGTGCGCCGGCCCAACGGCAGCCTGTTCGCGTCGGACAACGACTCGGGCGACGGCCGCAACGCCCTGCTCGCGAACCTGACCGCGGACGCCGCTGGGCTCTGGACCGTGCGCGTGTTCTCGAACCACAGCTACCGCAAGACGGGCTCGTACGAGCTGCGCGTCGAGCACGAGGGTGGGCCCACGGGCGGAGGCGGCGCGCCGAACATCGCGTCGGTCAGCCCGTCCGCGATCCAGCAGGTCATCGTCGACGGGCCGGGCATCGTGACCCTGACCGGCTCCGGCTTCACCGGCGTCACCAGCGTCAGCGTCGCCGGCCAGCTGCTCTCGAGCGCCTTCCCGCCCGAGTTCTCGATCGTCGACGACGGCACCCTGACCCTGTCGATGCCCCTGACCGACGGCCTCGGCCTGACCGCCATCGCGGTCACCAGCCCCGGCGGCACCGACGCCGCGCTGATCACGGTCCAGGCCAACCCGACGCCCACGGTCGAGCTCCGCAATTCCGACCCCAGCTTCCTGTTCCAGGCCCTCGGCCTCGAGCTGGTCGTCGGCGGCGGCCCCGGTGACATCGCCTTCGTGTGCGCCTCGCCCGACCTGTCCCCGACGGTCGTGCCCGGCATCATCGACCTCGGCATCGGCGCCGGCTACACGAGCCTGTTCATCCTGGCGACGCCGGTGATCCCGGCCAAGGGCTACACCGAGCTCACGATCCCGATGGCCGGCCTCGGCCTGCCCGCGGGCTTCGGCATCCACGTGCAGCTCGCGACCCTGACCGGCGCGAGCGGCTTCAGCCTGCCGGCGACGAGCTCGAACGTGCAGTCGGGCACGATCCTGTTCTAGGGAGCCGGGCTCCCTCCGAGCGCGCCGAGCGGCCGCCTTTTCGATCGAAGCGGCGGCCGCTCGGCGTTTGGAGTACGGCTCGAGACTCGCCGACCGATCCTCGCCCACCACCCCGCCATGACCACGCGCACGAAGCTCCTCCTTGTCGTCGACCTCGCGGTCTCCGGGGCCTTGCTCTTGCGCTTCCTGACGCGCCCCGACCCGGGCCTGCCCAACCCCGGCCTCTCGCCCGCCTTCCTAGAGGCTCTCGGCGAGGCCTCGCAGGTCAGCCTGTTCCGCGGCACGGGCGGCTTCCCCGTCTCCTACGAGGACGCCCTCGCGACCCTGCCGGCGAGGACGCTGGACAAGCCGGAGTTGGCCCGGCTCATCGCGGCGGTGGAGGCCTCCGTCGCAGAGGCACCCACGGTCGACCTGCTCGTCGCGACCATCTACGCCGACTACGAGCTGTACGCCTGGCACCGCGAGGGGTCGCTGAACTTGACGATCGGCGCCCTGCCCGAGTCCACCGGCAGCAGCCAGGGGCGCGTCTACTTCGGGCAGAATGGCCACGACGAGCGCGGTGGCTTTGCGGCCACGAGCCTGTCCTGGATCCCGGAGTTCGAGGCGATCTTCGAAGGTCGCGAGTAGCGCTGCTCGGCCCTACTCCGCGAGGCGATCGTCGACGGCGTCGGCGAGGTCTTCGGGGTCGGTCAGCACGGTGCCCTCGAGCACCTCGCCGCGGTCGGCGGCCAGGGCGTCGAGGCTCTGCAGCAGGAAGATCGCCGTGCCGACCATGCTCGGGTGCAGGTGGTCGAGCTGCAACAGGTCCTCGTGCTCGGACTGGACCCAGAGCTGGCCGGCGACGGTGAAGTCGGCGCCGCTGGTCAGGGTCTCGTGGAAGGCGTCTAGCTGGACCAGCGCGCGGCGCTCGTCGGCGGCGACCCACTCGGCGATGCGCGCGTTGGCGAGCGGGTAGGCGTCGGCGTCGGGCATCGAGCTGTGCGGGATCATGCCGCCGGCCGCAGCTTCCATGAACGGGATCGTGCCGACGACGACGGGGCAGTCGAAGCGCTCGAGCAAGGCCAGGCCGCCCTCGAGGCGCTCGAGCCGGTCGGCGGTGGTGCGGCCGCTGCCGTACAGGAACCAGAAGGGGAAGTCGACGGCCAGGACCAGGCTCGGGTCGGTCGCGAGCACGGCCTCGACGGCCTCGGCGCCGAGGCGCTCGGGGTTGAAGAAGAGCAGCTCGGTCGCGCCGTCGGCGACGAGCGTGTGCTCGACGAGCAGGGCCTCGGCCAGGAAGTCGGCCATGCGCGTGGGCACGCCGGTCTCGAGCTGCAGGTTGAAGCCAGCGCTGGCGCTGGCGCCGAGGATCGCGACGCGCTCGAAGAGCTCGGGGGCCAGCGGGGTCTCGGGTGGCGGCTCGGGCGCGCTCGGGGCGGCGGGGTCCACCGGGGCCTGGGGCGCGCCGACCGCGCCGGGGTCGGCGGGCGCTGCCTCGGTCGTGCAGGTTTCGCCCTGGCAACAGTCGGGCGTGTCGCCCGTCGAGGCGCAGGCGGCGAGCAGGGGCAGCAGCAGCAGCAGGGAGCGGAGCGAGGGGCGGGCCATGGTGGGGCGTGGGGTTCGGGGAGTGCTTCGGCGGGGAGCGAGGCGATTTCGGCGGATCGAGGCAGGGACCTGGGCGACCGGAGCGCCTAGGTGGAGCCTCGCAAGGATCCGTCCGGGCTCGAGCCGCAAGGTCTCGGGAGCTGGACGGACTGCGTGTCAGCCCAAACAGGCTAAGCTCCCGACCATGCCCGAGGAAGGACTCCCCCCCACCCGCCTGCCCGCCTGGGCCTGGCTGCTGTTCGTCGTCGCCACCGTCGCCGCCTTCGCGCCCGGTCTGACCGGCGCCTTCGTCTGGGACGACCTGACCCTGGTCGCCCGCGACGCCAACCTGCGCGACCTCGGCGCCCTGGGCCAGATCGTCAGCCAGCCCCTGTGGAGCGGCCTGCCCGAGCTCGGCGGCGACCCGGACCTGGCCCCCGGCCACTGGCGCCCGCTGACCAGCTTGACCTTCGCGATCGGCTTCGCCCTCGGCGGCGGCGCCACCCACACCCTGCCCTTCCACCTGATCAGTCTGGCCCTGCACCTCGGCGCTTCGCTGGTCGTCTTCCGCATCCTCCGCCGCCTGGTGTCGAGCCCCTGGGGCGCCTACCTCGGCGCCCTGGCCTTCGCGCTCCACACGGTGCACGTCGAGAGCGTCACCTGGATCGCGGCGGTCAACGACCCCCTGTTCGGGCTCTTCGGCCTGCTCTCGCTGAACGCCTGGCTGGCCTGGCGCGAGCGCGGCTCGAGCGGACTTCCGCTCATGGGCGCGGTCTGGCTGCTCTTGGCCTTGGGCGCCAAGGAGGTCGCCGTCGCCGTGCCCGCCATGATCCTGGTCGTCGACCTGCTGCTGGTCTCCGGTCGCCGCCGCAGCCTCGCCGGCTGGGGCGCCCTCGCCGGCGCGGTCGCCGTCTGGATCGCCCTGCGCATGGCCGTCTTCGGGGAGCTCGCGGCCGGCTTCCTGCGCGGCGGCGCCGAGACCGGAACCGCCGGCCGCGGCCTGATGCTGCGCCTCGAGATGCTCGGCCACGGCCTGGTCAAGCTGCTCTTCCCGGTCGGCCTGTCGCCCTTCCGCCCCTTCACCGAAGAGGGCTTCACCGGCTGGCCCCTGGTCCAGGTCGTGCTCGCCCTGGTGCTGTTCGCCGGCCTGCTCGCCCTGGCGCTGAGCAAGGGCTGGCGTCGCCTCGGCGCCGCGCTGCTGCTGGCCGCCGCCGGCCTCCTCCCGGCCCTCGTCGCCACCGGCGCCACGGGCCAGACGCCCTACGCGGACCGCTACGTGTACCTGTCGGTGCTGGGGCTCTCGCTCGGCCTGGCCGCGGTCGCGAGCCTGGCGGCCTTCCAGACCGCGGGCAAGCCCCCCGGCCACCCCACCGGCCGCGCGCTCCTCGGCCCCGCCCTGCTGGTGGTCGCCCTCGGCTTCCAGACCCCGATGCAGGCCGGCGTCTGGCGCTCGCCCGAGGTGCTCTTCCGCCACGGCGTGACAGCCTTCCCCGACTACCCGATGGTCCACTGGCAGCTCGGCGAGATCCTGCGCCAGCGCTACCTCGAGACCGGCGATGAGGCCGCGTTCTATGAAGCCGGCGAGCGCTACGACCGCGCCCTCGACCTGCTCGAGGCCGCCAAGCAAGACCCCAGCATCCCGCGCGGCGAGTACGACTACCTGCAGGCCAACCTGGGCAAGGCCTGGTGGTTCCTGATCGAGGCCGAGGTCGACGGCTACGGCGAGTACGACACCGCGGCGACGATCTTCGAGATGCTGCTGGAGGAGGTCTACAAGCGCGAGGAGTGGAACGCCCGGACCGGCGGCACGATGACCTCGCTGCCGATCGAGCAGGTGCTCACCGGGCTCGGCATCTGCAACCTGGCCGCGAACAAGCGCACCGAGGCGATGGCCAACTTCAAGCTGGCGACATCGGTCAACGCGCTCTATGCGCCGCCGTGGCACAACCTCGGCGTGATGCACTTCGAGGCCGGCGAGTACGAGCAGGCCAGCTTCGCCTTCAGCAAGGCGCTCGAGCTCAAGCCCGGCGACGTGAAGACGATCGTCTACCAAGCCAAGTGCCTGTTCGAGCAGGGCTGGATCGACCGCGCCCTCGAGCTGGTCGACACCGTCCGCGACCTGGACCCGGCCAGCCCCGAGCCCGACCTCCTGCACGGCGGCGCCTCGGCGCGCAAGCGCGACTGGCGCGCGGCGCTGGTCTCGTTCGACGCCGCCATCGCCCGCGCCCCGCGCTCGGCCATGGCCCACTACCACCGCGGCGTGACCCTCTACCAGATGCAGAAGCTGGACGAGGCCTCGGCGTCCCTGCGCCGCGCCTGCGAGCTGAACCCCGAGCACTTCGAGGCGCACTACAACCTCGGCGGCATCCTGCTCGAGCTCGGTGCCAACGACAAGGCCCAGGCCTACCTCGAGCGCGCCTACTCCGCCGGCACCGGCCGCCCCGAGCTGCCCGCCATGCGCCAGGTCCTGTACGAGCTCGACCCCGCCGGTGCCCAGCGCCTGCGCGCCCTCGCCGACCTGGACGAGGCCCGCGGGGACCTGGTCGGCGCGCTCTACTTCACCGAGCGCGCCCTCGTGCTCGACCGCGACTCCGTGCGCTCGCTGCACCTGAAGGGCCGCATCCTGCTGGAGAACGGCGACCCTGGCGGCGCGGTGCTCGAGCTCGAGCGCGCCGTCGAGCTGGCCCCCGGTGGCTACGCACCGCACCAGGACCTCGGCCGCGCTTACATGCAGCTCGGTCGCTACCCAAAGGCGCGGACCGCGCTCGAGACGGCCCGCTCGCTGCTGCTCGCCAAGGAGCTGCCGGGTCGCACCGAAGAGGAGCGGGACGCCGCCCGCGTCCTCCAGGATCAGCTGGTCGGCGACATCGACCTGCTGCTCGAGCGCCTGCCCTGAGCCCCGGGTCCGGCCGGCGCTAGGCGTCGACCAGCTCTTGGCGCAGGCGCTCCGAGCGGGCCGCGCCGCCGAAGCCCAGCGCCGCATGCAAGGGGCCTAGGAGGAAGTAGACGATGCCCGAGTAGCTCGGCTGGCCGCCGAAGGCCAGGATCCCCAAGGAGGCCAGGGCCACGCCGACGGTCAAGAGGTGGTGGCCGATCGACTGCAGGGTCAGGAAGCGCTCGAGGCGGTCGAGCTCGAGCTCGTCGCGCTTGCACCAGGCGCGCAGGACGAGCAGCGCGAGCACGCCGAAGACGCCCGCGATGGCCACGCTGTAGAAGACCATCATCAGCGTGCCGAGCTCGGACTCGGTCCAGGTCGAGCCCTCGGGCGGCACGATCATGGCCGAGAGCGCCTCGCCGTCGCGGAGGACCAAGCGCCACAGGTAGGTGCCCAGGAACTTCAGCGGGTAGGCGAAGAACAGCACCAGGAACAGGAAGGCGCCGTTCAGCACCATGGTCAGGAAGTCCTCCAGGCCGTAGCGCCGGAAGAACATGTGGTGGTAGTGCCAGGCCATCAGCAGCATGGCGAAGCTGACCAGGAAGACCGGGATGTCGCGGACCAGCAGCCACAGCTCGTGGGTCGTGGCCGGCACCGAGGACGAGACCACGATCAGGGTGATCGTCAGGGCGAAGACTCCGTCGGACAAGGCCTCGATGCGCGAGATGTCACCGCCGCGCCAGCGAAACAGCGGGTCGGCGGCGGCTCGCTTGTGGAACAGGTGCTCGCGGATCATGCGTCCATCCGGGCGTCGAAGTCCGCGCGGGCCTTTTTCGTCAGGCTGCCGAGGATCAGGTCGTAGGATGCCTGGACCAGCTCGAAGACGTCGTCGTCCGCGAGGCTCTTGTCCAAGGTCACGGTGTTCCAGTGCACCTTGCTCATGTGGTAGCCGGGGTTGATCGCGGCGTGGCGCTCGCGCTGCAGGACGGCGTCGTCGGGGTCGGCCTTCAGGTTGATCGTCAGCGGGTCATTCTTCCAGCCGACGAGCGCGAACATCTTGTTGGCGACCTTGAAGACCAGCACGTCGGGGCCGAAGGGCTGCGACTCGACCGAGCCCGGCATGGCGAGCAGGTGGTCGCGGATCGTGGCGAGTCTCATGGTGCCAGGATGGCGGCTGGGAGCGCTGCGATCCAGGGTGGGGTCCGAACGCTTCACCACAGGTCGCGGGGCGACCGGGGTGCTCAGCGCAGGACGCGCACGACGCCCGCGACCACCAGCAGGGCCGCGGCGTAGCCGAGCAGCCCGACCGAATCGGCCGGAGCCCAGGTCACGTGCAGGGCGCCGAGGATCGCCATCACGACCAGGGTGATCAGCGGGTTCAAGGTGATGATCAGGCTGACCTGGTAGGCGGGCAGCCGCTTGAAGGCCTCGCCCAGGGCGCCGTAGGCGATCAGGGTGTTGGCGCCGAGGAAGGCCAGGAGCAGCCACATGCCGACGCCCAGGCTGCCGAGCAGCGAGAAGTCGACAAGCGGCCACAGGGTCAGGCTCGGCAGGGCGTACAGCAGCAGGTTCAGGTCCTGGGGCGCGTGCCCCTGCATCGAGAGGCGCTTCTGCAGCGCGGCGTAGATCACCCAAGCGACGGCCGCGCCGAAGAGCAGCAGGCTGCCGGTCAAGAGCGCGTCGCCGCCGACCACCGCCGCCGAGTGCTGGTCCCAGGAGAAGAGCGCGAAGCCCGCGATCGCCATCAGCACGCCGACGAATTGCAGGCGGCTCATGCGCTCCTTGAAGACCACCACGCCGACCACGGCCAGCATCAGCGGCGCGGTCTGGATCAGGACCTGGGCGTTGCTCGGGGTCGTGTGCTCGAGCCCGGCGAGGTAGCCGAGGTAATTGGCGGTCAGTCCGACCGCGGCCACCACGCCGAGCACCGGTGGGCGACGCAGGATCACCAGGCGCTTTCGGTCGCGCTGGCCGACGAACAGCACGAGCAGCCCGAAGGCGAAGGCGAACCGGAACCACACGATCGTCAGCACCGGCACCTCGCTGGTGGCGACCTTCATCGCGATCGGCAGGAAGCCCCACAGGGTCGCCGTCGTGATCGCGAAGATCAGGCCGCGCTTGCGCTCGGGGTCCATCATCGCTGGCGGGCCGAGTCGCGGCCGAGTCCCGGGCTCAAGCGCTCTGACCGAGGTGATCCGCCAGGCAGCCGATCGACCAGCCCCAGCCGTCCTCGCAGGCGTTGCCGCCGGCGGACTGGTCGTGGTCGAGCTGCAGCTCGCAGGTCCCGTCGCCCCGGTCCACGAACACCAAGGTCACCGGCGACTTGGGCGAGTCGTCGCTCTCCCAGGTGAAGTCGAAGACCACGCGCTTGGCGGGCTCGTCGACCTCGAGGTAGGTGCCGCCGACCCACTGGGTCTTGCCGTCGAAGTTCATCGCGAAGCGCCAGGCGCCGCCGACGCTGAGGTCCGAGGTCATCGCGGGCGCCGTGCCGGGCTCCCAACCTCCCCACCACTGGCGCACCACCTCGGCATCCGTCCAAGCTGCGAAGGCTTGGGCGGCGGTGGCCGGCAGCACGCGGCGCATCGAGATGGTCGGGTTGTCGGTCATGGTGGGCACCGGAGGGAGGGACGTGGGTGGGCGCTCGGATCACGTCCGAGCGAGTCAGGGGAGAAGCGGCAGGGTAGCCCGAAGGCCGGCGAAGTGCGCGCCTGGCTCAGTCTCCCGTGTCGAGATATCCGAGCTTGTTCAGCTCCTCCATCTCCTCATCGCTCAGGAAGCCGATGTGCGGCGGCAGGGCGCGCTCGGCGCAGGCCGCCTGCCAGACCTCGAGGCTCTGGATCGAGGCCTCGGCCATGCGTCGTGCCTCGGGGCTCTCCCCCGCCAGCCAGGCGGCGGACAGGTCCTCGAGCTCGCCGGGGTCGGACTCGAGGTCGAAGGCCTCCTGGGCCCCGGACTTGGTGTCCTGGATCCACTTGAAGTGGCGGGTGACGACCCCGATGAGGTGCGCCACCTTGGCCAGGTTGTGCTCATGGGCCGGCACGAAGTCGACCTCGCTGAAGACCACGCCGTCGATGCGCGGGTCCAGGTCCTTGGCCGTGGGGTCGCGCACGACCTGGGCCAGGCTGGGCTCGTCGGGAGCGTGCAGCTCGGGGTCGAGGCCGACGAGGCTCAGGATCGTCGGCATGACGGAGACGGTCGACACCGGCTCGGAGAATCGGAGCCCGTGGGAGGCCTCGGCGCGCGGATCAGAGACCACCAGGGGCACGCGGACCATGCCCTCGTACAAGAAGCGCGTGTGGCCGAGCCAGCCATGCTCGAGGAACTCCTCGCCGTGGTCGGCGACGAAGACGACGACCGTGTTGCCTGACAGGCCGAGGCGCTCGAGCTCATCGAGCAGCTCTCCGATGCCCGCGTCGGTGAAGGCGATCTCCTCGTCGTAGCGCGCGACGAGCTGGGCGACCTCCTCGTCGGTCAGGCCGGTCGTGTCGGCCAGCTCGCGTAGCTCTTCGACCGACTCCCCGCCGGTGATGCGCCCGGCGCGCTCGGGCGCGAAGCCCAGGCCGTGGTCGAGCCAGTCGTAGTGCGGGTCGAAGTAGAGCAGCGACAGGAAGAAGCGCTCGCCCTCGGCTGCGTGGGCGGCAAAGTCCGCGAGCAGCGCCTTGGCGCGCGCGGTCATGCCCGGCGTGGAGATGTGGTCGTGGCCCTTGGCGTCCTCGGTGTCGAAGCTGTCGAAGCCCTGGGAGTGGCCGAAGCGCGGGTGCACGATCGGGTTCGAGACGATCGCGTCGGTGCGGTAGCCGACCACCTTCAGGGCCTCGGCGAGGGTCGTGGCCTCGAGCGGGATCGACGACTTCGGCCGCTGCAGGGTGTGGCTCGAGGGGTAGAGCCCCGTGTGGATCGAGGCCATCGACGGCAGGGTCCAGGGCGAGGGCGCGTAGGCCCGCTCGAAGCTCACACCGCGCGCCGCGAGGGCGTCGATGTTGGGCGAGGTCTCGCGCCCGTAGCCCGCCAGCCCCAGGTGGTCGTAGCGCAGGGTGTCGACCGTGATCAGGAGCACGTTCGGCGCGTCCTCGGGCAGGCCAGGATCCGAGCCGCAGGAGCTGCCGACCAGGCCGAAGAGGAGCGCGGCGCCCATCTTCCGGGCGAGGTCACGAAGTCGAAGCATCGGCGCATCATAGGCGCGATCCCCCAGACCGACGGTGCGGAGTCGCACACCATGCTGTCGATTTCAGGCGGGCCACTGCGTCGGCCGAGGGGGCGCGCGGCCTAGCGTGGGGTCAGGAGCGCGATGCGCCACTCGGCGCGCTGCTCTGCCTGCATCACGAAGCGCTCGTCGATGGCTCGGTGCAGGGCGCGCAGGTAGGGCATGGCGGCCTGGGCGGTGGCGCGGTGCACGGCCATGTCGATGTTGGCCTCGAAGGCCACGGGCGTACCCGGCCGGGCGCGCATGCCCCGCGCGATCTCCTCGGCCGCCCAGGGACCGAAGTCTTCGGGCGGGATGCCGGCGGCCTTGGCGCTGCGGATCCAGGCCCCGATCCAGACCTCCTCGACCCGTGGGAGGTCGACCCCGATCGGCCTGCCGAACAGCATCGGCGACAGCAGCACGCCCTCGTCCCCGAGGGCTGCCTGCACCGCCTCGACGCGCAGGTTCGGGTCGAGCACGCTGTCGTGGCGGCGCACCTGGGCGATGCCGAAGGTCGCCTGCAGGAGCAGCACGACCACGAGCGCTGGCCCGCGCCCGCCCCGGCCGAGCTGCGGGAGGCCGCGCCAAGCAAGCAAGGCCAGGAAGGGCAGCACCGCCAGCACGTAGCCGCCGCGCTCGGGCACGCGCCACCAGGTGAGGAAGGCCATCGACGGCAGGACCAAGAGCGCCAGGGTCAGTCCCTCGCGGATCTTGCAGCGCAAGAGCCCGATGGCGGCGAAGACGAGCAGCAAGCCGAGCGGCAGCAGGAAGCCCTCGTACAGACTCTCGCCGTAGCCGACGTGACCGCCGTACTGCAGCACGACGTCGAGGTAGCCGGTCGAGTCGTCGGCGCCCAGGCCGACGCTCCGCGCCGCGAGGGCCCGCACGGAGGGGACCAGCAGGATCGCGAGCAGCCCACCACCGAAAAGGGCCGGGGCCACGCGCAGCAGCGCGCCGCGAAAGCCGAGGTCCGTGGCGTGGTGCTGCGACGCAGCCAGGGCGACCAGGGCCACCCAGCCGATGCCGAGCAGCGCCGTGGTCTCGTGGGCCAGGAAGGCGGCCACCAGCGCGAGGGCCGAGAGCAAGAGCGCCAGGTGGAAGTGGCGCCAGGGGCTGTTGACGGTCACGGCCGCGCCGAGGCCGACCATGCCGAGGGTCAGGGCGTGGACCTCGACCTGGGTCCCGTGGAAGATGGCGGCGGGTGAGGTCGCGGCCAAGAGGGCGACCCCCAGGGCCTGGGCTCGTTCCAGTCCGAGCCCGCGCGCGAACAGGAGCGAGCCGGCGCAGCCGAGAGCCACGGCCACCGCCGAGAAGAAGGTCGCCGCCGCGCTGAGGCCAAGGCCGAACACCGCAGCGAGGTCCCGGAAGGCGGCGAGCAGGGTCAGGTACAAGACGTGGGGCCGGTCGTTCGGCACGCCCTCGAGCAGGATCAGCAGGAAGCCGCGGCCGTCGAGGTTGACGCGCGCCTGGGGCATGGCACCGAGCCAGATGCCCACGCCGACGAAGACGGCGAGGGCCAGTGCCAGGTCCCTGCGGCCGAGGGGAGCGACGGGCCTGGATGCGCGAGCGAGGGGCGCCTCCCTGGTTCCAGCCTAGGGGCAGGAGGCGCTTTGCGGCAGGCAGGCTGCTCTCTGGAAGCCGATTCGCGCAGCTGGGACGGTCCTGTCCCTCCTGCGGGACGTCCTGGCCGGCTCCAGCACCACGACCCGTTCAGGCGGATCCCCGTCGCGGGAGGCTGGGCCGAGGCCGGGCCCCGGGGACGCGCGGGTGCGCAGCGTCGTGGTCGGATCCGGTCGGCGCCCGGGCTCGCAGGCTACGCCTTGGATCCCACCCTCGCGCCCATCCGGCGGCGCGGGGCCCATGCCCCGGGAACCGCTAGGCCGGCTCGACCACGACCTCGGACTTGATCGAGTTGGCGATGAAGCAGTTGCGGTGGGCGCTCTCGTGCAGGCCCTGGAGGACCTCGGCGCTCGGGGGCTCGCCGGCGAAGGTCAGGGTCGGGCGCAGGACGATGCGCGTGACGGCCAGGCGGCCCTCCTCGTTCTTCTCGAGGTAGCCGACGGCCTGGTCGGAGTAGGCGGTCAGCGCTAGGCGCTTCTTGGCCGCGATCGCGAGCAAGGTCAGCATGTGGCACGAGGAGACGCTCGCGACCAGGCCCTCCTCGGGGTCGACGCGCTCGGGGTTGCCGCCGAAGTCGGGGGCGGAGGAGGCGGGCACCTCGACCGCGCCGCGGAAGCGCCAGGTGTGTGCGCGCGAGTAACCTTCGTAGGTGAACTCGGCGTCACCGAGGGTCCAGTCGATCTTGGCGGTGTGCTCGGACATGTCGCGGCGAGGGGGCAGGGGGGAGGTGGGGCGCTACAGCACGACGGTGTCGCAGCGGAAGGCGGGGCCTTCGACGCAGGCCTTGACGTTGGGCCAGGAGCCGAGCTCGGAGCCGGGCACGGTCTCGACGACGCAGCCGTTGCAGATGCCGACGCCGCAGCCCATCAGCTCTTCAAGACTGGCCCAGCACTCGAGGTCTCGGGCGGCGGCCCAGGTCTGGGCGGCGCGCAGCATCGGCAGCGGCCCGCAGGCGGCGATGCGGAGGCGTTCGGGCACGAGCCCGTCGGCGATGAGCCGGTCGAGCAGCTGCAGCACGTTGCCCCGAAAGCCGAGGCTACCGTCGTCGGTGGCGACGTGCAGGCTGCAGTCGAGCTCGGCGAACTCCTCGACGTCGTAGACGAGGCCGGCGGTGGCCGCGCCGTAGAGCAGGTAGGGGGCCGCGGGCGGCTCGGTACCCGCCTCTTCGGCCGCATCGCCGGCGCGGGTCAGGCTCTCGACCGCCATGAAGAAGGGCGCCGAGCCGATGCCGCCGGCCAGGAACACCCAGGGATCCCCGGGGGTCGTCAGGTCGGGCCAGCCGAGCCCGAGCGGGCCGATCAGGCGCAGGAAGGTGCCCGGGGCGCTCTCGGCGAGGGCCCGGGTGCCGGGGCCGATGACCTTGACGAGGAAGACCAGGTCGGCGGGGCCGTCCCCCTCGGTGGGCACCTCGCGGTAGATCGAGAAGGGCCGCGGGATCGCCGGCGAGAGGCCGTCCTCGCGCCGCAGCATGAAGAAGCGGTTGGGAGCGAGGGGCGCGCCGTCCTGGGTCACGGGCGCCTCCGGCCGCAGGCGCAGCAGCACGCCGTCGGTGCCACAGGGCTCCACGGAGATCAGCTCGGCGAGCTGGGTCTGGGCATCGGGGGGAGGCGCGGGCATGGTCGATTCTGGGGCGATGGGAAGGCCAGGGAGGATATCCGGACCGGGGATGGGTCGTTATGATCTTCCGCTCGATTCAGGGCTGGAGCGAGCGGGCCGACCTCGGCTGCCTCCCATCCCTAACCCCCACCCACCCGATGGGGATATGTAATTGACGCGCGGTGCCGCGATCGGTGACAGACGAATCGGCAGCGAATTCCCCAAGCCTCCTACCGCCTCCCCCACGATCCGCCATGGCCATCCTCATCGTCTCCGACCTCAAGCGCCAGTTCGGCGCCAAGGAGGTCCTCGCCGGGGCCTCGTTGCAGGTCGAACGCGGCGACAAGATCGGCATCGTCGGTCGCAACGGCGAGGGCAAGACGACCCTGCTGCGCCACGTCGAGGGTGAGGAGAAGCCCGACTCCGGCAAGGTCCAGATCGCCAAGGGCGCGCGCATGGCCTACGTGCGCCAGAGCCCGAGCTTCGCGCCTGGCGAGACCGTGCGCGCCTACGTCGAGACCGGCCTCGACGCCGTGCACGAGCTCCAGGCCGAGCTGGCGCACCTCGAGCAGCTGATGTGCGAGGTCGAGGGCGACAAGCTCGACTCGATCCTGCATCAACACGGTGAGAAGTCCGAGCGCATGGAGTTCCTCGGCGGCTGGGACGCCGACCACCGCATCGAGTCGGTCATGCACGGCATCGGCCTGGACCCCGCCCTCTGGGACCGCGAGGCCCGGACCCTGTCCGGTGGAGAGAAGAGCCGCACGGCCCTGGCCCGCGAGCTGGTCAGCGCGCCCGACCTGCTGCTGCTCGACGAGCCGACCAACCACCTCGACCTCGAGGGCATCGAGTGGCTCGAGGCCTACCTCAAGGACCTCAAGTCCGCGGTCGTCATCGTCAGCCACGACCGGCGCCTGCTCAACCGCGCGGTGACCAAGATCGTCGAGCTCGAGCACGGCAAGACGAACTCGTACCCCGGCAACTACTCGAAGTACCTCGCGCTCAAGGAAGAGCGCTTCGAGGTAGCGTTCCGCGAGTGGAAGCAGCAGTCCGAGCACATCCGCAAGGAAGAGAACTTCATCAAGAAGCACATGGGCAGCCAGCGGACGGCGGAGGCCAAAGGCCGCCAGAAGAAGCTGAGCCACATCGTGCGCGTCAGCCAGCCGCACCACGACGTGCGCCGCCCGCGCCTGAAGCTGAAGCAGGTCGCCCGCGGCGGCGAGATGGTCTTCGAGGGGCTCCAGCTGGACGTCGGCTACGACGGCGTGCCGCTGCTCAGCGGTGTCGACGTGCGCCTCGGCCGCGGCGACCGCCTCGGCATCGTGGGCCCCAACGGCGCCGGCAAGACGACCCTGCTCAAGGTGCTCGCCAGCATGATGGAGCCGCTCGGCGGCGAGCTGCGCTTCGGCCACAAGGCCATCGTCGGGTACTACGACCAGAACACCAGCCACCTCGACGACGCCGAGTCGGTCTACGAGCACGTGCGCATCCGCTACCCGCAGATGACGCACCTCGAGATCCGCTCGCACCTGGCCCAGTTCCTGTTCCGCGGGTCCGAGGTCGACGCCGTCGTCGGCCAGCTGTCCGGCGGCGAGCGCGCGCGGGTCGCCCTCGCGCTCTTGATGCTCGAGAGCCCCTCGTGGCTCGCGATGGACGAGCCGACCAACCACCTCGACCTCGCCGCGCGCACCGCGATCGAAGAGTTCCTGGCGAGCTTCCCCGGCGCGATCATCACGATCAGCCACGACCGCGAGTTCCTCGACGCGCTCTGCAACCAGGTCCTCGAAGTGCGCTCCGACGGCACCGCGCGCCAGCTGCCCGGCAACTACACCGACTGGCGCAACGTGCTGGCCGAGGAGCGCGACGCCGAGGGCTCCGCCAAGCAGGAGCAGCGCGACCGCGAGAAGCAGGTCGCGCGCAAGGCCGCCGAGAAGCAGGCCGCGCCCAAGAAGTCCAAGGCGAACAAGTCGTCGAAGGCTGGCGGTGCCAAGCCGGCCAAGGCCAGCTCCGGCGGCAGCAAGCGCGTCCGCAACCCGTGGGCCTTCGAGAAGCTCGAGGCCGACATCGAGGCGCTCGAGACCGAGCGCGACCGCCTGCTGGCCGAGATGCAGAAGGAGGAGAACTACAAGGACGCCTCCCGCATGACCGACCTGCAGTACCGCCAGGCCGAGGTCGAGCGCGACCTCGAAGAGAAGAACGAGACCTGGGCCAACTGGGAGTAGGCAAGTCCTCGGCCGGGGGGCGCAGCTCCCTCGGGCCACGGCGCTACGATTCTCGGTGACCGCCCGGGGCCGGCCAAAAATTTTGGCCCCGCGAGCCAGCGCCATCCACTAGCCCCCACCCGCCCAAGGGGACTGTCGGGAGCGCGCTTGGTGACAGTAGAAGTCCAAGAAACCTCCGCCAGCCATGCAACGCTTCGCCACCCGCATCCGCACCGCCATCGCCTCCGCCACCGGCATCGACGCAGCCGAGCTGCGCCTCGAGCGCCCGCGCGATGCGTCCCTCGGCGACTTCGCCTTCCCGTGCTTCGTGCTGGCCAAGCAGCTCAAGGCCGCGCCGCCCGCGATCGCCGCCGACCTCGCGGACAAGCTCAACGCTGAGCTCGGCAGCGATCCCAGCGACCGCATCGAGGCGATCGCCACCGGCCCTTACCTCAACTTCAAGGTCGACGGCGCGCGCCTGGCGGAGGCCGTGCTGTTCGGCGCCACCACCGCCGGAGCCGACTACGGCCGCACGGACGAGGGCGGTGGCAAGAACATCGTCATCGACATGTCCTCGCCCAACATCGCCAAGCCGATGCACGTCGGGCACCTGCGCTCGACAATCCTCGGCGCCGCGCTGTATCGCATGCACGAGCTGCTCGGCTACCGCCCGGTCAGCATCAACCACATCGGCGACTGGGGCAGCCAGTTCGGCAAGCTCGTGGCCGCGATCGACCGCTGGGGCGGCGAGTACGACATTCAGGCCGACCCGATCCCGGCCCTGCTCGCGCTCTACGTGCGCTTCCACGACGAGGCCGAGGCCGAGCCCGCCCTGGAAGAGGAGGCCCGCGCCGCCTTCCGCGAGCTCGAGTCCGGCGTCGACGGCCAGGTGCGCGCGACCTGGCGCCAGCTCACCGAGCTCTCCCTCGCCGAGTTCAACAAGACCTACGAGCGCCTGGGCGTCGAGTTCGACCTCGTGCGCGGTGAGGCCTGGTACGAGGACAAGCTGCAGTCCACCCTCGAGCGCATCGAGGCCACGGGCGTGACCGAGGAGTCCGACGGCGCTCGGATCGTCGACCTGACCTCGATCCGCAAGAAGATGGCACCGTGCCTGCTGAAGAAGACCGACGGCACGACCCTCTACGCGACGCGCGACATGGCCGCGCTCTTCTCGCGCTGGGACGAGTTCGCCTTCGAGCGCTGCCTGTACGTCGTCGGCTCGGACCAAAAGTTGCACTTCGAGCAGCTCAAGGGCGTGCTCAAGCGCATGCAGCTCGACTGGGAGCCGCGCGTCGAGCACGTCGCCTTCGGCATGATGCGCCTGCCCGGCGGCAAGCTCTCGACCCGCGCCGGCAAGGTCGTCTTCCTGTCCGACGTGCTCGACCGCGCCGTCGAAGAGGCCGCGGCCGTGATCGCCGACAAGAACCCCGACCTCGCCGCCTCCGACCATGGCGCCGAGATCGCCGAGCAGGTCGGCGTCGGCGCGATCGTCTTCAACGACCTCAAGCGCGAGCGCATCAAGGACGTCGTCTTCCAGTGGGACGAGGTCCTGTCCTTCGAGGGCGAGACCGGCCCCTACGTCCAGTACAGCCACGCGCGCCTCTGCTCGATCCTGCGCAAGGCCGAGGCCAGCGGCGAAGCCCCGGGCCAGTCCGGCGCCGCCCCCGACTGGTCCGCCGTCGACGACGCCCGCGGCTTGATCCTGACCCTTGGCCGCTACCCCGACACGATCCGCACCGCAGCCGCCGACGCCGAGCCCAGCCACCTGACCCAGTACCTGCTCGGCCTGTGCCGCGAGGTCAACTCCTGGTACGCCAACTCCCGCGTCCTGGGCGAGGCTCCCGGCACCACCGCCGCCCGCCTCGCGCTGGTCGACGCCGCCCGCGTCGTCGTCCGCAACGGCCTCGCCATGCTCGGCGTCGCCGCCCCGACCGAGATGTAGCGCTTCACCCAGGGCCACCCAATCGACATCCACCTGCCACCGAGGCTCGCGTCTCGTGCGGCGGAAAGACTCGCTCGCTGAACCTACTTCCCCCCCGGATCACCACCAACCAGCTCCAGGGAGGAGAGCTCGGCATCGAGCTCAAGCTCGGCTGCCTGGTTCAGGGGCAACTCGTAGGTCAGGGAGTCAGCCGCGATGGGCCCCAAGCTGTAGGTGGCCCGGCGCTCGATGAGGCTCACTCCCCGAGGGCGGCCGCCGAGCGTGCGCCCTTCGAAGAGCAGCGAGACCTCGCCGGCCTCTTCTTGCCCTGCGACAAGTCCGTGGAGCACCGACTGTCGGAAGCGGGTGCCGTCCTCGATCCAACGGAGCCGTTGGCCGTCAATGTCCTCGACGTTGCGCATGGCCCCCTCCCACAGGGACAGGCTGGGGTCGAATGGGTAGGGGGTCGACTCGGGCACCTCCAAGGTGCAGACCTCGCCGATCTGCTCGAAGGTCAAGACCGGGCTGCTAGCGCCACCGAAGCCGAACCCGAAGACCATGTCACCCGCAGCTCGATCGACCGCCTCGGCAAGCGGCTGAATGTAGTTCGAGGTCGGATCGGCAAGGATCCCGGCCAGTGTCGGCGCGGAGTCGAAGGCGAGCTCGACCAGCGCTCCGAACGTCATGCCCGGTGCCTGCAGCTCCGCGCGCATCGCGAGGATCTCATCGCAGGCCAGAGCCGCCCGCTCCGAAGGGACGCCAGCGGCCGTCAGCCACTCCATCAGCTCCGCCTTGTCCTTGTCGACCAGCCCGGTATAGAGGCCATGCACGGGCTCCTTCAGGGTGCCGGCCGCCATGTAGAGCGAGCCGCTGTAGTAGAAGGTGCCACTGTCGACGTCATGGTGGATCGCCAGCTCCCCGGAGCTCTCCGCTTCTTGCCCAGCCCTTTCCGCCGGTTCCCAGGCATCAATCGAGAGGTCTCGGGTGAAGGCGTCATCCTTGTCCTTCGAGAAGCGATCCAAGATGCGCTGGGCGGGTGGCACGCGCAGAAACGCCGAGCCTCCTGTGGCGGTCCAGATGCGATCCCAGGTGTCATCGCACGCAAGCGATTCGCGGGACACCCAGATGCCGTCTTCCCGCAGCAGCACGTCACCATCGGTACCCTGCACCACGGAAGCGAGCGACTCTGACCCCTCCTGGGCCCGCACGTACACGACGCCGTCGAAGGTCGTCGAGTTCGCGAGGTCGAACCGGACCAGGGGAAAGAAGCCCGGCTCCCGGTCCATGCAGCGCCGTCTCACCAGCGCACCGTTCCGGTTCGTCGAGAGCTCCCGCGAACCGACTTCGATGCGAAGTCCGCGCGCACTCGAGGTCCCACCCGAACTAGGCCGTGAGAGCTCCACGATCTTAGCGCGCTCGTCTGGCAAGCGCAGGGACGTCCCGTCGGCCGAGACCAGCTGCCCCATGCCCGCAACGTACTCCAGCTCGCCGCCGCCGGACACGACCCACACTAGCGGGTCCTCATGCGTGCCCACGACGGAACCTTTGACCTGGAAGCAGCTGCCTACACCCCCAGCTAGCACGGGCTCGACCGCGCCGAACCAATCCGTCGCGAACAGCAGCCTCCCTGACTCGCCGGCTGACCGCAGGGTCAGCCCCCCATCGCGCCCCTCTAGCTCGAACGAGCCAACGACGGCCACGCTCCGGCTCGGGAGGGCGTCTAGTTCGATCATGGCCCCCTGAGCCTCGAGCACGAGCGAGCTGCCTGGGTCGGTCAACCATCCGAGGCTGGTCAAGTCTAGCGACGTCTCAGCCGCATCGCGCAGCTCGACGGCGCATCGGTAGGTCCCCGCTCCAAGCTCGCCGAGCTCGGCAGCCGCCGCCCATGGACCGGGACGTAGCCGCCAGTCCGCTGACTCACCTGTGACGGCCGAGTGCGCGCGTAACAACAGGATCGCTTCGTCGACGAGCTCCGGCGGGACATCGCGCAGCGACCGGCTTCGCGCCAGTGAGGCCGAGATCGGGCGTATCCGATCGACCGCGCTCGATCCGAGATTTCCCAATGCCTCCTCTAGGATCAGGTCATCTCGCAGGGCCAGTGCCTCGCTTGCCAGCTCGTCCCCAGGATAGGCCTCGGCGAAGGAACGGAGAGCCTCTGGTCCTCCAGCCTGGGCTTCGGCCCAGGCCGTGAGCAATTGGACCCGCGCGTTTGCCCGGCGCGCCAGCTCTCCCTCCGGATGCTGCTGGAGGAAGCCAGAGTACGCCTCGGGAGTGTCGACTACAGCTGCCGCTTCGAAGTCCCCTTTTGGGTCCGAGCAGGCCACGAGGCTGACCGCGACGAGCGAGAGCGTGAGGTTCGCGAGGTTGGAGCGTCTTGACATGCGGGGTATCGAGGGTGGGGAGTGGCAGGGAGGAAACGAGCTGTGGATGCCTCCCGCGGGCCCTAGAAGGCGAGGGGCGCCGAGGTGGAGCCGAAACAATGTGTGAAGAACGGTGCGTTTTCGTCGGCTCGACTCCGGCCGCCTACGCCTACGAGAGCTCCCAAGCACCGGCTGCGGCCACTGCTCGCCACGCTCACCCGAACCAACCGAAGCACCCGTGAACACCCCCAGGACTCTGTACACCTCGCTCCTCCTCCCCGGACTCCTCTTGTCCGCCTGCAGCGCAACCGGGGATGACGGCGGCAGCTTCCAAGTCGACGACGGGCTCTATCTGCGCGCCGGGCTGACCCATGCTCGGCCGAGTGGCAGCGACTTCGACGGAGACCTCGCTCTCGTGGGCAGCAGCGAGGTCATCTTCATCCCCAAGATCGATGACGGGGAGGGCATGGACTACGCGATCGGGTACCGCATTGGCGGGGTTGGCTTCGAGCTCGCCTACCAGAACTTGGACTTCGACGGATCACTCGGTGGGACGCCTGGCTTCGACATGTCTCGCTCGGCGTACGACCTCAACATGCGCTTCAATTTCCTTCGAGAGAGGCGCGTCCAGCCCTACTTCCAGTTCGGCCTCGGATACGTATCAGCCGAGCTGGAGGACGTCGCATCAGACGGGTACTCGACCTATGACGCTGACCTCTCGGGCCTCTGCTTGCCGGTCGGCGGTGGCATCGAGTTCTTTGCCACGCCACACGTCTCACTCGACCTGAGGGCAGTCAACCGATTCGCGTACTACGGCGATGCCAACGGAACACCGATCGAGGACAAGCTCGACGGGGACAGCTTCGAGCTGGGGATCGGCCTGACCTTGTCCTTGTAGTCCTAGCCAGTCAC
The DNA here is from genome assembly GCA_029212845.1 of Planctomycetota bacterium. GTDB lineage: Bacteria > Planctomycetota > UBA1135 > UBA1135 > JARGPD01. The sequence goes on from JARGPD010000071.1 coordinate 21,854, forward strand.
GGGGGGGGCGCATGCGTAGACCCCCAAGGCCTCGCTCTAAGTTGGAGGTCGGCAGAGATCCGGCGCTAGCACCACAGGCTCCATTCTTCCTTCGTGATGGGATCCATGCCGCTCGGAGTCACAGACCCATCAGCGCCGGGGCCGCGGGGGCAGAGCACCCGCTGGGCTCTCGGGTCTGCGGGTATCTCGGTCCTAGAGTCCCGATTCAGGCGGATCCGGCCGGTCATGATTCAGTCTTCGACGAGTGCCAGGTTGGTCGATTGTGCCCATTCCACAGCCACTCTTAACTCGCCCGAGGCATCGCCATGTCACGCTCGAGCGGTGCATTCTGCCGCAGCCGCACACCCCCCTATCGACTCGAGAACTACCGCATTTGACGGTTTGGACCTGAGTGGTTTAGCATCGCGAGCATGGCGCATGACTCGCACGCCTCTGAGACTTTGGAGAGCTTCCTCGAGAACGAAGGGGTTGCGGCCAGCTCCGTAGTACCCGCTCTGTACGACGACCTCAGGAGTATGGCCCAT
>JARGPD010000245.1 GCA_029212845.1 Planctomycetota bacterium
CGCCGAGCAGAAGTTCCAGGACTGGCTGCAGGTGCTCTCGGGCCTCGCGCCGGAGCTGGTGCCCGACGCGGAGGGGCTCCTGCCGAACGCACCTGAGGTCGAGCCCGAGGCGCCGATCGAGACGGAGCCCGGCCTGGTCCGCGCCCAGGAGATGGCCGTCGCGATCCGCAACCTCCTGCACAGCGAGCAGATCGGCGGGCTGGACCTGCTGGAGCCGGGGCGCTTCGACGGTGAGCACCTCGGGCCGGTCGTGTTCCGCACCCTCGACGACCGCGGTCGGCTGACGGGGTCCATCTCGGCGGCGCGCCTGCGGCTCGAGGCGGGCGTCTCGGCGCGCACGGTGACCCTGGTGCTGGAGGACGGGCGCGAGCTGAGCGGCGGCGTGCGCGAGCCCTTCGCCGAGCTGCGCCTGCCCTTCGTTCGCGTCGACCCGCGCCCTTGGATCGAGCTCCTGCCCGAGCTGTTCGCCGAGGAGGGCGTGCTCGACGGTGGGGACGACGGGCGCTGGGACGTGGAGGCCCTGCGCGGGCGGCTGAACACCCTGCTCGGCCTCGACGCCAGCGCCGGCTTCCATCGCTTGCGGCACATCGGCGGTGTGGACGGCAACGAGCTGCTCGACCTGCACCTCGTCGAGCACGACAAGGACGGCAAGGTCAAGCGGCACCTGTTCGCCGACCGGGCCCAGCTCGGGCTGACCGATACGGGCGCTGTGATCTCCCTGGGCGGCTGCGTGGCGGTGCGCGGCGAGGAGAAGCGGCTCTTCCCCGGCGGCAAGCTGCGCCTGTTCCTGCCCCACGCCGACCACGAGCAGTGGCGCGGCGCGAACCTGCCCGGCTTGATTCCCGAGTGAGGCCCGGGGCGAGTGCCCTGGCTCGCCGTTCGGCGCGGGCCTTGGGCGCGTGTGGACGCTAGACTCTGGCCCCATGGCGTCCAAGAAGCCCAGCGAGGGTCCAGGGCTGTTCGATCAGCTGCTGCGGCCAACGGAGAACCCGGAGGAGGCCCCGGCTCCGCCCGCGGACCAGCCCCTGACCGTGGCCGAGCTGACCGAGCGCATCAAGGGTTCCTTGCTCGGCCTCGGCCGCTTCGCCGTCGAGGGCGAGCTGACGCGCATCACGCGAGCGGCCTCGGGCCACGTCTACTTCCAGCTCAAGGACGAGAAGGCATCGATCTCCTGCATCGTCTGGCGTGGCCAGGTCGCCCGGGCGACCGCCGGCGTCAAGCCCGAGGAGGGCCAGAAGATCCTCGTGCGCGGCAGTCTCGACGTCTACGCACCACGCGGCGGCTATAGCCTGATCGTCGACGCGATGGAGCCGATCGGGATCGGCGCCCAGCTCGCCCAGCTCGAGGCGCTCAAGGCCGAGCTGCGCGAGGCCGGCTGGTTCGACCGGGCGCGCCCCCTGCCGACCATGCCACGGCGCGTGGGCATCGTCACCAGCCGAGACACGGCCGCCCTGCGCGACTTCCTGCGCACCCGCAGCATGCGCTGGCCCGGCTATCCCGTGCGCCTGATCCACACCCCCGTCCAGGGTCCGACCGCCGCCGGTCAGATCGCGGCGGCCATCGACCTGGCCACGGGCGAGCGCTTCGGCGGCGACATCGACGTGCTGGTCGTCACCCGCGGTGGGGGCTCGCTCGAGGACCTGTGGTGCTTCAACGAGCGCGTGGTCGCCGAGGCGATCCACCGCTCGCCGGTGCCGGTCATCTCGGGCGTGGGTCACGAGACCGACACGACCCTGGCCGACCTCGTCGCGGACCACCGCGCACACACGCCGACCGACGCGGCGCAGACCGTGATCCCCGATCGCGGCGAGCGCGTCGAGAAGCTCGAGCGCCTCGCCGGCTACATGGACCGCGCGGTGGAGGAGCGCCTCGCCCTGCGGGTCGGCCGACTCGAGGCCTGCGCCAGCGCGCGGGTGCTCGCCAGTGCGGGCTGGATCCTGGGCGACCGGGCCGAGCGGCTCGAGGGCCTCTTGCGGCGTCAGCGCCTGGCCGCGGGGCGGCGGGTCGAGCAGGCGGCGGCCCAGCTGGCGGCCTCGGAGGCACGGCTCGAGCGCGGCAGCCCGCGGGCCCGGCTCGACCTGACGGCGCAGCGGACCGCGAGCCTCGCGGCGCGGCTCGTGCGGCTCGGCGCAGGCCTCAGCCGGGGCTCCGAGCGGCGGCTCGAGCTGGCGGCGCGGGGGCTGGACGGGATCTCGCCGCTCAAGGTGCTCGCCCGGGGCTACTCGACCACGGCCGGGCCGGACGGCACGCTCCTGCGCGCGGCCGAGGACGTCGCGGTGGGGGACCAGCTCGAGACGCGGCTGGGCCTGGGGCGCCTGCGCTCCCAGGTCACCGAGGTGCTCGGCGAGGACGAGGCGTGAGCGCCTCTGGTCCGGGGATGAGGGTCTTGGCGGTCGTCCTGAACTGGAACGGCGGCGAGCTGAACCTGGACTGCGTGGCCTCCCTGCTGGAGCAGGGGCTAGCGCCGGCGGACGTGATCTTCGTGGACAACGCCTCGAGCGATGGCTCGCTCGAGCTCGTGCGCGAGCGGCACCCGGGGCTGACCGTGCTGGTCAACGAGGCCAACCTTGGCTTCGGTCACGGGGTCAACCGCGGCATCGAGCACGCGCTCGAGGCTGGCGCCGACGCCGTGCTCCTGGTGAACAACGACGTGGTGCTGCCGGTGGGCTGCGCGGACACCTTGATCGAAGCCCTCGCTGCGGACGAGGGGCTCGGCCTGGTCGGGCCGCGGGTGCTCGATCGCAAGGACCCGAGCCGCGTCTGGTGCGCGGGCGGCACGATCACCTTCCGCCAGAACCTCTCGGTGCTGCTCGGCCACGGCGAGGCCGACGGTCCGCGCTTCCAAGGGCGCCGCGCGGTGGACTACCTGGCCGGCTGCGCGATGCTGGTACGCCGCGAGGTCTTCGAGCGCATCGGCCTGTTCGACGGGGCCTACTTCGCCTACCACGAGGACGTCGACTTCTGCATGAGCGCGCGCGAGGCCGGCTTCGGCGTGCAGCTCGTCGGAGATGCGGCGGCCCTGCACGCCCCGCACCACTCGACCGGTGGCGGCTACAGCCCGGGTCGCAAGTACATGATGGGGGTCAACACGGTCTGGTTCCTGCGCCGCCATGGCACGCCCACTCGCTGGCTCTCGTTCGTCCTGTTCGACGTGCTCACGCTGGCGCCGCTGTTCGCGCTCGGCCTGTTCGACGGCAGGCTGCCGGGAGTGAAGGCCAAGGCCCGCGGCACCTGGGACGGCCTTCGCGGCAAGCGCGTCACCGCCGAGCGCCTCCAAGAGCTGCTCGGCAAGCCATAGCCAGCACCAACGGCACAGCATCGAACGCGCCAACGGTACCGCATCAAAACGCGCCAACGGTACCGCATCAAAACGGCGCGTCCGACCGGGGAGCGCGCCAACGGTACCGCATCAAAACGGCGCGTCCGACCGGGGAGCGCGCCAACGGTACCGCATCAAAACGGCGCGTCCGACCGGGGAGCGCGCCAACGG
>JARGPD010000246.1:0-441 GCA_029212845.1 Planctomycetota bacterium
CGCCGGCCGCGGCGATCCTGGCTACCTCTTCACCCACCGCGTGCACCTCGACTAGGACCGCTGCGTCGGTGGCGGATCCCACTGCGACTCCAGACTCCAGACACGACCGATGGCTGATCAGATCGACTACACCATCCACGGCGACGACATGCAGGGTGTGTCGATCTGCCTCGACCCCGGCGAGAGCGTGCGCGCGGAGCCCGGCGCGATGATGTGGATGGAGGAGGGCATCACCATGGACACCTCCACCGGGGGTGGTCTGATGAGCGGCCTCAAGCGCGCCATCGGCGGCGAGAGCTTCTTCATCACGACCTTCACGAACGAGGGCGGCGGCCTCGCCACGGTCGGCTTCGCGGCCGACTATCCCGGTCGGATCATTCCGGTCGACCTGTCCCGCGGCGAGGTGCTGTGCCAGCGCAACGCCTACCTGTGCTCGGCCCA
>JARGPD010000246.1:451-924 GCA_029212845.1 Planctomycetota bacterium
CATGGCATCGAGGTCTCGGTGGCCTTCACCAAGAAGCTCGGCGCGGGCTTCTTCGGCGGCGAGGGCTTCATCCTGCAGCGCCTGCGCGGCGACGGCCTGGCGTTCATCCACGCCGGCGGCCACGTGATCGAGCGTGAGCTTGCCGTTGGCGAGACCCTGCGCGTTGACACCGGCTGCATCGTCGGCTTCGAGGCGAGCGTCGACTACGACATCCAGATGATCAAGGGCGTCAAGACGATGCTCTTCGGCGGTGAGGGCCTGTTCTACGCGACCCTGAAAGGGCCCGGCCTCTGCTGGATCCAGACGACGCCCTTCAGCCGCCTGGCCGACCGCGTGATGGCCGCCAGCGGCGGCGCCAGCAAGGGCCAGCACAAGCGCTTCGGCGGCTTCCTCGGCGACCTCTTACAGGGCGACTAGGGACAGCTAGCTACTTGGAACGAGCGCGAGCGGCGCCGACCGGAAGGGTCGGCGCC
>JARGPD010000246.1:934-3487 GCA_029212845.1 Planctomycetota bacterium
CGAGGCCCCCTCTAGGCGGGGGGGGGGGTTGCGGGGCCCCACTTTCGCGGCGAATTTTGCCACTTTTTTTAGATGCACGCGCGCGGCGGGGGCGCCGACCGGAAGGGTCGGCGCCGCTCGCGCTCTTGTCGGCGGCCCGCCTGGCTGGGGAGCCGAGGGGTCGCGGCTCTGTCCCGCTACAGGTAGCCGAGGCCGCCGAGGACCGAGGCAGCGTCGGCGTCGCCCGCGGCGGCCTTGGCCTTCATCGCGTCCAGGACCTTGAGCAGGCCGACGTCCCCTTCGAAGCGCTTGATGCCAGCGTCGATGATTTCGCCGGCACCTTGGGCGTAGCCGGCTGACATCAGCTCGCCGCCGATGGCGCTGTAGTCCTTCGACGTGAGCAGGTCGGCGTTGGTGGCGGCGAAGTCGGTGAAGGTCTTGGCGGCCTCTTCGGACTTGGTGTAGGCCATGGCCCGAACGAGCCCGAGGGTGGCGTCCTTGAGGCTCGCGCCCGCCGCGCCAGCGTCGATGGCGGCTTGGAAGTCGGCCTCGGCGGCCTCGTACTCTTGTGCGTCGAGCTTGGAGTAGCCGGCGTCGGTCATGGCCACGGGATCGCTCGAGTCGGCGCCGCCATCACAGGATGCGAGGGTCAGGGCGGAGGTCAAAAGGGCCAGGGCGGCGGTCTTTGCGAGGAGCTTCATGGTTCGGGTAGGGATGCGGGTTGGGCAGAGCGAGCGTGGAGGTCCGGCGCGCTCGGGGTGATTGGTTGGGGGGAAGTCTACCTCGCCCCCGGCCGAGTGGGGGACGAGGGCGGGCCCGGGGGCCTACTCGGGGGCCGCGGGGGTCTTGGGCACGGCCGGGGCAGCGCCGAGGCGGTCGGCTAGGTTGCGGATGCCGGGGTCCTCGGGGAAGGTCTCGAGGGCGAGGCGGGCGAGGACGGTGGCCTCGGTCCGGGCGCCGGCGGTCTTGAAGTCGGCGGCGAGGCCACCGATCAGGTCCACACCAGCGGCCTCGGCACCGCCGAGCTCGCCGACGAGCTCCATGGCCCGGCCTAGGGCCCCGGGGGCATCGCTGGCAGCCTGGGCCTGGATCGAGCCCCGGGTCGCGCGCAGCTTGAGCTCGGGTTCGCCGTCCTCACCGAGGGCTTCCACCAGGGCGTCGAAGGACTCGCCCGCCTTGTCCCAGTCCCCGGCCAGGCGCGCCGAGTCGGCCTCCTTGAGCATCGGGGCCAGGTGGGCGGTCGTCGGAGGCGCGTCCGAGCCGCAGGCGAGGGCCAGGGAGAGGGCGAGGGGGGCGATCAGGCGGGTGTTGCAAGTCATGGTCATGGTGGCCTCCTGGAAGGTTCCGGAGCCATGGGTTTCACCCGCCAGGGCGCTTCCGATCAACGCAAATCCCGCGAAAAGCCATACTTGGGCCCGGTGCGGGGTAGGTTTGCCCAATCCCGAAGGCACTCGTCACCCCCAAGGGCTCCGATTGGAGTACCATAGGAGTGCGATTGGAGTGCTATGACACTCCAGCAGCCCCAGGAGAGTGTCATAGGAGTGCGATCGGAGTGCTCCGACCGCCCCAACGCCTCCTGCCTCCCCATCTAGAAGAGCATCCCGTGCGCGAGAGCAAGGTCACCGTCAAGATCCCCCGTCCGCTGTATCGCAAGATCCAGCAGGTCGTGGAGGGTTCGGGATTCAACTCCCCGACCGACTTCATCGTCTACGTGCTGCGCGACCTGATGGGGGAGGCGGACACCGCCGAGGCGCCCGAGTTCAACCAGGACGAGCTCGACGACGTGAAGCGCAAGCTCAAGAACCTCGGCTACCTGTAGCGCCCTCGCGCCCCCCAAAGACCATCGGCCCGCCCCCGCGGTCCTCGCTCACCGAACCACACCCCCTCGCCGCCCTGCGGCCTCACCACGATCTAGCAGCATGTCCTCCACCACCATGGCCTTCACCTCTCCTGTTCACGGCGGCCTCGACCAGCTCGTCGACCGCATCGTGCCCGCCGAAGAGCGCTGGAACGACCTGCCCAAGATCCAGGTCAACGAGACCGACCGCACGACCCTGTACCGGATCGCCGACGGCACCCTCAGCCCGCTGACCGGTCCGATGAACGAGGCCGACTACAACAGCGTGCTGCAGAAGGCCGGCATCGAGCGCGACGGCCAGCTCTGGGCTTGGGGCATCCCGACGATCCTGCCCGTGACCGACGCGGAGGCCGCCGCCATGGCCAACGGTGGCGAGTTCGCCCTGTGCGACGAGCACGGCGTCTTCGGCGTGATCAGCGCCGCCGCCGTCTACGAGTGGACCAAGCAGGCCTTCCTCGAGGGCGTCTACGGCACCGAGCGCCACGACCACCCGGGCGCCGGGCTCTGGCTGGCCGACGAGCGCACCAAGCTCGTCACCGGTGACATCAGCCTCAAGGCCTACGACGACCCGCGCGCCTTCGCCGGCTACATCAACTCGCCCGCCGAGACGCGCGCCTTGATCGCGGCCGAGGGCTGGGAGCAGGCGATCGCCTTCCAGACCCGCAACCCGCTGCACCGCGCCCACGAGTACGCGCTCGTCTACGGCGCCGAGACGA
>JARGPD010000072.1 GCA_029212845.1 Planctomycetota bacterium
ACCCCCCAACCCCGGGGGGCCCGCCCCCCCGCCGGGGTGGCCGCCCCCGGCGGGGGGGCCCCCCCCCCCCGCGTTTTTGCGGCGGTACCGTTGGCGCATTCGGTACTGCGCGCTCTGCTGCGGTATTGCGGGTGCCTTGCGCTGGGTCCCGGGCGCCCTCCTCTATGGGGTGGTCTACCTCCACCCGGCGCTTGCTCTCGCCACCCGGCGCTTGCTCTCGCCACCCGGCGCTTGCTCTCGCCACCCGGCACGCGCCTCGCCACCCGGCACGCGCCTCGCCACCTGGCACTCGCTCGCCTCGTCCGGCGTGGGCTTGCTGGGGCTGGGGTGAAGTCGTATCCGGCGGCGTGTGGTCGGCACGGCGGGGTCGCTGCTAAGGTGCGGGCATGAGTTTTCATTGGAAGGTACTCCTGTGGATGCTGGCAGGCGTCCTGTGTGGGCTCGGGTTGCAGTACGGCACGGACGGGACGGCCTGGTCCGGGGCTAGCTTCGAGGCGTCCCCCTCGGGCGGGCTGGTGGTCACCCAGGCCTCCGGCCCCGCGGCGAAGGCGGGCCTGTCGAAGGGCGACGTGGTGGGGGAGCTGGTGCTGTTGCGCGGCTCCGAGGACGAGCAGCGCGTGGCGCTGACGTCGCCCGAGGACTTCGCCGCAGCCCTCGGGCGCAGCGGCGTCGGCGACGTGGTCTGGGCCCACCGCGGTGCGACGGGTTCCTCGGGCGCGGCACCGGCGAAGCCTCTGGCGATCAACCTGAAGCTGGACCCGGGCTCGGCCCGGGCCACGATCCTGGCGCCCTTCCAGTTCGTCGCGGACATCTTCATGGCGCTCCTGAAGATGCTGATCGTGCCGCTGATCCTGACCTCGATCATCACCGGGGTCGCGGGCGTGGGGGCGATGAAGGACCTGCGCCGACTCGGCGGCAAGACCTTCACCTACTACATCGCGACCAGCCTCCTGGCCGTGCTGCTCGGCCAGGTGCTGGTGACGATCATGCGCCCGGGCGTCGGCGCGTCCCTGGGCCTCTCGCCCCTCGAGAGCGGCGATGTGGCGCCCGAGGCCAGCTTCATCGACGTGCTCAAGCGCATGGTCCCGGCGAACATCTTCGAGTCCCTCTCGGACAACGGCTCGATGCTGAGCGTGATCTTCTTCGCGCTGATCTTCGGAGCCTTCATCACGCGCGCCGGCTCGCCCCACAAGCAGCGCATGACCGAGTTCTTCGAGAGCGCCTACGCGGTCATGATCAAGATGGCCGAGGGCATCCTGGCGCTGCTGCCCTACGGCGTCTTCTGCCTGCTGATCGGCGTCGTGGCCGGCACCGGCTTCGGCGTCTTCAAGCCGCTGCTCCTGTACATGCTGACGGTGCTGGTGGCGCTCCTCTTGCACGCCTGCGTGACCCTGCCGCTGATCCTCAAGTTCGTCGGCAAGGTCTCGCCGCGGCGCTGGTTCACCGCCATGAGCCCGGCGCTGATGACGGCCTTCAGCACGAGCTCCTCCAGCATGACCCTGCCGGTGACCCTCGACACGGTCGAGAAGCGCGGCGGAGCGAGCAACAAGATCGCCTCGTTCACCCTGCCCCTTGGCGCAACGATCAACATGGACGGCACCGCGCTCTACGAGTGCATCGGGGTCGTCTTCCTGGCCCAGTACTACCAGTCGACCGGCCAGTTCGAGCTGACCCTGGCGATGCAGGCCACGGTGGTCGTGATGGCCCTGCTCGCCAGCATCGGCGCCGCTGGCATCCCCTCGGCTGGCCTCGTGATGATGCTGACGATCCTGACGACCCTCGGCCTGCCGGTCGAGGGCGCGGCCCTGATCCTGGCCGTCGACCGGCCGCTCGACATGCTGCGCACCGTCGTCAACGTCTGGTCCGACTCCTGCGGGGCGGCGGTGATCGCCTCCAGCGAGGGCGAGCTGGCCCCAGAAGGAGCCACGGCGGTCGGGTAATGTCTCCCAAGGGGTCGCGGCGGCCCATCCTCTACCGTTAAGATGCGCCCCAGCGGCAGCCCACGTGAGCCACGTGCGGCGCCTTCCCGGCACCCACCCGCGTGGTGCCGTCCCAGGGACTGCCCGGCCCCGTCGGCCCCCCAGTCCCCCCTCCCAAGCCCGACAACGAAGCGAGTGCAGCCTGCCTGGCACTGGAGCGCGGCTCCACAGGCCGGCTCGGCCCGCCCCGATACGGACCCTGCGAACATGATCGACACCAACCAGATCGAGCGCGTCACGCGCCTGCTTGCCTACATGCTCCGGCACCAGCCGGGCGACTTCGACCTCGAGCTCGACAACTTCGGCTATGCCGAGATCGACGACGTGCTGCGCGCCCTCGCCGAGCGCACCGGCGAGGACTTCGACGAGGACGACCTCGCCCAGGCCATCGAGTCGGGCGACCGCCCGCGCTACGAGATCGTCGACGGCAAGATCCGCGCGCTCTACGGCCACTCGATCGAGATCGATCCCGGCGAGACGGCCGAGCCTCCGGAGGACCTGTTCGTGGCCCTGCCCGCCCGCGACCGCGAGCGCATGGAGCGCTACGGCCTGCGCGGTGGTCGCCGGCGCTTCCTGCACCTCGCGCTGACCCTGGACGAGGCCCGCGAGAGCGGCCGCCGCGCCGCGATCGAGTACGTCGTGATCAAGGTCTCCGCCGTCGACGCCTGGGAGCAGGGCGTCGACTTCTACGACCGCAAGAGCATCTGGCTGGCGCCCGAGCTGCCGACCTACTCCCTCGAGGTGGTCGGCGAGTACGACGACGGCACCGACCCGGCCGAGCGTCGCCGTGCCCGCGAGGGCAGCCGCGGGCCGCGCCGCGAAGAGCGCGGTGGTCGCGGTCGCGAGCGTGGTGGTCGTGGCCGAGGCCGCGACGAAGAGCGCGGTGGCCGCGGTGGCCGTGGAGGCCGAGGCCGTGACGAGGAGCGCAGCGCACCGCGGGAAGAGCCCCGCCGCGAGCCGCGGCCGGCCCCCGAGCCCCGGGACGAAGCTCCCGCACCCGCGCCGGCCCCCGAACGCAAGGCGCCCGCGCCGCGCTCCGCCCCGGCCCCCGAGCCCAGCGATTCCGGCTTCGGCTTCGGCGCCGGCGTCACCGAGGCCCAGCGCCAAGAGGCTGCTCGGGTGGCGGCTACCGAGGCGGCGGCCAAGCCGGCGCCCCGCTCCGAGCCCAAGCCCGAGCCCAAGCCCCAGGACGGAGCCGGTGGCTTCGGCGCCGGCCTCTAGCGGAGCCTAGGCAAGCCGGCGGGGTCCTCCCGGACTCCGCCGGTCCCCCTTCCATGCGTCAGCCGATCGCCAGACCGACCCTGCCGATCCTCGCCGACCTGCCCTCGGGCTACTTCGTCGACGAGGCTCCCGGCGGCGTGCTGGCCGTTCGGGTGGACTACGCCGAGGCCCTGCGGCTGATCGGTTTCGGCCCCGAGACCGACGGCGATGCGGCCCACGAGAGCGATCTGCACGGCCGCCAGCCCCTGTCGGAGCTGCGCCTGCCCAAAGAGCGCCTGGTCCTACGCCGCTTCTCCCACGGCGGCCTCATGCGCTGGGCCACGGGCAGCCGCTTCCTGGACGCCGAGCGCCCATTCCGCGAGCTGATCCTGGCCGACGCCCTGGCCAAGAGCCGCATCCCGACCCTCGAGGTCGTGGCCGCGCGCGCCCGCTTCGCCCGCGGCGGCGGCTGGCTGCTCGACCTCTGCACCCGCCGGCTCGAGGGTAGCCTCGATCTGGGTGAGGTGCTCGAGCGGGTCGGCCGCGGCGAGCTCGGCGACGGCGCACGGGGCCAGGTCGCCACGGCCCTCGGCGGACTGCTGCGCCGCCTGCACGGCTTCGGCCTCCTGCATGCCGACCTGCAGCCGCGCAACCTGCTCGTGCTCGAGAGCGACCTCGCCGGTGCCGAGGAGCAGTCCGAGGTGCCGATCCCGATCTGGGTCATCGACCTCGACCGCTCGGCCTTCGTCGGGGACCTCTCGGAGGGCGAGCGCCGCTCCAACCTGCGGCGGCTCTTCCGCGCCATCGACCGCCGTGACAAGCAGGGCGGCAGGTTCCTGCGGCGCACGGACTTCGTGCGCTTCTTCCGGGCCTACGACGCCTCGGGCAATCGCTGGAAGTCGGACTGGCGCCAGATCATGGCCGACCACGCCCGCAACGGGCCGGCCCACTGGGTCGGCCAGGTGTTCGAGCGCGTCTTCGCCGCCGACGCGACCAAGGGCCGCCGCCTCGGCGGCTGAGCCTACCTGCCGCGCCGCTTCGAGCTCCACGCATGGCCGACCATGCCGAGCACGAACAGGCCTCCGACGATGCCGTGGATCCAGGAGAGCAGCTTGCTGTCCAGGGGCGGCCAGGCGGTCAGCCACGAGCCGCTCACGATCAAGGCCAGGATCAGGCCGCTGACGACGAGGCCGCCGAGCTTGGCCACGCGCGTCGTGCTCGGCATGTGGATGCGCTCCTTGGCGTGGGCGGCGAGCACCAGGCCCAGGCCGAGGGCGGTCAGGGGTCCGAGGAACGCGTGCAAGGCCTCGGTCGTTCCTTGCCACGGGTGGTTCCAGGCGCTGAAGTCGTCGACGGGATCGACGAGGTAGCGCATGTAGGCCTGGCCGAGGCCGGTGATGGCGGCCGCGAGCACGAGGCTCCAGGTGAGGAGGGAGAGGCGGCGGCTCATCGTTCTGTGGGGAAGCGGCGCGTCCATGCGGGCGTGCAGCGCTCGGTGGGGGAGGACAGGGCGTCGCCGGCGTCGCTGGGCTCGAGCTCGAAGCGGGCGGCGATGCCCTGCTCGAGGCAGAGCGTCCAGGCGGCCTCGGGGCCGAGCACGTAGAGGGCCGTCGAGAGGGCGTCGGCCTCGACGGCGCTCGGGGCGAAGACCTGGACCGCGCCGTGGACGGGGACAGCCTGGCCGGTGCGCGGGTCGACCAGGTGCGAGCGCTTGGCGCCGCGCGCATCGGCCACGGCGCGCTCGCCGTCGCCGGTCGTCGCGAGGGAGCCGCCGCGCAGCTGGACCGGCGCGAAGGCCCCGCGGTCCTCGATCGGCACCGCGGCCTCGCCCAGCACGAGCACCTGCCCGCCGAAGTTGAGCAGGCCAGCGCTGATCCCGTGCTGCTCGAGCAGCAGGGCGAGGCGGTCGAGGCTGAAGCCCTTGGCGCTGGCCCCAAGGTCCAGGGCGGCTCCGCGGCGGGCCAGGCGCAGGGTCGGAGCGGCAGCGGCTGCGGGGTCGCAGGTCAGCTCGACCAGGGGCCAGCCGCTCTGGCTGCGGGCGGCGGCGAGGGAGGACTCGCTCGGGCTCTCCCCGGCCGTCTTGACCAGGCGCGTCAGGGCGCCCGCGGCGGGGTCGAAGGCGCCGCCGGTGCGCTCGGCGAGGGCGAGGGCCTGGGCGACGACGGCGGCCGTCTCGGGCTGGACCGCGAGCGTGGGGCCGCCGGCACCGGCGTTGACCCGCGCGATGTCGCTGGTGGGGACGAAGACGCTGAGCAGGGCCTCGAGCCGGCGGACCTCGGCAAAGGCCGCGTCGCTGGCGGCCACCAGCTCGGCGCGCGTGGCACCTTGCTTGGTCAGGGCGATGGTCAGCGGCGCGTTCATCACCACCTGGGTGCGCAGCAGCTGACCTGCAGGGGCCTCGTCGGTCGCCGGTAGCTCGGCGGCGGCGCCCGCGGTCGGCGCGGGGTCGGGCACCACGTCGCCGGGCACCTCGGCGGCCGGTAGGTGCAGCATCACGGTCAGGAGGTCCGCGACGCCGTCGGTGATCGCGCGGCACGAGATGGTCGCGCCCGAGATGTTGCGGATGTCCTTGTCGAGCTTGAGCTTGTCGGTCGAGCGCTTGCCCTCGAACTGGCGCCGGAAGGCCGCGCGGGAGATCTCGTGGCCGTGGCTCTCGCGGTACACCAGGACCTCGATGCCGAGCACGGCCCCGCTCGCGTCGACGGCCAGCATGTAGGTGATCGGGCGGGCCTTGCCGAGGACCTCGTCGACGACGGCGTAGCCGAGCAGCTCGTCGCCCTTGCGAGCGACGTGCCGGAAGAGGTGCCGGGGCGTGCGGCCTCCGCGCAGCTCGACCCCTTCGGGGTCGTCCACGAGGGCCAGCTCGCGCTCGATCGAGGTCGCCCCGGGGAAGAACGAGGCCAGGGCCTCGGCCTCGCTCAGGTAGTCGGAGGCGCTCGCGGGCGAGGCCAGGAAGACGGCCACCGGCCCGACCACCGCGAGGGTGGACGAGCCGGCAAGCCAAGCGGAGTGCACGGGGTTCACGGGAGCAGGGTCCAGCCGATGCCGAGGCTGAGCTGGTTGCTGCGGGCGTCCGTGTCGTCGTCGAGCACCTGGTAGTCGGCCTTGACGACGAAATTGGGGGTCAGCCAGTAGCCCAGGCCGAAGGTGGTCTCCTCGCGGGAGGCCGCCGGGTTGCCAGCGCCACCGATGGCGAGCTGGTCGAGGGTGTCGTACTCCTCGAGGCGCAGGAAGGCGACCAGGTCCGAGTCGGGGAAGCGCGCGTCCTCGTCGCTGGGACCGAAGCCCTCGAAGGCCTCGAACAGGTGGCAGTCGGCCTGCAGGTACCAGCCCGCCTGCTCCTCACCGACGTTGTTCCCGAAGGCGGCGTTCAGGTCGTCCGCGCCGCTGATGTGGCTCTGGGCCAGGACGCCGCGCAGGTCGAAGGCACCGATCGAGTACTCGAAGTCGAGGGCCAGGATGTCGACCCGGCTGTCGACGCCGGGGTCCGAGCCCTGGTTGCCGTTGTCGGCGCCGCCGCTGTAGAAGGACCCGCCGAGGCGCAGGCCGCCAGCCGAGTCCGGGCGCCAGTCGAGGCGGCCGGAGAGGGCCGGATCGCTGAGGCCGGGGCGCTCCTTCATGCGGCCGCCGCGGATGCCGTCCTTGTCGGAGAAGCCCGAGCCGTCGAGACCGCTGGTCAGCTGCAGCTCATAGGTCACGTTCTCGCTGACTGCGCCCCACAGGCCCACGCCGTCCTGGCTCCAGGTGCTCGGGATGATGTACTTCTCGAGGTTCGGGCGCTCGACGCCGCTGAAGGTCGTCGGCTCGTGGCGCTGGTTGATGATGCCGAGCGGGTTCAGCATGCGACCGATGCGCAGGCCCGAGGTGTCCCCGAGCTGGATGTCCGCGTACAGCTGCTCGATGCTGATCTCGCCGTCGCCGTCGGCCACGAAGCCGTGCTCGATCTCGGTCTCGGAGTGCAGGCTGATGTCGTCGCCGAAGTCGTAGCCGAGGTAGACGACGAAGCGGTGGGGGTCGGAGTACTTGGAGCCGTCCTGGGTCAGGTTGCCGTGGTACTCGCCGTAGCCGCTGATGGTCAGACGGTCAGCGTCGGAGGCGCCGGGGGCGGCGCCGCTGCGCAGGTCCTCGAGCTCGGCGTACAAGACGTCGAGCTTGCGGTTCACGCGCGCCAGCTCGGCGGCGGTGTCGGAGGAGTCTTGGGCGAGGCCGCGGGGCCCGCGGCCGGCGGCCGCTGCGGCCCGCAGCGCCCAGGTGATCGTGGTGTGCCTGGGGCGCTTGCGGCCGGGGCGGCGCAACGGGGGGGGGCCGACCGCTCTTGTGGCGCGCATGTTATTGAGATCGGGTCTCACGTGGTGCGAACTGTTGAGATTTATTCTCAACAAGGGAAACCCCATTTGCTAGTTCCTAGGAGCGAATCTGGCCGGAACGTCCACGTGGCAGGGCACCTAGCGCTCACAACCGCACAGTGGAGGCCAGCAGGGCACACGGCGCCCCCGCCCGGGGGCGGAGGCGCCGTGCCTAGGAGCCATCGCGCGGTCGATCAGGGGCAGATCGTGATCGCCAGGCCATTGGACAGGGCCAGGCCACCGGGCTGCGTGGCGTCGAGGACGGCGACCTGGGCGAAGAAGGTGATGCCGGTGGTGCCTAGCGGCAGGGCGAGGTTCTTGGAGCCGCTGCCGCCAAGGAGTGGCACCGTCGCGAAGCCAGGGGGCGGCAGGAGCAGGCTGGGCCAGTCGACGAGCAAGGTCCCGCCGGAGGCCGGCACGTCGAAGACTTCGGCGATGCGGCTGCTCGGGAGGGCGTCGTTGGACGCTGGGCAGTCGCTGACCCCCGCTCCTCGCTCCCATGGATGCACCGACGTGGATCGTCTGCCCCGAGAAATCCGCGCGCAGGCCGAGCGGAAGACGTGGGGTGTGCCGCCGATGCCTTCCTCAGCCGCAACGACGACCAGCAGGTCGCGGTCGTTCGCGACCGAGCTGCTGGTGTCGAAGGGCATCTCGACCAGTGCGCCATCCTCCGAGGCGGCGACGACGAGACCGATGGGTCGCCCTTGCGGAGCGCAGCGGCCTTGGCGTAGGCGGCAGGGTCAGGTCCGCCCTGGGACCCGGTCAGCCGCGCGGGAAGATCGGGCCCTCGGCCGAGAGCACCTGGCCCAGCAGGCTGGTCGTCGCGTTGCGGTGCAGGCGGCGGGTGGCGGTGTCCTCGATCGCTTGGCTGGAGCGGCGCATGACCCGGCGCAGGTTGCGCACGAGCCCCCGGGCCTGGCTACCGCGACCGAGGTGGTGCAGCACCAGGGCGCGGGTGCCGGTGATCACGATGCCGTCGCGCAGCTCGGCGCCGTGGCGCTCGAGCAGCTCGTGGGCCTTGGCCGAGCGCTGCTCGGCCTCGTCGAGCTCCTTCGAGGCGTCGGGGCTGGTCGCGCCCTCCGCCCCCCCGGCGAGCTTGGCGCGGATCAGGTGCACGCGCGCTTCGATCGCTAGGGCCATGGCCTGGCTGCGGTACAGCCGCAGCTCGCCGGCGTCGCGCGCGGCGCGGGCGAGCTCCTCGGCGCCCTTGCCCTCGGACTCCTCCGCGATCAGGGTGCCGAGGTAGAGCCGCGCGAGGGTCGCGCCGCGGCGGTCCTCGATCTCCTGGGCGAGGCGCAGGGCGTCGCGCAGGCGCGCCTCGGCCTCTTCGGTCTTGCCCGCATCGACGAGCAGCCCACCGAGCCGCGCGGCGGCCTCGACCTCGAGCACGCGCTCGTGGGCATAGGTCGCGATCTCGAGGGCCTTGGTGGCCGAGCCGCGGGCCCGCCCCGGGCGCCCGAGGTCGCGCCAGGTCCGCGCGCGCATCAGGTGCGAGGCGGCCTTGAGCCGCGCGGGCAGGCCCTTCTTGCTGCGGCGGCCCAGGCTGAGGGCACGGTCGACCTGACGCAGGGCGCGGTCGGGTCGGCCGGAGAGCACGGCGACCATGCCCAGGGCCAGGTGGGCCGCGGCCAGGTCGGTCGGGTCGTCGGAGGCGAAGCCCTCGGCGATCGAGCGCGCCTCCTCGCCGGCTTCCTCCGCGCCCTCGAGGTCCCCGACGTCGGCGAGGGTCAGGGCCAGCAGCACCTGGGCCTCGGCCTCGAGTCGTCGACGGCCGGCGCGGCGCGCGAAGTCCAGGGCGTTCTTCAGCAGGCCCTTGGCCAGGCCGAAGGACGACGTGGCGCGGGCGTGGCGCGCGTGCAAGAGGTAGATGCGCGTGGCGCGGGTGGGGTCCGAGTCGGCGTCCAGGCCGAGGTCGGCCAGGCTGTCTAGCAGCTCGCGCTCGCGGGCGCGCTGGCCCAGCCGCCCGGCGCTAGCGGCGGCCAGCTCGAGCAGGTGCACGCGCAGGTCCTGGTGCTCGGCGCTCAGCTCGCCGGACGCGGCCTCCATCTCTTCGAGCGCCTCCAGGCCCCAGTTGGTCAGGGTCGCGATGCGCTGGGGTTGACCGCGGTGCAGCAGCACCTGGATCGTCGGGCGCAGGGCCGAGAGCAGCTCGGGGAAGAGCCCCGCCTCGCGCAGGTGCCAGGCGCGCCGGATGCTGCCGCCGACCGAAGCGCGCTCACCGGGGCGCGGGGCCATGCCGGTCGCGGCCTCGCGGTGCAGGCGCCTGGCGGTGCCGTCCCCGAGCGCCGCGATCACGGCCTCGCGCAGGGCTGGCCGGGCGAAGCGGAAGTGGTCGCCGTGGGCCACCAGCCAGCCCTGGCGGGTGAGGTCGGCGAAGGCACTGGTCAGGTCGACGTTGGCGAGGCCGCGGAAGGCGCGCCGCAGGATGCGGGCGTCGAGGCGGCCGGCCAGGGTCGCCATGTGCGCGAGCAGGGCGCGGCGGCCGGGGTCCAGCCGCGAGAAGCGCTCCTGGATCGACTGGCGCAGGGAGCTGGGCAGGGGCATCGACTTGGGGTCGACGACCAGGTGCAGGCGCCCGTCGGGCAGGCGCTCGGCCGAGCCGGACTGCTCGAGGCCGGCGACCAGCTCCTCGACGAGCCCGGGGTTGCCGCGGCTGCGCTGCCAGAGGACCCGCGCCAGGGCCAGGCGCGGGGTGGCGCTGTCGAAGCGCCGGCGGACCAGCTCGGAGACCGCGTCCTCGTCGATCGGGCCGAGGGCCATGCTGACCGCGGCGACGGCGCGCAGCTCGGCGCTGGGCTCCTCGACCAGGTCGTCGCGCTCGCCGAGCACCAGGAACAGACGCAGGGGGCGGGTCGACTTGCTCACCGCCGCGCTGAGGTTCTGGACCAGGCGCAGGGTCTCGGGGCCGGCCTCCTGCAGCTCGTCGAGGAACACGATCAGGGGCTCCTCGGCGGCGAGGTTCAGGATCCAGTCGATCAGGGCGGTCGAGACCGAGCCCTCGATGCGCCCCTCGTGGGCTGGGTCGAGCACGCCGACCAGCGTGCCGACGCCGCGTGGAGGCAGGAGGCCTTCGAGGACCGCGAGGTGCTCGGGGCCCGGGCGCTGGCCGGTGCCGAGGCCGAGCCAGGAGCGCAGGAGGCCGATCAGCGTGCCGTAGGGGCGCGCCTCGCGCATGGTGGTCATGCGTCCGGCCAGGAGCAGCGGCGGCTCGGGCCCGCGCCGCGCGTGGGTCGCGAACTCGTGCACCAGCTGCCACTTGCCGCTGCCCTCGGGGCCGTACAAGAGGAGCGGGCTGGCGGCGGGGCGGCCGGCGAAGGCCTCGATGGCCAGGTAGGCGAGGCGCCGTAGCTCGGCGTCCCGGCCGACGAGGGGCACCTGGCCGAAGGCGACCGGGGCGCGGGAGAGCTCGGGCAGGGTCGGGCCCTGGGGCTCGGGCATGGCTTCGCCGGCGTCCACCCGGGGCTCTGGCTCGACCCAGGCGCGGGCCTGCCACCAGGTCCCGGACTCGCCCGACTCGAAGGCGTCGCGCAGCTCGGCGGCGGTCGGGCGCTCGGCCGGGTCCCAGGCCAGGGTCGCGGCGACGAGCTCGTCGAAGAAGGGCGTCAGGCGCGGGGCGGCGGCCGAGGGGCGCGGGGGCGCCGAGCCGCGGGGGCGTGCCGGCGGGGGGCTGCCGGTGGTGGCAGCGTAGAGCACGAGGCCGAGGGCGAAGACGTCGGCGGCGGCCGTCGGGCGACCTCCCTCGCGGCGCTCGGGGGACATCCACGCGAGGCTGCCGGGGTCGTGGCCGGGGGCGTTGGCGCCGCGCTCGAGCGGCGTGGCCAGGCCGAGGTCCAAGAGCCGCGTGCGGCCCCGGCGGTCGAGGCGCAGGTTCTCGGGCTTGAGGTCGGCGTGGGCGTAGCCGGCCGCGTGCATGGCGGCCAGGGCGGCGGCGGTGTGGGCGCCGAGGTCGCGGACGAGGGGCTCGGGGAGCGGGCCGCGGGCGATCACGTCGTCGAGGGTAGCGCCGGGGATCCACTCGAAGAGGATGTGGGGGCCGGCGTCGGGGTCCTCGACCAGCGCCAGGGTGCGCACGATGTCCT
Organism: Planctomycetota bacterium; assembly: GCA_029212845.1. Lineage (GTDB taxonomy): Bacteria > Planctomycetota > UBA1135 > UBA1135 > JARGPD01. Next base: position 11,605 of record JARGPD010000072.1, read on the forward strand.
TGTGGCGCAGCTCGAGCCCGAGGGCCCCCTCGGCACGCAGGGCTGCGGTCAGCTCGGCAACCCCAAGGGCGTCGGGGGGGAGGTGCTTGACCACCACCTCGCTGCCCGCCGCGAGCCCGCACCAGTCGTCAGCCAGGGCCGCGCGCTCGACGAGCGCCATCGAGCCGCCGCCGAGGGCTGTCGGCGGACCCAGGCGCGGGAGCTGGTCGCAGGTGGGGGTGGAGTCGATCATGGCGGGGCCCGGCTAGCCTGGCGCGACCATTCTCCCAGGCTGGCGCGGCGCGTCGAGTGACGGCAGCGAAACTCGTGGGATGCTCACCGAATCCGCGCAGTGGCGGACTCCGACCGCTCGGCCGGGACGCAGGGGTATCGAGGAGGCTAGAATCCCGCTCCCCCTGCCCAGGAGCCCCCCTCGTGAAGCTGCAGTTCTACAACACCTACTCGCGCCAGAAGGAAGCCTTCGAGACCCTCGAGGAGGGCGTGGTGCGGATGTACAACTGCGGACCGACGGTCTACGGGCGGGTGCACATCGGGAACCTGCGCTCCTTCGTCTTCGCGGACGTGCTGCGGCGCAGCCTCGAGCACTTCGGCTACGAGGTGCGCCAGGTGATGAACATCACCGACGTCGGCCACATGGTCGACGACGCGGACGAGGGCGAGGACAAGCTGGTGGCCCAGGCGAACAAGGAAGGCCGCGATCCGTGGGAGATCAGCGCCGGCCACGCGGCCCAGTTCCTGGCCGACCTGGAGACCCTGGGCTTCCGCCCGGCGATGGTCTACCCCAAGGCCACCGACCACATCCCGGAGATGCTCGCGATGATCGAGGGCCTGCTCGAGTCCGGGCATGCCTACGAGGTCGACGGCCAGGTCTACTTCGACGTGACCAGCTTCGAGCGCTACGGGCAGCTGTCGGGCAACCGGGTCGAGGACCTCGAGGGTGGCGCACGGGTCGAGGTGCGCGCCGAGAAGCGCCACCACGCTGACTTCGCCCTGTGGAAGTCGGACCCGGCGCACCTGATGAAGTGGGACAGCCGCTTCGGGCCGGACGGCTTCCCCGGTTGGCACATCGAGTGCTCGGCCATGGCGGCCGCGCACCTGGGCACGCAGCTGGACATCCACACCGGCGGCGAGGACAACGTCTTCCCGCACCACGAGTGCGAGATCGCCCAGTCCGAGGCCCTCTCGGGCAAGCGCTTCGCACGCTTCTGGATGCACGCCAAGTTCCTGCAGGTCGACGGTGGCAAGATGTCGAAGAGCCTCGGCAACGTGTACACGATCGACGACGCGGTCGAGCGGGGCTTCGAGCCGCGCCACTTGCGCTTCGCGCTCTTGCGCGGGCACTACCGCCAGCCCTTGAACTTCACCTGGAAGGTGATGGAGGAGGCGCGCGCCTTCGTCGAGAACCTCGACCGCTTGGCCCAGGACCTCGCGCGGCTCGCAGCTGTCGATGGGGCCGAGGGGCGCGGCGAGGCGCTGGTCGAGACCCTACGGGGTGACTTCGATCGCGCCATGGCCGACGACTTGGCCATGCCGCGCGCGCTGGCCGCCCTGTCGGGTCTGCGCCAGGCGGTGCTCGACGGCGAGCTGTCCGGCGCGTCCGCGGCGAACGGGCTGGAGTTCCTGCGCGCGGCCGATGGGATCCTCGGCGTGGTCCACTTCGACGACGCCGGCCCCGGCGACGACGTCGAGGCCCAGATCGCCGCCCGCAACCAGGCGCGTGCGGACAAGGACTGGGCCGAGTCGGACCGCATCCGCGACGAGCTGCTCGCCGCCGGCATCACCCTCGAGGACACCCCCGAAGGCACCATCTGGCGCCGCGGCTAGGGTCCGGGTCGATCGCGTCGCCGGAGACGCGCCAACGGTACCGCATCAAAACGGCGCTCCCAACGGCCCTGCGACCTGCACCATGGCAAGAGGACCCTACGACGCGTCGCGCCGTAGGGTCCTCTTGTTGTGGGTGCGGGTGCTGGGTTAGCTGCGCGGCTCGTCGGAGTCGTCCGGAATCTCGTCCGGAGCCTCGTCGACGTCGTCCGTGCTGGCCCCATCCGGGTCGACTTCCTCGGGCTCGTCCGTGTCGGTAGCCTCGGCCGGCTCGGGCTCGTCGACCTCTTCGCCGCGGATGGAGGCGTCGCGGTTGAGGGCGGCTTGGATCACGGCATCGAGCTCGGCGGCGCGCTCGAGGCTATCGTCGTAGATGAACGACAACCTGGGGGTGACGCGCGTCTGCAGGACCCTGGCGACCTGGCGCTGGACGAAGCCGGCGGCCTTCTCGAACATGTGCCGCACCTGGCTCTGCTCCGAGGGGGAGCCGAGCACCGAATAGAACACCTTGGCGGCGGACAGGTCGGCCGCCACCTCCACGTTGGTCACCGTGATGAAGTGAGCCCGTGGATCGGCCAGCTCGAACTCGATGCAGTGCGCGGTGCGCTCCTTGATGCGTGCAGCGATGCGGGCCCGGGTTCGCTCGGAAGCCATGGTGGGGGAGCCGCTACTCCTTCAACTCGAGAGTCCGTGCGGACTCGACGACCTTGTAGGTCTCGAGGATGTCGCCAGCCTCGATGTTGTTGTAGTTCTTGATGGTCAAGCCACACTCGAAGCCCTCGCGGACCTCCTTGGCGTCCTCGGCCTCGCGGCGCAGGGAGCCCAGCATGCCCGTGAAGACGATCTGGCCGTCCCGCACGAGGCGGCAGCGGCTGTCCCGGGTCAGGGTGCCATCGAGCACCATGCAGCCGGCGATGTTGCCCATGCGCGAGCTCTTGAAGATGCGCTTGATCTCGGCGTGGCCGGTGATCTCCTCGGTGACCTCGGGGGCCAGCTCGCCTTCCATGAGGCCCTTGACGTAGTCGAGGAGCTCGTAGATGACGTTGAAGTTGAGGATCTCGACGCCCTGGCGTTCTGCCGCTTGGCGCACCTTGGCGGCGGCCGAGACGTGGAACGCGAGGATGCGGGCACCGGTGTTGGCCGCGAGGTCGACGTCGCTGTCGACCACCTGACCCACGCTGGAGAGCAGCACCTTGGCCTCGACCTCGTCGTGGAGCAGGGCCTGGATCTGCTGGCGGATGACCTCGGCAGAGCCCTGCACGTCGGTCTTGACCACCAGGGTGATGATCGTCTTGTTGGTCTCGGCGACGCGCTCGAACAGGTTGTCCTTGTTGACCGACGCGCGCTCGACCTGGTTCATCTGACGCGCCTTGCGGCTGCGCTCGACGGCGACCTCTTGGGCCTTGTCGAGGGTGTCGACGACGTAGAAGCGATCGCCGACGGTCGGCAGCTCGTTGAGGCCGGTGACCTCGACGGGCATCGACGGGCCAGCGGCCTTGATGACCTGGCCGCGGTCGTTGTGGATCGAGCGCACGCGCCCGTAGCCCTCGCCGGCCAGGATCACCTGGCCGCCCTGCAGGCTGCCGTCCTGGATCAGGAGGTGGGCGACCTTGCCCTTGCCCTGCTGGATCTCGGCCTCGAGCACGACGCCGCTGGCGGGGCCGTCCTCGTGGGCGGTGAGCTCGAGCACCTCGCTCTCGAGGAACACGCGCTCGAGCAGCTCTTCGACGCCGTCGCCGGTGAGGGCGCTAACCTCCATCATGGCGGTCGAGCCACCCCAGTCCTCGGGGATCAGGTCCATGCCGGACAGCTCGTTGCGGACCTTCTCGGGGTTCGCCTCGGGGCGGTCGCACTTGTTGATCGCCACGACGACCAGGACGCCGGCGGCCTTGGCGTGGGCCAGGGCTTCGCGGGTCTGGGGCATGACGCCGTCGTCGGCCGCGACGACCAGGACGACGATGTCCACGGCCGAGGCACCACGGGCACGCATGGCCGAGAAGGCGGCGTGACCGGGGGTGTCGACGATGCAGAGCGGGTTGCCGCTCTTGGTCTCGACGCGGTAGGCGCCGATGTGCTGGGTGATGCCGCCGGACTCGCCGGTGGCGATGCGGCTCGCGCGGATCGTGTCGATCAGGGTCGTCTTGCCGTGGTCGACATGGCCGAGGAAGGCCACCGCCGGGGCGCGCACGATCAGGTGCTCGTCCTCGATCGCGTCACGGGCTGCGGTGAGGCCCTGGATCAGGGCCTCCTCAGCGGCGATCTCTTGGGTGACCGTGAGCTCGACCTCGAACTCGCCTGCCAGGAGCTCGGCCGTCTCGGCGTCGATCAACGAGTTGATGTTGACCTGGCCGAAGCCGAGCAGCTTGAAGGCCGCGCGCAGGAGCTCGTTGCCCTTGATGGACATCGCCTCCGCGAGCTTCTTGACGGTGATCGGCTCCTCGATGGTCGCGAGCTTGCCGGCCATGGGCGAACCCAGGAAGTCGGCCGTCTGGCGACCGCCACCGCGGCCACCGCGGCGACCGCCGCCGCCACGCTGGGGGGGACCGCCGCGCCGACGCAGGAAGCGGCCGGCTTCGCGCTCGCGCAGCTGCTGGGCCGTGAGGGCGTCGCGATCGCCGACGTCGCCGCGCTGGCCGGGCTTGCGGCTGCGGCCGAAGGTCGGCTGGACGTTCGGGGTGAAGTTCTCGTTGGCGCCACGCAGGCGGCGCGAGTCGGGCCGCTTGGGCGTGGCCGTCTGGATCTTGGAGAGGTCGATGAAGCCGACGACCTTGCCGCGGCGCTCGGCGCCGCCGTCGCGGGCTTCCTCGATCTCCACACCGCGCTTGGCCTCGCCCTCGGCGGCGACCTCTTCGGTAGCCTCCTCAGCGACGGGCTCGGCGCTCGGGGCTTCCTCTGCGGGGGCCTCCTCGACCGGGGCCTCGGCGACCTCCGGGGTGGGGGCTTCAGCGACGGGCTCGGGCTCGATGACGGGCTCCGCTTCCACAACGGGCTCGACCTCGGCGACGGGCTCGGGCTTCGGCGCGGGGGCCTGCTCGACCGGAGCTTCGACCACCGGCTCGGGCTCGGCCGGGGCTTCGGCCACGGGCTCGGGCGTCGGCTCGGGGGCCGGCGGCTCGACGACGGGCTCAGGCGTCGGCTCCTCGGCGACGGGTGCGGGGGCCTCCTCCTCCGGCTCGGGGGCGGGCTCCTCGGCGGGCTTGCTCGGAGTCTCCTCCTCGGTCGGCTTCCGCTTCTTCTTGCGTCGGACGATCAGGCCGCCACCGAGGTCCTGGGACTCGGCCTCCTTGTTCGTCTCGTTGATGATTCCGTAGGCCTCGAGCTTGGCCTGAACCTCGAGGACTTCGAAGTCGTCCAAGGCGGTCATGTGGCTCTTGACCTGGGTGAACCCCATGTCCTTGAGCTTTCCGGCAAGGTCCTTGCCGGTCATGCCATATTCCTTGGCGAGATCGTAGATGCGCTTCTTCGTCACAGTGAGGATGCTTGGGTGAGGCGGGGCTCAGCCTTCCGAGGGGGTAGGTTCCTCGGGGGCGGCCTCGATGGAGGCTGCTTCGGGCTCAGGGTCGAGGTACGGCTCTTCTTCAACGGTCTCCACGCTCGGCTCATCGCGGCGGCCCATGGCCTCGGCGGTAAACTCTTCGCGGGTCTTGATGTCGATGTCCCAGCCGCACAGGCGGCTGGCGAGACGCACGTTCTGCCCCTTCTTGCCGATGGCCAGCGATTGCTGGTCCTCGTCGACGATGACGATGGCCGCATGGCGGTCGACGTCGGGGTAGATGTTCTCGAGGTGGATCGTGGCGGGCTTGAGGCCGTTCATGATCAGGGTCTCGAGGGAGTCGCTCCAGCGGATGATGTCGATCCGTTCGCCGCGCAGCTCGTCGATGACGGCTTTGATGCGCGAACCACGGACGCCGACACAGGCGCCGATGCAGTCGATCTTGGGGTCCATCGAGACGACCGCCATCTTGGTGCGGTAGCCGGGCTCGCGGACCACACGCTTGATGTCGATCACCTCGTCGGCGATCTCGGGCACCTCGAGCTCGAACAGACGCCGGACCAGGTCCGGGTGCGTGCGGCTGAGGATGATCCTGACGCGAGGGCCGTCCTTGCGGACCTCGAGGATGATGCCGCGGATGCGGTCGCCGGGGGAGAAGCTCTCCCCGCGCACGCGCTCTTCGCGGGGCAGCCAGGCTTCGGCGCGACCGAGGTTCACGACCATGTTGTCGCCGTCGAAGCGCTGGACCGAGCCCGTGACGAGCTCGCCCACGCGGGCTTCGTACTCGTCGAACAGGCGGTCGCGCTCCGACTCGCGGAACTTCATCGTCATGACCTGCTTGCAGGCCTGGGCAGCGATGCGGCCGAGGTCAGCGAGGTCGAGCTCGAACTCACCTTCGTCGTCTTCGATGATGATCTCGCCGGTCTCACGACTGATCGTGACGATGAGATCCTCACCCACGCCGAGGCGCTTCTTCACGGCCATTCCGATCGCGGACTCGAGCCCCATGAAGATCTCTTCCTTGGGGATGTCTTTGTCGCGGTGGATGACGTCCACGAGGCGCAGGAATTCTTCGTGGTTCATGTCGTGTGGTGTGGGCGGGGTGGGGTAAGAGAAAACATGCGCCGCGGGGCGATCAGGCCATCCTTGTTAAGGACGGCGCAGCGAGGGGTACCTCGCGATCACCCCACGTCGCACGACCGGTCCTTCCGGGACGGCTTCGGAGGACGGTCTGTCTCCCGAGTGGCCGAGGCGTCGAATTAAGGCGGCACAGTCTGATATATCTATGGTTTCAAGTCAACGCTCGGCGGGAGTCCATTCGTCTCCTATTGTGGTTCGCCGACTCCGGGCGCTCGGCCCACCGACCCAGACCAGCCCGCCACCGCGCCCCGCCCCGACCCCCCCGGCATGAAAGCCAGCCGCCTGCCCAAAGACTCCAAATCCCCCGTGTTTCGGGAGTTTTTGAGCACGCTCCGGACCGTCGCCCGCAGCGAGGCGACCGTGCTGCTCACCGGCGAGGTGGGCGTCGGGAAGTCCGCAGCGGCGCGCGAGCTGCATACCGCCTCCGACCGGGTTGTCGGCCCCCTGGTCGAGGTCTCCTTGGCCGCCCTGGCCCCCAGCCTGGTCGAGAGCGCCCTCTTCGGCCACGAGGCCGGGGCCTTCACCGACGCCCGCTCGGCCCGCCTGGGCTGCTTCCGGCGCGCCGACCGGGGCACCCTGGTGCTGGGCGACATCGATCTCCTGCCCCTCGAGGCCCAGGTCAAGCTGCTGCGCGTGCTGCAGGAGCGCGTCGTCGAGCCGGTCGGAGCCGAGGGCTCGGTCCCGATCGACGTGCGCCTCGTGGCGACCACCGGCAGCGACCTCGCGACCCTCGTGGCCGCCGGCGCCTTCCGCGAGGACCTCTACTTCCGCCTGGCGGTGGTCCCGATGGAGGTGCCGCCCCTGCGCGTGCGCCTCGAGGACCTGCCTGACGTGGCGCGCGCCATCGTGGCCGAGCGCAGCGCCCAGCTGGGCGTCCCCGCGGTCGAGCTGACCGAGGAGGCCCTCGCGCGCCTGGCCGAGCACCCCTGGCCGGGCAACGTGAGCGAGCTCGAGAACGCCCTCGAGCGGGTGCTCGTGCTCGGCGGGTCGATCGACGCGGCCAGCCTCGACTTCCTCGGCGAGGCGACCGCCGGCGCCGGCGACGAGCTGGCCCGCCGCGCCCTGGCCGCCGGCCTCTCGGTGGACGACCTGCAGGCGGCGATGATGCGCCGCGCCATGGAGGAGGAGCGCGGCAACCTGAGCGCCGCTGCGCGCCGCCTCGGCATGACCCGGCGGGCGCTCGAGTACCGACTCAAGTCCCAGAACGGCGAAGCGGCGGAGGCCGAGGCTTGAGTCGTCTCGCCCTCGCGCTGCTGGCAGCCAGCTGCCTGGTGCCCTTGGCCCCGGCCGCACCCGGCGCGAGCCGCATGCCCTCCCCCGTGGCCCCCGTGGGCACCTCGCCCGACGGGAGCTTCGACCAGGCCCTCGAGCGGCTCGGCGATCCTAGCGTGGCCCTTGGCCTGCGCATCGCGGCCGCCTCGGAGCTCGCCGCGCCCGACGCCGGCCTCACGCGGGCGGACGAGCGCGCCGAGCTCTTGGCCGAGCGCGCTAGCCTCGACCCGTCCGGCGAGCTGCGCACGGCCGCGGCCGAAGCCCTGGCCCTGGTCGAGGGGCCGCGCGCGTCGCAGCTTTTGGCGGAGCTGGTCGGGAGCCTGCCCGGCGCCGAGGCCGAGGCCGCGGCGAAGCTCCTGGCCAAGCGCAGCAGCGCCGCCCGGGAGCTCTTGGACCTCTTGGCCGAAGGGCTCGGCGTCGACGCCCTGCCCGCGCCGACCCTGACCGAGCTGCTCGGCGGCCTCGGCCAGGCCTTCGCCAGCCGCGGGGAGCCCCGCGACCACATCCTCTTCACGCGGGCGCGCCTGCACAGTGATCCCATCGTGCGCGCCGCCGCCGACCGGGCCCTCGAGCAGGCGCTCACGCGGCTCGGCACCCTGCGCCTCGACGCGCAGGCGGTGGCGCTGTTCGAGGCGCTCGAGGACGCGCCGTGGCCCGCACCGGAGCTGCTCGTGCGCCGCGCGATGTACCACGTCGCCAGCGGCCGCGGCCTGGAGTCGGCCCTCGTGGCGACCGCGCGCACCGAGCGGCTGACCCGCGGGCGCGGGGACTTCACCGGCCGACGGACGCGCTTCTTGGCCAGCTACCTCGAGGCCGCGACCCTGTTCGCGATGGGCCGCAACGACGAGGTCTTCGCCCCGCTGCTGCGCGCTTCGATGTCCCTCGACGGGCTCGCGAGCGAGCGGCTGGACCTCTCCCCAAGCCCCGAGCTGCCCTCGGCGGTGACCGCCCGTCGGATGACCGAGGTGCTCGAGCTGCGCGGGCTGGTCGAATTGCTCGCCGCGTGTGCCGCCCTCGCCGGCGGTGCCGAGACCAACGACGCGCGCGTGCTGATGCACCTGCAGCAGGCCCACGAGTTCAGCCTCTGGGCCCAGCTGCGCGAGGCTGCGGTCGACGACAAGGCGGGCCTCAGTGGCATCGACGTGGTGCTCGACGGCGCCCTGTCGCCGCGCCGCCTGGTGCTGTCGGCGCCGGACAACCCGATCTGGTCGGGCGACCGACGCGGCGCGGGCCTCGACCTGTTGCTCGACCTCGGGCGAGCCTTCCGGGTCGTGCTCGGCGAAGAGCTGCCGGGCTTCGAGCCGCGCGAGGACCTCGCGACCGAGCCCGACGGCGAGCCGGCCTTCGGGCCGGCGCGCACCGACCCGCGTCGCTTCGCCCTGCTCAAGATGATGCGCGAGGCCCAGGCGATGGCGATCCAGCGACGCCTCGAGGTGACCTGGGACCAGCTGGAGATGCAGCTGCTCGACATGCGCGGCCGCGCCGTGGCCGAGGCCATCGAGCGCGATCGCAAGTCGAACTGGGCGGACCTCTCGGACCTGCGCCTGCCCTCGATCTTTGCCCTGCAGTTGGCCGGGGACCTGCGCGCCGATGATCGCCCCGAGGAGGCGGTCGAGCTCTCGGCGCGGCTGCACGCGGACCTGGAGGAGTCGGGCAGCTATGGTCAGGGTGCGTGGGGGGCTTGGCTCGCGGCGCGGGTCGAGATCGCCCACGGCGGCGCGCTCGGCGACGCGGGCCGGCCGCGCGAGGCGATCGAGGTCTTCGACTCGGCCCAGCTGCGGCTCGAGGCGGTCGAGAACACGATCCTCGAGCGCAAGCGCCAGGAGCGGGACCCGCGCTCGGGCGTGGTCTTCGACCAGCAGCTGGCCCAGACGCGGGCGCTGCGGGCCCAAGCGTTGGTCGGGATGGCGGTCAACAGCAACGTGCGCCTCGGGGATCCGGGCCGCGCGCTCGGGTACTTCGAGCGCGCCTACGAGCTGGACCAGAGCGACTTCATGCGCGGGCTGCTGGCCTGCTACCGGGCGCGATTCGGCGCCGAGGACGAAGCGCGCGCGCTGCTGCGCACGGTGCGTCCGGCGCCCGAGGTGTACTACAACCTGGCCTGCGCCCACGCGCTGCTCGGGGAGCTGGACCAGGCGCTCGCGATGCTGCGGCGCGAGCTGGAAGAGAATCACCCGACGCCTGGCTCCCTCGCTCGTCAAAAGCGCTGGGCGCGCGAGGATCCGGACCTGGCGAACCTGTGGGAGGATGCGCGGTTCGTGGAGCTGACGCGGTAGGCGCTCAGTCGCCGCTTGGGCTTGTGCTCAGGCGCCGCACGGGCTGGCGCTCAGTCGCCGCTGGGGCTTGTGCTCAGGCGCCGCACGGGCTGGCGCTCGGTCGCCGCTGGGGCTTGTGCTCAGGCGCCGCACGGGCTGGCGCTCAGTCGCGGCTTGGGCTTGTGCTCAGGCGCCGCACGGGCTGGCGCTCGGTCGCCGCTGGGGCATGTGCTCGGCGACACGCGGAGGGGGCGGTCGGCTGCGGGGACTGGGGTCGGGTGGCTGGGTTGGCCGAGGATGGAGCGGGGATTGACTCGGTTGCTCTTGGAAGGGGACCTGCGGTCGGCTTTCGCTCGGGAACCGGGCGATGCTCCCGCGCCGCCCACGAGTGGAAGCGGGGGGGGGGGGGGGGGCCCCCGGGGGGGGGGGGGGGGGGCGGGGGGGGGGGGGGGGGGGGGGGGGGGGGGGGGG
>JARGPD010000247.1 GCA_029212845.1 Planctomycetota bacterium
CCGCCCTTCCACCACGGAGGGGCGGGCGCTCTTGCATGCAAGCTGGGGTTCCTTGACGTTCGAACCCGGCTGGGGCCAGAATGGAGCTTCCCATCCTCGCCACTCCTATCTCAAGCTCGCACCATGGCTCATCGCTCGACCCAAGCCCTAGGTCTCGCCCTCGCCGCACCCCTGCTCCTTGTCGCCTGCAGCTCGACTCCCGAGTCGATCGTGACAGGCCTCGTCACCGCGGGGCTCGCGACGGGAAGCGACCTTGAGCAGACCTACTACCTCGGGGTCTTCGATCCCCAGGAGCAGCTGCCACCTACCCTGTACCGAGTGCGAGTACGGGGGCAAGGGAGCGCGCTCTCGAACGTGAAGTACCGCTCTGGCTGGGTGCCCGCGGTACTCGTGGATTCGCTTCAGAGCCAGCTTAAGATCGACTGGGAGAGCGGCGCGGTCGACGTCGACCAGGAGGGCGACATCGAGGGACTGACGGCGAAGGATGCGGCTTCTGTGGACGGGCTCTTTGCGAGCGACAGGCGGTTGATGCTGTTCGGGCCCGAGGGATTCCGCCAGGCGCCTACGAGCCATCGCCTCGCGATCGTGATGGGCGGCAACCCCGAGGCGCTCTTCGAGGCGGTCAACGAGACCCTTGGGGCGATCGGCAAGGGCAAGCTCGCGGCGGCGGGCAAGGCGCGGCAGGACGCACTCGAGGACATGGCGGACGATCTCGAGTTGGAAGCCGAGCGCATGCAAGCCCTTGGAGAGCTCTTAGCCTTTGAGCTGGAGGGTCATGCTGCCGCGGCCAAGGTCCAGCGCGAGTCCGCGAGCGGTGATCCGGGAAGCACCGGCGCCGGGGGGGCGCTCCAAGGGGGTAGTGAGCTACCTGAAGGGATCGTGCCGGCGGAGGAGAACTAGCCCATGCAGAAGCGACCAAGGCTGTGTTCCACTCTCGCCGCACTAGTCCTGACCGCGCTCGCCGCCTGCGCGGTGATCCGGGTGGACGTCGATGTGTACCAGGGGCCGATGGCGAACCACTGCAGCGTCCAGCTCGAGCAAGCGGCGGGCATGGCGATCGGGGCCAAGCCGCTGCTCGTGCAGCTGCGCGATCAGTTCGAGGACCGGCGGCGCAGCCGGATCAGCTGGAAGAAGCATTCCTTCCCGAAGCCGTTCCGCGACTTCGCGAAGAGCATCTCGTTCGAGACGTACTACCAGCCGGAGTACATCCCCCAGCTCGGGGCGACCGAGCGCTTCTGGGATGACGATGCGGCTACGCTCAACGCTGTCCTCTACCTGTACTCCGATCGCATCGGGCCTTCCGCGGCCGTCGTGGAGCAGGCCAAGACCATCGGTGGCATCGCGAAGGAGATCGAGGATCTAGGACCCGAGGTCGAGGCCTTGGAGTCGAAGCTGCAAGCCGCTCACGAGGCCTTCGCGAAGGCTCCTCAGGATAGTGGGCGCCTAGAGATCCTTGAAGAGCAGCTGGCCATGATCGAAGAGAGCTCACCGGTCATCGGGCGCAGGGACGCACTCCTTCGTCGGTTCGTCGAGGCTTGCCTCGAGGGACTGCACCGAGCCGACCTGAACAATCCGGCCGACTTGAGCTTCGCCATCTCGTGCGCCAAGGCTGTCTCCTACACCTTGGATTGGGCCCAGGCGATGGAGCTCCTGGATGCATCGAACCCGACCTCCGGTGGTCAGCTCTTGCTGGGGGACTGGAGTCCCAAGCTGACTGGAGCGCAGCCGACGTTCCGGGCCCTTTCACGGAGCCCGAAGCTCGGGGCCGAGAGCCTACTGAAAGCCCTGGGGGGGAGTGAGTCGAAACTCACGGTCTATCCGACCAGCTTCGATCCGGGGGTTGCGGATGCCAAGGAGAGGCGAGACGCGATCTCCAAGTTCGCCGTGCAGCTCGCCCAGATCAAGGCTCTCGGTTTCGGCGGTGGTCGCCTGGCCCAGGGTCTGGATCGGCTTGTCGAGGAGCACTTGACCGCCTCGAGCGAGACGCTCCCCGGGCTGGGCACGTGCTCCTGCGGCGAGCAGATGAGTCAGGAGACGCGACGCCTGCTCACCGGGCTCATGCAGTTCGCATCCAAGGTGCGCTTCGTGGCCTACTACTCGGGACTCGACGGTGACCTGGCAGGCGTGGAGCGGCAGTCCCTCCTGACCTTGCAGGCGCTCGGCAACACGCTGCTCAGCAGCGTGGACGAGTACTGGCAGCAGCACTCCTTCGGAGCCTCGCAGGCCGAGCTAGCAGAGGTCCAGCGGCTGGCGCTCGAGGCGGCCTTGAGGCTGCGGATCCCAACGGAGGCGGGCCTCTTGGCCGAGCTCGAGCTCGGCTTCCCCGAGTCCCTCGAGGCCCCGGTCAAGGGAGCGGCGCGGAAGCTCCTCGCGGAAGCGTTCGCCTGCAGCTCCTGCCCGAAGGCTACTGGGACGGAGGAAGTCTCACGAGCCCGTGACGAGTTGGACAACCTGATCGCCCATGTCGCCAAGCAGGATGCCACGAAAGAACCGAGTGCGGCGGGCGCCCAGGAGGTGCTCGCTGTGCTCCGAGAGGCCCGGCGACGGCTGGACCCGACGCGCTTCGTGGTCCCCTCCCAAGCCCCGAAGTCCCCCAAGCAGGTCATCGATTCGATGCTCGCAACCCTGAGGTTCGAGCTGATCGACGAGCTGCGCCGCAACGGCGAGGGCACCGTGGAGTCGAAGCAGATTCGCGCGGCTGTCGAAGAGCTGATGCGCCAACGCGCGGGACTTGCCTACCTGCGACCAGCTGCGGCCTACTTGCGCTCGGCGACCCCAGCGACGGGCTTTCACGAGGATGAGACTGGCTGGGAGAGCATGATCCTGGAGAGTGCCCAGCAGGGCGTACCCCTGCTGGATGAGATCACCGACTCGATCCCGATTCCGTTCCTGGGTAAGGACACGGAGCGTGCCGAGAACTCGAAGAAAGCCGCAGTGATCGATCGCATGTTCTGGCACCCGATCAACCGCGTGCGGGTCTCTGGCATCGGCCGGACCAACGTGGCACTGATCAAGGACGACATCGGGAACTGGACGGTGAAGGGCTTCGACTCGGACAGCGATCAGATCGTCAAGTCGATCAAGGGCTTGGCCCTGTATGACCTTGGTGTCGATGGAGGACTGGGCGATCCAGACCAGGTCGCCTCGGCCCTCGATGACCTCGGTCTGAGCGAAGCGGAGAGGGAGGCCAAGCGGGAGGAGGGGCAGCCCGAGCAAGGGGGCTCGGCGCCCAGCGCCAAGGGCCTCGCAGCGCTCGAGCCCTTCCTCGCGGAGCAGAGGCTGACCCAGTTCGCTGGCATGCAGGTCCTGGGAGCGAAGTTCGAGCAGCGCCTTGCCAAGGATGGCGACCTCGAAGCCAGTATCGAAGGTGGTGTGCCCGAGAAGAGCGGCTCTTGGAGCACCCAACTAGGCGAGAGCGCCGGGAGGTCGTCTGCCGAGCAGGCGGAAGTGCTTGTGGCGGGGTACTTGGCCAAG
>JARGPD010000248.1 GCA_029212845.1 Planctomycetota bacterium
CACGGCCGTGCGCTCACCACGTCGGAAGACGTGCCCGTCGTCATCGCGCACCTCGCTCCATGGGCCCTTGTAGATGACCGCTTCGTTGTGCTCATAGCACGCGCCTTCCTTGCCCTTGTACGCGATCACGGTCATCGAGCGGAACTCGATGCCCTCGACGACGGCCCACGGCTCGCTCTGGTAGGCCGCGATCTGGACGCCGTAAAGGCCGACGTCGGCGAACGCTTGCAAGAAGCGGTCTTCGCGCATGGCGCCCGAGATGCAGCCGCTCCACAGGTCCGGGTTTTGTTGCATCTCGACGGGCACGTCCTCGTCCGAGACGATGTCGGAGATGGCCGCGCGGCCGCCCTTCTTGAGCACGCGCGCGATCTCGGTGAACAGCTGGCGCTTCTCCGCATTGCCGACGAGGTTGAGCACACAGTTCGACAGGACCAAGTCGACCGAGGCGTCGGGGATCAAGGGCTCCTCGGCGCGCAGGCGACGCTCCTCGGCCGCCAGGGCTTCGAGGCCGGCCAGATCGCTGATTGGGTTGGCCGCAACCCACGCCGCGAGCTTGTCGCGGTCGAGGCCAAGGTCCTGGATCCAGCCATGGCGAAACTCGACGTTGTGCCAGCCGATCTTGTCCCCGACCCCGGCCACGTGGCGGCGGGAGAGGTCGAGCATGTCGTCGGTGGCGTCGACGCCGATCACGCGACCCGTAGGACCGGTGATCTGGCTGGCCATGAAGCAGATCTTGCCGCCCCCGGCACCGAGGTCCAGCACCACGTCGCCCTCGCGCACGAACCGGCTGGGATCGCCGCAGCCGTAGTCCCGATCGATGACCTCCTGGGGCAGGACCTCGAGCAGGTCAGCGCGGTAATCGACGGGGCAGCACAGCTCGGGCACCACGGCCTGGGCACCCTTGGCGTAGCGGTCGCGGACGTTCTCGAGGATCGACATCAGATAATTATGTAGGGAGTGGTTCCTGGGCGGAGGGCCCCTGGGGGGCTTGGGCTACGTCCTGTCGGCCTGGAGGATAGGTCTTCGGCCGCTTGAATGTCGTTGCACTTGTGTTTCCGGGGTGGCCGGATTTGCGGGTTCGTGGGATCCTTCGAGACGTGGGAAGGGGTCCTAGCTGCCTGGCAGGGACCCCCTCTTGCTAGATCCAACGTTCCCCCCGGCGGCCCGAGCGGCCACCGCCCTCACCATGATCCCCCTGGGATACGCCTCCATGTTGAAGTCCTCCGCTTCCAAACGATTCCTCTCCCTGGGCCTCATCGGCGCAGTCCTCGCGCCTGCAGCCGCCGCCCAGGCGCAGTTCAAGCACATCCCCGGGAGCTTCCCGAACCCGAAGAAGTGGACCGAGGGCCTCGAGTGCGCCGACGTCGACAACGACGGCGACCTCGACGTGTTCTTCGCCGAGGGCAACGGCTACTCGAGCGCGGGCACCAAGCAGCAGAACGTGCTGGTGATCAACAAGCTCGAGCTGGGTCCGGTGGCCTTCACCGACGAGAGCGTGGCACGCCTCGGTGTCCACACCTCGAACGCCCGCTCGGCGGACACCGGCGACATCCAAGGTGACGGCTGGGTCGACGCCATGTTCGCCAACGGCTTCAACACGGACCTGCCCTTCCTGTACGTGAACCGCGGCGCCGTTCAGCCCGGCTTCTTCGACTTCGATGGGGTCGCCCGCGGCTTCACCACGGCCTACTCCTCGGCCTGCTCGAACTTCGGTGACCTCGACAACGACGGGGACCTCGACGTGATCATCTCGGACTCCGGTAGCAGCTACCTCGGTGGCTCCGGCGACCGCCCGCACCTGTACTTCAACGACGGCAACGGCTTCTTCACCGAGGACGCCGTGGCCATGAACGCGCCCGTCAAGAAGGCGCACATGGACGTGCAGTACGTCGACATCGACAACGACTGGGACCTGGACTTCCTGGGCCTGAACCGCGCGAACAACACGGGTGGCAACCACTACCTGATGCTGAACGACGGCCTCGGCAACTTCACCAACATCTCGAACATGCTGCCCGGGACCTCGAGCAACGTCTACGAGGCCGAGGTCGGTGACCTCGACGGCGACAACGACATGGACATGTTCTTCGTCAGCCTCTCGGGCTTCTCCGAGGGCTCGATCAACAACAACCTGAACCCCTCGGGCACCCTGTCCTTCAGCACCGGCGGCACCCTCTCGAACTCGGACGACAACGAGGTCATCCTGCTCGACAGCGACAACGACGGCGACTACGACGTCATCATCGGCTCGCTCGGCAGCAGCGAGAAGCTGTTCAACAACAACGGCTCGGGCGTGTTCTCGACCGTCGCGAACGACTTCACCGCCGTCGGTGACTCGACCCTCGACATCACCGTCGCGGACGTCAACAACGATGGCACTTACGACGTGATCAGCGCCCAGGGCGAGTCCGGCTCGACCCAGTGGGACGCCAAGCTGTACGCCAACACCGGCAGCGCGGACACGGTCGCCCCGTCGATCATCCGCCAGGAAGAGGTGGTCTCCGGCAGCACCAGCCCCTGGGTCGTGCGCTCGGAGATGAAGGACCAGGTCATGGACGACGGCGTGCACTACGTGCGAGCCGAGGTCGACTACGTGGTCAACACCAGCCCCCAGACGGCCGCGGTCACCATGCCCGGCCTGACCTACTCCCCCGCCGTGCTGAACATCACGGCCGGCACCACGGTCACCTGGACGAACACCGGCACCGGCACGACCAAGCACACGGTCACCAGCTCGACCCCCGGCTACGAGTTCGACTCCGGCCTGTTCAGCCCGGGCGAGACCTACAGCTACACCTTCGTCCGCCCCGGCACCTACGACTACGTCTGCACCCCGCACGTGGCCTTCGGCATGGTCGGTCAGGTCATCGTCACCGCGGCCGCGGGCTCGGTCAACGAGCCCGCCCTCGACATGGGCGGCAGCGGCCTCTTCCGCTTCGAGATGAGCTCGAGCAACAGCGGCGACCTGGTCTACGAGCGTCGCTTCACCGACTGGGCCGGCAACGTGACCGTCTCCCCGGCGGTCAGCGTGCCCGTCGTGGGCAGCGGCGGCTCGAGCGGTAGCTTCACGGTCTACGGCACCGGCGCCTCGCCGGCGAACTACATGTCGATCGCGGGCCTCGGCTCGCCCCAGATCGGCAACGCCATCCAGGTCCAGGTCAGCGGCATCACCCAGTCGGCCGTGCTGCTGGTGATCAGCTTGAACCAGACCAACACGCCGCTCTTCGGCGGTGTGATGCTGGCTGACTTCTTCTCCCAGCTGCTGCCCCTGGCGACGATCCCGTCCGCCGGTGGCACTGGCACCTGGAACGGTGCGATCCCGAACGACCCGCTGCTGGTCGGCCTGGACGTCTTCTTCCAGGCGGGCACCACGGACGGTAGCCAGCCCGGTGGCTTCGGCATGTCCGACGGCCTCCAGCTGAACATCGGCCTCTAGGGCGAAGCAGCTGACGGGGA
>JARGPD010000073.1:0-19641 GCA_029212845.1 Planctomycetota bacterium
CGCAAACCGCCCGCGCGGCGAGAGAGCGCAAAGAGCCCTAGCGGCGATGGAGCGCAAACCGCCCGCGCGGCGAGAGAGCGCAAAGAGCCCTAGCGGCGATGGAGCGCCCCTACTCCAACCCCGAATCCAGCTCCTTCTTAAGGAACCGCAAGTCCTCGGCATACTGCTGCACCGACTGGCGCGTCTCGTCGTCGATCTCGGAGAAGGAGGCGCCGATCTTGACACCGTCGGGGCGCTCCTCGATCTCGGTGATCGTGACCGTGGCGACCGACAGGCCCTTCTTGAGCAGGGGCAGGCGGAACTTGACCTTGACCTCGGTGCCGAGGGCCAGGAACTGGGCGATCTCGAAGGAGGTCATGCCCGTCTCGCCACCGTTCCAGGTGAAGCGCACGCCGTCGGCGTCGAGGCCGCTCATGCGACCGACGCCGCGCCAGGAGCTGCCGAAGCTGTGGCCGTGGACGGGGTTGGTGATCGAGGCTTCGCGCTCGATGAAGTGGGGGACGCGCTTCTCGTCGACGGGGCTGAAGAGGATCGCGGTCTCGTCCTCCTGCAGGATGGCGTCGTCGCCCCCGGTCTTGGGCGCGGCGCCCTCGAGCATGCCCTCGCCAGCGGCCTCGTCCGAGTCGAAGATCGGCACGACGCGCTCGAGGCCGACCTTCGCGAGGGTCTCGCGGCAGAAGGTCGAGGGGCGCGAGATGGTCAGCTGGCCACCCGCCTTCTTCAGGACCTTGGAGGCCTTGATGATGGCACCCATGGCGGTCGAGTTGATGAACTTGACCAGGCGCAGGTTGAGCACGATCTTGCCCACGCCGGCAGCCATGAGGGAGTCGATCTCGGCCTGGAGCAGGGGGCAGTAGAAGGTGTCGAATTCGCCCCGCAGGTGCAGGACGGTGTAGTTCTCGCGGGGCTCGGCCTGGATGTGCATGGTGTCTCTACTCACGGTTTGGGGGAGGCGTGAGAATCGTAGGCTCACAGGGGCAGGAAAGCCAGAGAGGAGCGTTAGACTGGCGTCCGATGTTCTTCAAGCGCAAGAAGCCCAGCCCCCAGCTCCCGATGGACCCGGACTCGGGCCCCGTTTCGGAGCTCCCCTCGGCCGACGGCGAGTCCCTGGACCCGAGCCCCGGGTCGGTCTCGACCCTCTTCCTGACCGGTGACCAGGGCCGCGACCGGGACCGCGTCGAGGTCCTGCTCGGGGCGATCGCCCGGGTCAACGACTCCCTCGAGCTCGAGCCCCTGTTGGTCGACATCGTGGACCGCTCGATCGACGTCACCGGGGCCGAGCGCGGCATCCTCTTGATGGTCGGCAAGCACGGCAAGCTCGAGGCGCGCGTGGCCCGCAGCCGCGGCGGCGTCGACGTGGCTGGTTTCGGCGCCTCCGCGGGCCCGGCTGGCGACGAGACCGACCTGCGCTTCTCGACCTCGATCGCCAACCGGGTGCTCGAGAGCGGCGAGGCCCTGCGCGCTACGGTCAGCTCCGACAGCGAGGCCCTCGAGCTCGGCCGCTCGGTCTTCGACCTGAAGCTGCGCGCCGCGATGTGCGTGCCGCTGACCTCGGGCCGCGACGGCGGCGTGGGCCCGCCCCAGGGCGTGCTCTACGTCGACTCGCGCGCGGCCACGCGCCAGTTCACCCAGAGCGACCTGTCCTTCTTCGCGGCGCTCGCCCAGCACATCTCGATCAGCCTCCTGAACGCGCGCCTGCACCTCGACTCGATCGAGAAGCTGCGCCTCGAGCAGTCGCTCGAGCTGGCCTCGGCGATCCAGCGCGACTTGATGCCCAACCTGGCCGAGTCCGAGCTAGGCTTCGAGCTCGGCGGCTTCTTCCGCCCGGCCGAGCGCGCCGGTGGCGACTTCTACGACGCCGGCGCCCAGGGCCGCAAGGGGTCCGAGCGCCTCGCCGTCGTGATCGGCGACGTCAGCGGCCATGGCATCGGTCCGGCGCTGATCACCGCCGCGGCGCAAGCCGGCCTACGCTCCTACCTGCGCGTCGTGCCCGGCGTCGACGAGGCGGTCACCCTGCTCAACCAGGACCTGTCCGACCGCATGGACGACGGCCGCTTCGTGACCCTGCTGCTCGCGATGATCGAGCCCAACGGCACCTTCGAGCTGGTCAACGCCGGCCATGCCGCGCCCCTGATCTGGCGCGCAGGCAGCGGCGAGGTGCTCGAGCCCGAGGGCGGCGAGCCCGCGCTCGGCATGATCGAGGACCACGACTACCAGGTCACCTCGAAGGGCCAGCTCGCGCCGGGCGACGTGATGGTCGTCTACAGCGACGGCCTGAGCGAGGCGCGCGACCCCGAGAACCACGACAGCATGCTAGGCACCGACGGCCTGGCCGAGGCCCTGGCCCACGCGGCCGCCGAGGGGCTCGACGCCAAGGGCATCACCGCCCGCCTGGTCGAGGCCGCCCTCGGCGTGGCCAAGGACTGGCGCGAGGACGACATGACCCTGCTCGTCGTCCGCCGCCCGCCGGCTTGATCCGATCCCGGTGCGGCGCTCCGCCGAGGGTGGCCGCCCGCACGACCGCTTTCCTCCTTTTGTGATGAGCTACTTCGAAGGCACTCCCGTCCCGCGCGGCCCGCACCCCGGCGGCGCGGACCTCCTGGTCACCGGCGCGATCCCGTGGCCCCACGGCGGCGCGCCCGTCTCGGTCTCGATCCGCGGCGGTCGCATCGACGCGATCGGGCCCGCCGGCAGCGACCCGTTGCTCGAGGCCGGCGGCCGTGAGGTCGTCGACGCCGGCGGGCTGTCGATCATCCCCGGCCTGATCGACGTGCACGTGCACTTCCGCGATCCCGGCCTGACCCGCAAGGAGGGCTGGGTGCGCGGCTCACGCGGCGCGGTGCACGGCGGCGTGACCAGCGTCGTCGAGGTGCAGAACAACACGCCCCTGAGCACGACCGTGGAGGCGATGAAGCAGCGCTTGAGCTATGTGGCCCAGCGCTCGCTCGTCGACTACGGCCTGCTCGCCAACCTGCTGCCCGCCAGCCTGCCCGAGCTGCCCGGCATCGCCGAGGACGCGACCGGGCTCAAGCTGTTCCTCGGCGGCTCGACCGGCATGGGCGGGCAGGAGGACCCCGAGACGATCGCGGGCCTGTTCGTTGGCGCGGCGCATGCCGGGCGCATGGCGGTGACCCACTGCGAGCACGAGGCGACCCTGGACGAGAACGCGGCCAGGTACCCCGAGCCGACGATCCACGAGCACCACCTGATCCGCAACGACGTGGCCGAGGACCGCTCGATCGAGCAGGCCATCGACTGCGCGGAGAGGGCCGGCGCGGGTCTGCACGTGTACCACATCACCAGCGCCCTTGGCGTCGAGCGCGTGCGCCGCGCCAAGGCCGCCGGGCTCGACGTCGTCGCCTCGACCTGCTTCCACTACGCGCTGCTGACCAGCGAGGACGCGGGGCGGCTCGGCAACCGGATGCGCGTCAATCCCGCGATCAAGACGCCCGACGACCAGGCCGCGATCCTCGAAGGGTTGCGTGACGGCACGATCGAGGCGCTCTCCAGCGACCACGCGCCGCACCCGGTGGAGTTCAAGGACCGCGCCTACCCGAAGGCCGCCTCGGGCATGCCCTCGATCGACCTGTACTGGCCCCTGTGCCTCGAGCTCGTGCGCCGCGGCGTGCTGACGCCCGAGCGGCTCTTGGACAGCGTGACCGTGGACGCGGCCGCGTCGATGCGCCTGTCCGACAAGGGCCGGCTCGCGGTCGGCTACGACGGCGACCTGGTGCTGTTCGACCCCGGGGTCGAGGTCGAGGTCGTCGCGGCCGAGCTGCCCTCGACCGCGAAGTGGTCCGCCTACGAGGGCATGACCCTCGCCGGCTTCCCCCAGGTCGTCGTGCGTCGCGGCGAGGTGCTGCTGCGGGACGGCCAGCTGATGGAGGAGGAGCCCGACGTGGACGGGGGCGAGTGCGGCCGCGCCGGCGGCAAGCCCCTGCGCTTGGAAGCTCCGCGGCCGGTGGCGAGCCGCACCTGATGGGCATCTGGTCGGCCTTCGCCGAGCACTACGAGCGCGTCTTCCGGCCGCGCCCGGACGCGGTCGAGTGGCTGGTCGGGTGGGCCAGGTCGGCCGGCCGCGAGGTCGCGCCGGGCGCGTCCTGCGCCCTGGACTTCGGCTGCGGGACGGGCCACGACGCGGCCGGACTCGCGGCCGGCGGCTTGGACGTCCTGGCCATGGACCTCGACCCCGCGATGATCGACGAGGCCCGGCGCCTGCACGAGGGCCAGGCGCGGCTGTGCTTCGAGGTCGCGGGCCTGTCGGACTTCGTCGCGCCCCTGCGGCGCTGGGCCGCGGCCGCGGCGCGTGGCGAGGACGCGGGGCTGGACCTGGCGGTGTGCATCGGCAACGTGGCCGCGCACCTGGACGAAGAGCAGCTGGCGGGCTTCCTGGCCGAGCTGCGCCCGCGGCTGACCAAGGGCTCGGTGCTCGTGCTGCAGACGGTCAACTTCGACCGCATCCTGGCGGCGGGCAGCGAGGCCGGCCGCTTCGACTTCCCGGTGCTGGAGGACCCCGCCAAGGGCGACCTCCCGGCCTTGCGCTTCGAGCGCAGCTACGAGCGGCTGACCGAGGACGGGTGCGAGTTCCACACCCGGCTGCTGGTCGACGGCGAGCTGGCCTTCGAGGGCTCGACGCCGATGGTCCCGCACCGCGCCGCCGCCGTGGACCGGCTGGCCGAGGCGGCGGGCTTCACCTCGATCGAGCGCCGCGGCGGCTTCGGGCGGGCGCCCTTCGATCCTGCGACCTCGGGTCCGGCGGTCGCGATCCTGCACAGCTAGGTTCCGGGGGCCGGGGGCCTGTAGGTATTCTGCAGCCGGAACCGGACGACCGCGCGCGAGCGGACTTGGGCGGGTCCATGACCTCCGCCCTCTATGCCCTCGCCCTTGGTTCCGTCCTCTTCGTCCTGGCCGCCTGCGCCCGTGCCCGGGAGTCCCGGGGCTAGTCGGCCGTGATGGCCGCGCGCAGGAGCCCGAGGGCTTCGGTGACGAGGCTCGGGCCCGGTGCCAGCAGCGGGGTGCTGTCGAGGCCGTGGACACGGCCCGCGAGCACGGCGGGCAGCTCGCTCCAGCCGGGGCGCTCCTCGAGCTCGGCGCGTCGGAAGGGCTTGCCGCACCAGGAGGCGAGCACCACGTCGGGCGCCGCGGCGACCACGTCCGCCGGCTCGACGACCCGGTCCCTAGCGTGGGCGCCCCGGCTGAGCTCGGCGAAGACGTCCTCGCCTCCGGCTAGCTCGATCAGCTCGCTGACCCAGCGCACGCCGGTGATCAGCGGCTCGTTCCACTCCTCGAAGTAGACCCGTCGCCGGGCCCCGCTCGGAGCTGCGTCGCGCGCCACCTGCAGCTGGGCTGCCAGGCTCGCCGCAAGGGCCTCGCCGCGGTCGGGCACGCCGGCCAAGCGGCCGATCGTGCGCACCATGGCGAGCATGCCGGCCAGGTCGATGTGGTGGAAGGCGTGCACCTCGAGGCCAGCGCGCAGGAGCTCGGCGGCGAGGTCGGCCTGCACGTCGGAGTACAGGAGCACCAGGTCGGGCTCGAGGGCCGCGATCGCGTCCACGTCGCTGGTGGAGAAGCCGCCGATGCGCGCGGCCCCCGCGAAGGCGTCGACGGGACGCGCGACGAAGCTGGAGAGTCCGACGACGCGGTCCTCGAGGCCGAGCAAGGCCAGGGTCTCGGCGGTCTCCTGGCTCAGGCAGACCAGGCGGCGCGGGGCCGTGGGCGGCGGCTCGGGCGGGGCCACCTTCAGGCGCGGGCGGGGCACCAACTCGCCGCCGCAGTTGGGGCAAGTGGCGGCCAAGGGACCGTCGGTGCAAGGGGCGCAGAAGGTGCAGCCGTGGGCGCACCAGCGGGCCTCGGCGGAGGCTCTTGGCAGCTCGGCGTGACAGCGCTCGCAGGCGGGTCGAAGGTCCAGCATGCAGAGAGGGTGCCACGGGGGACGCGGCTTGACCAGGCTGGGGCCCCGCAGCGCCTGTGGAGCGGGCGCGCCCGCTTGCTTCCGCGCCGCGCGCCCGGCAAGCTCCTGCCATGCTCGACACCTCCGTCCGCCAGCCGCCGATCGCGCGGATCCTGCTCGTCCTCTACGTGGTCCTCTTCGTGGTGTGCGGCATCGCGCCCCACGACCGCGCGGTCTGGGTCGCCGAGAACGCACCGATCGTGATGCTGGTCGGGATCCTGATCTGGATCGCGCGCTCCACGCGCCTCTCGACCACGTCCTGGATCTTCTGCGCCTTCTTGCCCGCCCTGCACACCATCGGCGGGCACTACACCTTCGAGCACGTGCCCTTCGACTGGGTCACCGAGCTCTTCGGCTTCGAGCGCAACCACTACGACCGCATGGCGCACTTCACGGTCGGCTTCCTGGCCTACCCGCTGGCCGAGCTGTGCGCGCGCCGCGAGCTGATCCGCGCGCGCTGGATCCTGATGCTGTTCCCGGTCACCGTGATCCTCTCGGTGGCGGCCCTCTACGAGCTGTTCGAGTGGTGGTACGCGATCAGCGCCGACCCCGAGGCTGGCATCGCGGTGCTCGGCAGCCAGGGCGACGTGTGGGATGCCCAGAAGGACATCCTCGCCGACTGGCTCGGCGCGCTGCTGGCGATGGGGGTCTTCCTCGTGCGCGGTCGTCGCGACGAGGTCGCCTAGGCCTCGCGCCCGGCTAGGTGCCGAGCAGCTGCGCCAGGCGCTCGGCGGCCAGCTCGGCGTTCGTGAAGACGCCCGCGAGGCTCGCGAGGCGGGCGGCCTCGAGGTAGTGCGCGTGGTCGCGCGCGCGCTCCTCGTGCAGCGCCAGCATGGGGTTCGGTTGGTGGCCGTCGAGCCACGACAGGAAGGCCAAGCCGGCCTTGTAGTGCTGGGTCGGGGCACCGAAGAGGTGCCGGCCGAGCTCCTCGCAGGGGCCCATGAGCTCGAGGTAGCGCGCCGGGTCGCCCTGGGCCAAGAAGCCGAGGGCGAGCGAAGCGGGCTCGGCGATGCCGTCGAAGATGCCCAGCAGCCCGTGGCTGAAGTCGCCGAGGCCGACCGTGCTGCCCGCCAGGGAGGTCGTCCGCACGGGCGCAGGCTGGCCCCCGGCCAGGTGTCCATCGGAGGCCATCAGCTCGCCGAAGTGGAAGTCGTCGCCGGTCAACATCAGCTGGTCGCGGGCCCCCAGCTCGGCGCGCAGCTCGCGCTCCAGGGCGTCGTCGAGCAGGGACAGCTTGGCGCCGCGCACCTTCGCCGGGTCCAACGCCAGGATCCGGCGGAAGGCGTCGCCCGGAAAGTAGCCCGCGAGGGCGGGCAGGAACATGGCGCCGAGCCAGTGCACGAAGAGCGGCCCGTCGAGGGCGTCGATGACGCGCCGGTAGACGCGCACGTAGCCGTCCTCGTCGTAGGCCTGCTGGCAGAGCCAGACCAGCGGCAGCAGGATCACCATGCCCCCGGCGGCCTGGATCGCGCGGGCCTGGAAGACGACGCCTTCGACGAGGGCGTCCTCGTCGGGTACGTGGGCCAGGTGGTCCACCCCGGCTCCGGCGAGGAAGCCGTGGGTGAGCCCGGCCGCGCCGGTGGCCTCGACCAGGCCGAGGGCGTTCTCCCAGCCGATGTGGAAGCGCTGGGCCGTGTCCATGGCCTCGGCGATGCCGAAGCCGAGCCGGTCGAGCCGCACGCGCAGGGCCGCGGTCGCGTCCCAGTCGATGTGCCGGCCAAGCGCGGCGGCGGGGACGGGAGTCGCCAGGTCGTGGGGGACCTCGGCGTAGTCGTCCTGCATGACGATGTGGGTGGCGGCGAAGACCAGGCGCGCGGGCGCGGCTGGGCCGCGCTCGGCCCCGAGGACGGCGAGCTCGGCGCGCGCTCGCTCCAGGCGGCCGTCGTCAAGCACGAGCTCGCCGCCGCCGAGGACCTTCGGGACCTGGACCTCGCACCTCATCGGATCTGCACCTGGCGCTCGGGCCGGTACCGAGCGGGCTGCTCCGCCAGACCGTGTGCCGCTCGGCCCGGGCGCGCTGGACGTCGGTCGCCCTTCATGACGTGATCGCCTCGATCCAGGAGCGGCCGTTGGTCCAGGTGTACCAGCCGAGGAAGCCGACCAGGACCGACGTGGCCAGGGCCATGCCGGCGACCCACAAGGTGGCCAGCGGACCGGTCGGCAGGTCGTCCTTCAGGTAGGCGCGCTTGCGCTGCATCAGGATGAAGGCGATGTACGAGATCGGCAGCAGGAAGCCGCAGATCACGTTGGTCGGCACCGCGACCCAGAGGCTCATCTCCTTCCAGAGCACCGAGCCGAAGACGCCAACGGCGGGCAGCAAGAGGCCGATGCGGTAGCGCAGGCCGCGCGGCTCCCAGCCGTTCATCTCGCACAGGGCGAAGCCCGAGCTGAGCATCTGCATCGTGATCGACGAGAGCGCCATGGCGACGATCCCGAGGCCGAAGACCCACATGCCGACGGTGGGCCCGAGGCGGTCGGGGGCGGCGAGCACCTCGGCCGCCTGCCAGGGCGAGATCTTCTTGCCGGTGAACAGGTCCGGGTCGCCGAAGTGGAAGACGCTGGCCGAGGCGACGACCATCAGGCTGGCGGCGATCGCGTAGGGCAGGAACATGCCGAAGCCCAGGTCGATGCGCGCGAGGCGCCGGTGGGCTCGGCCCCAGCCGCGCTTGCGCAGGGTGTAGGGGTAGACGAAGACCATGTTGGCGCCGACCGCGGCGGCGAGCCCCGAGACGATCAGGGTCGTGCCCTCCACGCCGTGGCTGCTGTCGGGGATCGAGGGCACGAAGCCGGCGAAGAACTCGGCGGGGTGGGGGATGCCGGTCTGGATCACGACCAGGCCGAAGCACGCGATGATGAACCAGACGGCGCCCTTGATCAGGTTCTCGTAGAGCCGCACCAGCTTGGGCCGGGCGTCGTACAGGAGCGCGACCGCCACGCACCAGGCCAGGGCGACCGCACCCATGGCGCCGTTCGAGACCTCGTACCCGGCGCTCTTCATCACGGCGACCAGCATCGAGCTCGCGAGGGCGTACTGGGCGAACTGCCAGATGATCGAGGACAGGATCCCGCCGATCGCCCAGCCATAGGCGAAGACCGGGCCGGCGTGCTCGTGCATCGCCGCGAAGGGACGCTGGCCGGTGGAGAGGGTCTGGTGGGCGACCGCCGAGAGGACGATGATGCCGAGCAGCATCGCGAGCGGGGCGACCCACAGCAGCTGGTAGCCGAAGGCCGCGCCGGCGAAGATCGAGGCGAAGGCCGTGCCGCCGCCGAGGGTCATCGCGGACTGCATGTAGCCCGGGCCGATGTGGCGTAGGTAGCCGAGCGTGCGCGGCAGGAAGGGCTTGGCGTCGAGCGCTGCGAAGTGGGCGACCTCGTCGCTGTTCTCGTCGTGCTTCAAGTGAGGCGCTCCTTGATCGCCTTGAGCTCGGCCATCTCGGGCCGGCGCTTGTAGTGGTCGTCCAGCGGGTAGCAGCCGCTCGCCATGCCGTTGCGCGGCGCGGTGGTGCAGTCGCTGAACGTGCGGCAGACCTTCCTGCGCGCGAGCTTGGTCCCGGCGAGCATGTCGCGCGGCAGGTCGGGGTAGCTCAGGGCCATGCGACCAAGGCCGACGAGGTCCACGTGCCCGCCGCCGACCTCGTGCTGGGCGACGTGGGCCAGCCACTCCTGGAGGTAGGTGTAGCCCGTGCCGACGAGCACGAGCTCGGGCACCTTGGCCTTGCAAGCGCGCGTGATGCGCAGGTGCTCGGCGACCTGCCTCAGCGGATCCTCCGGCGGCTGGTAGCCGTCGCAGGGTGGGTAGGCCGCCGGTCGCTGCAGGTGCGGGTTGTAGTAGGGCGAGCCGAGGGTCAGGTTGACCAGCCGCACGCCCTCGTCGCGCAAGAGCTCGAGCAGCGCGAAGCTCTCGGTCAGGTCGACGGCCGTGGGATCGGCCTCGTCGACGCCGAAGCCGAAGGGGTACCGGACACCCTGCTCCCAGGGCTCGGGCACGCCGTGGCGGTCCTCGTCGGTGCCGGTCTGGAACGGCAGGAGGTCGCCGATCGAGACGCGCACGCCGAGGGCCATGCCCGGGCAGGCCGAGCGGATCTCGGCCATGGCGTCGCGCAGGAAGCGCGTGCGGTTCTCGAAGCTGCCGCCATAGGGACCGGGTCGCGTCTTGGCGCCGAGCAGCTCGTGCAGCAGGTAGCCGTGGCAGCACTTGACGTCGACGAAGTCGTAGCCCGCGGCGTGGGCCGAGCGTGCGAGCTCGACGTAGTCGGCCAGGATGCCCTCGAGCTCGGCGTCGGTCAGCACGGCCGCGTCGGCGGCGGCGCCCGCGAGCCCGACGCGCCCGTCGAGGATCGGGTGGCGGTAGGCGATGCGCGGCGCGGGACCGGCGGCGGTCGGTCGCGAGAAGCGGCCCGAGTGGGTCAGCTGCAGGCCGATCACCAGGTCGTCCGTGGACTCGCCGATCTCGGCGTGGCCGGCCAGGACTTCGGCGCGCAGGGCCGCCAGGCCGCCGGTCGTGTCGGCGTCCGGGTTGAGGTGCAGCTGGTGCGGGTTGGCGCGCCCGCTCGCACGCACGGCGACGGCCTCGCCACCCCAGATCAGCTTCGCGCCGCTGGAGCCGAAGCGCCGCCAGCGCCGCAGGGTGTCGGCCGAGGGCAGCCCCTCGCCGGTCCCGTCCCAGCCCTCCATCGGATGGATCGCCCAGCGGTTGCCGATCGTGAGGCCAGCGACCTCGAGCGGCTGGCCGAGCGGACCGGCCGCAGCGCCCAGCTCGTCGTCGATACCCAGGTCGGGCGCGACGCCGCGCCAGTGCTCGCTGAAGGCCTCGAGGGTCTTGTCCTGGCCGGGGGTCTTGAACTTCATGGTCGTGTCGGAGTCGGTGCGTGGGAGTTCTAGGCCTCAGGCCTTCGGCGGGCGGAAGGTCCAGTCCTCGAGCGGAGTGCGCGCGTCCCAGTCGATCTCGCTCGCGTAGCCGTAGCCGACGGTCTGCAGGGAGCTGAGGTCGAGCCGCCCGCCCTCGATGCGCAGGCTGGTGCGATTGGCGTCGCGGGTCCACAGGCTCGGGTGCAGCATGGCGGCCGAGAGCGCCTCGGCTGGCGGCAGGTGGTCCAGGCCGGGGAAGTAGTGGTGGCCGTTGCGCTCGACATGGGGCAGGCCGAGTGCCGCGACGGTGCACAGGTCCTGCTGCAGGGCCAGCACGCCCAGGTTGGTCAGGTCCTCGGCCGACTGGATCGCGCCGCGCCGCTCGCACAGCCCGCGCCCGACGAGCGCGCGTAGCACGCCCTTGCAATTCTTCACCGAGATGCCGCCGTAGCCGAGGTCGAGCGCGCGCGGCAGGGCCTCGATGCCATGGTCGGCCTCGTCGAGGATCACCGGGGCGAAGCGCGCGAGGGCCGCCAGCCCGGACTCGAGCCCGGCGTCGAGGCTCCGGGCACGGGCGAGCGGTTGCTCGATGCAGACGAGGCGCTCGAGCAGGTCGGCGCCGCGCGGGTCGCGCCCCAGCTCTGTGAGGAAGGCCGCGAGGGCGTCGAGGCTCGCGAACTGCTCGTTGCCATCGACGGTGAGGCGCCGGTCGTCGCTGGCCGACTCGCCGAGCACCTCGGCGAAGGCCAGGCAGCGCGGGAGGTCCACCGCCGGGTCGCCGCACAGCTTGAGCTTGAACCAGTCGAGGCCGAAGGCGGCGATGTCCTCCTCCAGCGCCTCGGGCAGCCCGTCGCCCACGCGCGTGCCGGCTGGGATGTCGCTGGTGCAGAGGGCGTCGACGAGGCCGACGGTGTGGCGCAGGGCGACCCGGGCGAGGGGCTCGGGCGGCAGGCTGTCGGCCAGGTTCCAGCCCTCGAGCTCGGGGTAGAGCACCCGCGGGCGGATGCCGAACAGGTCGGTCTTGAGCGCCTCGAAGAAGGTCGCGCCCGCGGCGCGGCAGGCCGCGTCGAGCACCGCGCGCTCGACCAGCGCCACGCCGAAGCCGCGTAGCAGCCGATCGCTGGCATCCACGGGCTGGCTGTGGACGCGCGCCTGGTAGGTGCGCCACCACAGGTCGAAGACGGTCTCGGCGCGCTCGTCGGAGCCGGGGTCCTTGGCGACGCCGGCGGCCGCCACCGCGCTAGCCATCAGGCCGCGCACGTCGTCCTCGAGGCTCTTCTGCGGGTCCTTCTCGAACCACTTGGGCACCAAGAGGTCGGCCGCGAAGCCGACCGCGCTGCCTGCGTCGGTGTCCAGCTCGACCCGCGCGGTCAGGGTCGGCGCCCAGGTCATCGTGTTGATGCCAAAGCGGAAGGGCAGCCGCGTGGGGCAGTCGCTGACGCCGAAGCGTACGTCTCGGATCCGGACTCGCATCCGAGTGACGATACGGCCTCATCGGGCCCTGAAGAAGGCAGCAGTTCGATTGGCGCGCAGCTCGTGGCCGAGGCGGAGTGCGATCTGCAGCCGGCGTGGGCCCGCGTGGGCCCGCGTTGGATGGGTCAGAGCTCGGTGGGCACCACGAAGGGCTCGCGGTAGGCCCGCGTCAGCAAGCGGTTGGCCAGCGGGTTGTTGGTGAAGCGCTCGGTGCCGGGGTCGAGCTCGAGCACGCTGCC
This sequence comes from Planctomycetota bacterium, assembly GCA_029212845.1. Taxonomy (GTDB): domain Bacteria; phylum Planctomycetota; class UBA1135; order UBA1135; genus JARGPD01. The sequence continues at coordinate 12,511 of JARGPD010000073.1, forward strand.
CGCGGTCAGGCGCTCGGCCTCCAGGTCGATGCCGTTGGCGGCCAGGTGGGTGGCCATGCGATCGAGGGCGTCGATGGCGGGGCCGCGACCGGCGACAAGCTCGCGCAGCTCGTCGGGCGTCGCGTCGGCGCCGGTCAGGTGGCTGATGTTGCCGAGGTGGCACAGGCCGCTGGAGAGGTGGCCCTCCTCGATGTCGGCGGTCAAGAGGCCCGCGTCGCGGGCGCGCACGGCCGCGATGAAGTTGGCGTAGTGGTCGTCGGCGCCCTTCCAGCTGGCGACCTCTTGGCCCTCGAGGTCGAAGGCCTGGGCCGAGGAGTAGCTCGGGACGCGCAGCGTCCCGCCCTCGCAGTGGATCAGCGCGCCGATGGCGACGTCGTTGTAGCGGTCCATGCGCCAGTCGCCGGCCTGGGCCGCGGCATCCACGGGCAGGCCGCGCACCTCGAACAGGATCGGCGCGCCGGACTCGAACTCGTGCAGGGTCAGCTGGGTGTTGGGCGTGTTGCCGTCGTCGTCGTAGCCGAGCCGGCCGCCGACCGAGACGATGCGGCTGGAGAGCGAGTCATGCCCGAGCGCCCAGCGGCAGATGTCCATCTGGTGGATGCCCTGGTTGCCCATGTCGCCGTTGCCGTTGGCGTGGTCCCAGTGCCAGTCGTAGTGCAGCCTGCTGCGCATCAGGGGCACGTCATCGGCCGGCCCGAGCCACATGCCGTAGTCGAGTCCCACGGGCGTCGGCTGGGGGCCAGCGACCTTGCCGATCGACCTGCGCGGCTTGTAGCACAGGCCCTGGGCGTGCAGGACCTGGCCCAGGTGGCCCGCCTGCAGCCACGCGATCGCGTCGCGCAGGGCGTGGCTCGAGCGGCACTGGGTCCCGGTCTGCACGATGCGCCCGTGCTTGCGCGCCGCGCGCACCATCTGGCGTCCCTCCCACACGTTGTGCGAGACGGGCTTCTCGATGTACACGTCCTTGCCCGCCTGGCAGGCCCAGATCGTGAGCAGCGCGTGCCAGTGATTCGGCGTGGCCGACGCGACGATGTCGATGTCGTCCCGGTCGAGCACCTCTCGCAGGTCGGTGTAGGTGTCGAGCTCTTCCCCGCGCGCGGTGAACGCTTCCTTCTCGCGCTTCAGGAACGCCGGGTCGACGTCGCACACCGCGACCACGCGCACACCCTCGAGCCGATGCAGGCCGGCGATGTGGTTGCGCCCGCGGCTGCGGATGCCGATCACCGCCACCCGCAGCTCGTCGTTGGGTCGCCAGGACTTGCCCCCGCGGGCCAGGCCGAGGTGCGGCACGGAGAAGGCGGCGGCGCCGAGGGCGGCACCCTGCAGGAGCTTGCGGCGGGGGAGGTTCATGGGGAGCGTGGCAGGTAGGAGGCGCGGGGCTTCACTCTAGCGGAGTCGTGGTGGTGACGACCAGGGCGGGGGTCGAGCCTCCGATCTTGGACCTGGCGTGGCTAGGATCACGGCTCGCCGCAGTCGAACTCGAACCCAGCCATGCTCCGATCCCTCATCGCCCTGACCCTCGTCGCCGCCGCGTGCGTGGCGCCCTCGCCCGTGACCGACCTCGGGCCGCCGCCCGCCGCGCAGGCGGCTGTGGTCGAGATCGCCTGGGTGGGCTCGGACCTCGCCGTCGAGCTCGATGGCCAGCCCTTCACCCGCTTCCACCCCGAAGGGCCGGCCGCGCCACACCTGCATCCGCTCCTCGCACCCGGCGGGCTGGCGGTGACGCGCGGCTTCCCGATGGAGCTGGTGGACGGTGCGCCGCGCGAGGGGGAGTCCAGCGACCACCCTCACCACCGGTCGCTCTGGCTGGCCCATGGTGACCTGAACGGCCACGACTTCTGGCATGGCGGCGACACGCGCATCGAGCTGACCTCGATCGGGCACTTCGGCGACCAGATCGAGTCGGCCCACGCCTGGCTGGCGGAGGGCGTCGCAATCGCGGCCGAGCAGCGAACCCTGACCTTTGGTGCTGGCGCACTTGCGCGCTGGATCGACGTGGTCGTGCGCCTCACGCCCGAGGGCGTGCCGCTGACCTTCGGCGACACGAAGGAGGGCACCTTCGCCCTGCGGCTCGCACCGACCCTGCGGGTCGTGGGCCCGATCGCGGCGGGCCGGCTGCTGGACAGCGAAGGCCGCGAGGACGGCGCGATCTGGGGACAGCGCGCGCGCTGGGTCGCGGCGCTCGGTCCTGTGCCGGGCGGCGAGGTCACCGTGGCGGTCTTCGACGCGCCGAGCAACCCGCGCCACCCCACGACCTGGCACGCGCGCGAGTACGGCCTGCTGGCGGCCAACCCATTCGGCCTCGCAGCCTTCGAGGGGGCCCCCGCCGGGGCGGGCGCGGTCGTCGTCGAGGACGAGCTCACCCTGCGCTACCGCGTCTGGTTGACAGCCCACCAGGCCGAACCAGAGGAGCTCGAGGCCGCCTGGCAGGCGTACGCGGACTCGCTCTAGCGCCCGAGACGCGACGCCTAGCCTACAGGTCGCAGCCGTCCCCGACGCCAGCTGGCAGGTCGGGGCTGGAGAGGCGCAGGCGGTCGAAGCGACCCTGGTCGTCGAAGGAGCCCAGTCCGATGCGCCCGGCGCCGTGGGTGCCGTCCTCGACCTCGTGCACGAGGTCCCCATCGAAGTGCAGGCTGACTCGCGCGCCCGTCCGCTCGAGGCGCGCGTGGTGCCAGCGGCCGGTGCCCCAGTCAACGCCGACGGCGGGCACGGGCAAGAGCGGGCGCCGGTCGGCGTCGTCCACCACGAAGACGTTGTGGGCGTTCGGGTCCGGCGTGGTCGCGAGGTGCACGTAGTAGAAGTTGGCCGGGTCCTGGTGGCCGAAGACCAGGCACAGGTCGCGGTGCCCGTACTCGTGCCCGGTCTGCAGCAGGTCGACCTCCAGCACGAAGTCGCCGAGGTCCGGCGTGCGCAGCAGGGCGATCGAATGGGGCGAGCGGTGGGGGGGCTGGTAGGCGCCCTTGCCGAGCAGCTCGAGGCTGCCCTCGTGGACGCGCCACATGGCCTCGTCGGTGACCAGGAAGCCCGCGAGCTCCTCGGCCGAGTCGAAGTCGAGGGCCAGGTCTTGGGGTGCAGCGGATTGCACGCTGGAGCAGCCTACCGCCAGGCTGCCGAGGGCGGCGATCAACCGAGCGATCCTGGGGGCGTGGCCCGCTCGGGTCCTGGCCTCAGTCATCCTGGATCAGCAGGTAGTCCGTCAGGAGCTGGGACTCGGTGATCACGGAGCCCGCCCTCCAGACCGCGAGGTTGGTCAGGTTGGCCATCAGGACCTGCTCGCCCGCCTGGTCGGTGACCAAGAGCACCGCCACCCCGTCGGCGAGCCAGGTGAGCTCTTCGCGGTCGTTCTGGGGGCCGTAGTGGTCCTGGATGAGGCCGAGGATGCGGCCTTCCTCGGCGGTCAGCTCTCGTCCTGCTAGGGGGGCGCGTGCCATGGTCAGCGCTTCATCCTGCGGAAGACCCAGGTGGCCGCGAGGCCGACACCGACGCCGAACCAGAGGGTCGCGAAGCGCGTGAGCAGCACGGCACCGGCGGCCTTCGTGCGCGCGGCGGCCAGGGCGGCCTCGCTGCCGAGGTGCACCAGGCCGGGCTCGTAGGCCTGGCGCGTGAAGGTGCCGAGCAGGCCTTCCGTGGGGCCGATGCCGCCGGGGAAGATGATCGCGATCGCGCCGACGACGGCGCTGATGGAGTAGATGAACAGGGCGTCGGCGAGGGAGAGCTCGATGCCGATCGGTGCGAGGCTGTTGGCGATCAAGAGGAAGGCCATGCACTCGAGGCTCCAGGAGACGGCCGAGAGCAGGGTCGGGCCGATCACCTCGCGCGGGGCCAGCAGCACCCGGGCGCTCTCGAAGGAGCCCTCGAGGCGCGGCGCCAAGGCGTCGCCCTTGGGCAGCTTGCGCACGACGTTCGTGGCGACGGCGGCCGCGCGGGGCGAGCCGCAGAGGAAGACCGCGAAGAGGCACAGGACGAAGGTCGCCGCGAAGACCGGCGCGTACTCGGGCTTGGCCACCAGGCCGCCGGCGGCGACCAGGATCAGGAAGCCGAACAGGTCGGTCAGGCGCTCGGCCACGACGATCGGCGCGCTGACGTGGATCGGCGTGCCGTTGACGCGCTTGATCAGCCAGGACTTGAAGACCTCGCCCATCTTGCCCGGGGTCACGCCCATCGAGAAGCCGGCAAGGTAGACGACGAAGGACGTGCGCCGATCGAGCTCGATGTCGAGCAGGGTCCGGTAGCGCTCCCACTTGACGAAGCGCAAGAGGTAGTTGCCGAAGGCCAGGCCGCATGCGGCGGGGAAGGTCCACCAGGCGAAGTCTTCGAGGGCCGTGAGGATCGCGCCGGCGTCGAGCCACAGGACGATGCCCGCGTAGACCAGCACGCCGAACAGCACGCCGACGATCAGGCGCCGGCCCATGGACGAGGCCGAGCGGTCGGCCTCGTGGTCGAGCTCTTCCCGTAGCTCCGCCTCGGTCGTGCCGGGTGGGGCCGACGTGGCGGCGACGAGCTCGTCCTGCTGGGCGGGCTCGTCGTTGGAGGAGGGAGGGAGGCTCAAGGCTGGGGCGGGAGGTTCAGCCGGGGTGGGGGTCGTCGGCGCGCTTGCCGATGGCGAAGACGAGGGCGGTGATCACGGCCGCTCCAAAGAGCAGCCCGAGGTAGGGCGACATGCCGAAGTAGGCCGCGGGCAGGTAGCCGCAGACCATGCCGGCCGCCATGGTCACCAGGGCGTAGGGCGCCTGGGTGCGCACGTGGTCGATGTGGTCCGCAGCACAGGCCACCGACGAGAGTACCGTGGTATCCGAGATGGGGCTGCAGTGGTCGCCGAAGATCGAGCCCTCGAGCACGGCGCCGATCGACATGACCATCAGGAGGTGCCCGCCGATGTCGCTGCCCTCGCCGATCGTGAAGGACAGGCCGACCACCAGGGGCAGCAGGATGCCCATGGTGCCCCAGCTCGTACCCGTGGCGAAGGAGACCAGCCCCGAGAGCAGGAACAGGATCGCCGGCAGCATGGCCGGGTGCATCGAGTCGCCGAGCAGGGCGGTCAGGTAGGGCGCGGTGCCGAGGCTCTCGCACACCGCGGCGACCATCCAGGCCAGGTACAGGATCACGACGGCCACGCCCATCGAGCGCAGGGTCGTCCAGGCGGCCCGGAAGGTCTCCTCCCCGAGGCCTGCGAAGAGCGCGATGCCGATCGCCAGGACGAGGCCGACGGCCGAGCCCTGGAACAGGGCCAGGCTGCTCGACGCCTCGCCCAGGACGTCCTTGAGGCCCTGGATCGAGAGCAGGTCGCCGGCGGCCATCGCGAAGGCGCCGCCGGTGTTCAGGATCTGGAAGATCGTGATGCCGAGGAAGGCCATCAGCGGCACGAGCGCGCGCCAGGCGGCGGGCTGCACCCCGGGGAAGGTCTGCATCGCGGTGCCTTCCTCGCTGACCATCGGCTGGCCGCCCGGGCGCAAGAGCTGGCCGGTCCGACGCGCGCGGCGCTCGGCGGTCAGCATCGGGCCGAAGTCGCGGCCGCTGATCACGACGAGGCCGACGAAGAACAGGGTCAGGATGCAGTAGAAGCGGTAGGGCAGGGTCTCGATGAAGACCGTGTAGCCGTCGGTGGTGAGCAGGCCTGCGGCCGGCAGCTGGTTCGAGAAGGTCGAGACCTCGAAGGCGATCCAGGTCGAGACGATCATCAGGCCGGCGACCGGTGCGGCGGTCGAGTCGACGAGGTAGCTGAGCTTCTCGCGGCTGACCCGGAAGCGGTCGGTCAGGGGGCGCATGGTCGCGCCGCACAGGATCGTGTTCGTGTAGTCGTCGAAGAAGACCATCAGGCCCAGGATCCAGGTGACGATCTGCGTGCGCTTGACCGTGGTGGCGTAGCGCGCGATGTGGTCCATCAAGCCCTGGATGCCGCCCGAGCGCGAGAGCACGCCGATCATCGCCAGCATCGCGACGACGAAGCCGACGATCTGGTAGCGCGCCGGGTCGACCAGCTGGGTGGTGAAGTAGGGGTGGAAGAAGTCGACCGGTGCGCTCGCGGCGTTGCCGAGCAGGGACGCGCCCTCGCGGCCGGCGGCCAGGAAGGTGCCGGTCAGGACGCCGATGGCGAGGGCGATGACCGGCTTGCGCAACAAGATCGCGAGGGCGATCGCGAACAGCGGCGGGAAGAGCGAGGACTTGGTCGGCGGGGACCAGGGCTGGGTCGCCCTGGCTGAGCCCATGCCCGTGTCCTGGAGCTTCGCGGTCAGACCCCAGCGAGCGTCACCGCCAGCGCTCCACTCGCCGGTCGGGAAGTACTCACCCTCGAAGGTCTGCAGCAGCTGCAGCCGTAGCGCCAAGCCGCCTTCCTGGGGGACCGCGTCTCCGACGACGTCGAGGTCCTGGTCCGCGGTGGCCTCGCGCAGGGATGCGATCAGCGAGCGCCGTGCGGCGGCATCGAAGTGCGCGCCGAGGGGCTCGTCGCCGGGGCCGAGCAGGGTCACGCGACCGATCGGGAGGGTCCTCCTCTGGTCGCCCTCGGCCTCGCCGACCACGGTGACGGCCGCGGAGTCGAGGATGGCCTGCAGCAGCGTCGGCGGCTCCTCCGCGTCGTCGAGGTCCGTCGTACGGAAGGTCTCGGTGACCGGGGCGCTCAGCAGCTCGCCCGCGCGCAGGGCCGCGACCTCGGCCGGGTCGGCCCCGTTCATGAGGAAGAGGGCACCGAAGAGCAGGACCAGGATGGCCAGGGGGGCGAAGCGTGTCATGGCCGTACTCTGGGGTCTAGCACGCCCCCTCGCAAGGGACTCGAACTGGGGGCCCGCAAGTACCGCCGTCGGGTGTGCGGCACTGCACGGCGTCCCTTGCCCGCCGGATCGTTCGCCGGATCGCCCGGCCGCCGGACCCGCTTCGGTAGCCTCGCTGGCGGCCTAGCCCTCGCCGGTCTCCCGGCCCGCCGACGGCACCCGCTCCTGCGCAGGAGCGCCGCGATCGACCGTGATGAGCCCGACTGCGCGGCCGCGAGCACAACACGGCCGCGGGCCCGACAACAAAGCCGCGAGCCCGACGGTACGGTGTCGGGGGACCCCCGGGCGCGGGATGGCGCGGCCCCGGCGCCGCCGGCCCCGCGGGCGAGCCGCCGGGAGCCGCCGCCCCGGGCGGGGGGGCGCG
>JARGPD010000073.1:19651-21840 GCA_029212845.1 Planctomycetota bacterium
TGCCGATTTCGGCGGTCCCACGCGACCAATCGGCCGACGGATCCGACCGTCGAAACCGGCAGCCGGGTGTGCGACACCGTACCGTCGGACTCGCGCCAGGGGCCCTGGCGCGGCCCATGCCGCGATTCGCTGGAATGCAGGCGGGGCCTTGGTGCTATCCTCTTGCCCGCCATGACCGCGCCCGCCCACCTCCTGCCCTGCCTCGGCTTCCTCGAGTCCCTCGGCACCGAGCTCCTGCTCGCTGCCCTGGTGCTCGTCACGGCCATCGGCATCGTCCTGCTCTGGCTCCAGGGGCGCAGGACCGAAGAGCGCCTCGGCAGCCTCGGGCGCCTGGCCCAGCTCGAGCGCCTGGTCGAGCTGCAGGAGGCCGAGGCCAAGGCGCGCGTCGAGCGCGGCGAGATCGACGGCCGCCGCCTCGAGCACGTGCTGGTCGAGGTGCGCGACGGGATCAAGCGGCTCGACCAGACCCTGATGACCTTCGTCGAGAACCAGGCGGGCCACGTCGAAGCCCTGCTCGCCGCGGGCACCACCACCGCCGGCGCCGAGCCCTCGAATCCGGGGCGAAATCGACAGCCGGCCCTGGCCGAGCGCGTCGTCAATCGCCTCCTCGCCCTCGGCTTCGAGGGCATCCAGATCGTCCCCGACCGGGCCGAGCTGGAGCGCATCTTCGAGGAGGACGGCGACCTGCTCGTCGAGGTCCGGCGCGATGGCGCCCTGTACAAAGGGCGCGTCGAGATCCGTGACGGCGTCATCCAGGACGTCCAGCTCCGACCCTTCTACTCGCTGTTTCCCTGATCCTCCGCGGTCAGCCCTAGGCGATGCGATGTGCCCGGACCTGACCCCAACCAGAACAGCGAACGAGAACCGTGCGGCACCCAAGCTGCCGCCAACCTATTTGATCATGAGCACCAAGACCACCATCTCGCACCTCGCCGACCACGTCGGCGAGACCGTCACCCTCCAGGGCTGGCTCTACAACAAGAGCGGCAAGGGCAAGCTGCTGTTCCTGCAGCTCCGCGACGGCACCGGCATCTGCCAGTGCGTGACCCTCAAGAACGCCGTGGGCGACGAGCTCTTCGACGAGCTCGGCAGCCTCGGCCAGGAATCCAGCCTCGCCCTAACCGGCGAGATCAAGGCCGACGAGCGCGCCCCGGGCGGCTTTGAGATGAAGGTCTCGTCCGCCAAGGTCTACCAGGCCGCCAGCGACTACCCGATCACGCCCAAGGAGCACGGCGTCGACTTCCTGCACAACCAGCGCCACCTGTGGCTGCGCTCGAAGCGCCAGTGGTCGATCATGCGCATCCGCGACAAGGTGATCACCAGCCTGATGCACTTCTTCGAGGAGCGCGAGTTCCTCAAGTTCGACGCGCCGATGTTCACGCCCAACGCCTGCGAGGGCACGAGCACTCTGTTCGAGGTCCCGTACTTCGGCGAGACCGCCTACCTGACCCAGTCGGGCCAGCTGTACGGCGAGGCCGGCGCGATGGCGTTCCGCAACATCTACACCTTCGGCCCGACCTTCCGCGCCGAGAAGTCGAAGACGCGGCGCCACCTGACCGAGTTCTGGATGCTCGAGCCCGAGATGGCCTTCGCCGACCTGGACGACGTGATCCAGCTGGCCGAGGACATGATCGTCTACGTGGTCAAGCGGGTGCTCGACTCGTGCCAGGTCGAGCTCGAGAACCTCGAGCGCGACCTCTCCAAGCTCGAGGCGATCCAGGGCAACTTCCCACGCCTGACCTACGACGAGGCGGCCAAGATCCTGGACGAGCACCCGGACTCGAACTTCGTCTACGGGGATGACTTCGGCGCGCCGGACGAGACGATCCTCTCGATGATGCACGACCAGCCGACGGTCATCACGCACTACCCAGCGAACGTCAAGGCCTTCTACATGAAGCGCGACGAGACCGGCACCAAGGCGCTCTGTGTCGACGTGCTGGGCTCCGAGGGCGTCGGCGAGATCATCGGCGGTAGCCAGCGCGAGGACGACCTGGGCGAGATGGAGAAGCGCATCAAGGAGCACGACCTGCCGCTGGAAGCCTTCGAGTGGTTCAACGACCTGCGTCGCTACGGCTCGGTCCCGCACGGCGGCTTCGGGCTGGGCCTGGAGCGCTTCGTCGGCTGGATCGCCGGCATCGAGCACGTCCGCGAGGCGATCCCCTTCCCGCGCATGATGACCCGCCTCA
>JARGPD010000074.1 GCA_029212845.1 Planctomycetota bacterium
CGACCTGGTGCTGGCGTCCCGAGCCGGCAGCGCGGAGCGCGCGGCGGCGTGGGTGCGCGCCACGGAGAGCCCCCTCGCGGTGGTGCAGCTGGCCGCGCGGGCGCTGGTCGCCTTCGCTCCCTTCCGGGGGAGCGTGAAGCCGGCCCTCGCGGCGGACTGCGCGGCGGGGGCCAGGCTGCTCTCGGCGGGCATCTCGATCTCGCTCGAGAACGCGCGGGTGAACCTGACCCTGGTCCAGGCGCGCGAGGACCTCGAGCGCCTTCAGCGGGAGTCGCGCGAGGGCGAGCTCGGGGCGAGCCTCGCCCTGGCCGCCTTTGGCCTGGAGCTGTGAGCTAGCCGAGCTCGCGCCTTCGGCCTAGTAGACCAACAGGCGCGGCTCGGTCATCTCGTCCATGGCGTAGCGGATGCCCTCGCGCCCGAGGCCCGAGTCCTTGATGCCGCCGTAGGGCATGCTGTCGACGCGGAAGCCGGGGATGTTGTTGATGATGATGCCGCCGACCTCGAGCTGGTCGTGGGCCTCTTGGACGTGGGCGAAGTCGTTGGTGAACACGCCGGCCTGCAGGCCGTAGCGGCTCTGGTTGGTGCGCTTGATGGCGGCGCCGAAGGTCGGGACCGACTCGATCACGGCGATCGGGCCGAAGGCCTCTTCGGCGCAGACCTTCTGGTCGCGGGGCACCTCGTCCAGGAGCGTCGGCGCGTACAGGTTGTGGGCCTTGTCGAGCACCTTGCCGCCGACGAGCACCTTGGCGCCAGCCGCCTTGGCCTCCTTCACCCACGTGGCGATGCGCTCGAGATGCCCCCTGTCGATCAGCGGCCCGACCTGGATGCCGGCCTTGGACGGGTCGCCCGTCTTGAGCTTCTTGATGGCCCGGACGAGCTTCTTCTTGAAGTCGGCGGCCACGCTCTCGACGACGAAGATGCGCTGGGTCGAGATGCAGATCTGGCCCGCGTACAGGTAGGCGCCGACCGCGCACTGCTTGGCGGCGAGGTCGAGGTCCGCGTCGGCGTCGACGAGGACCGCGGCGTTGCCACCGAGCTCGAGGGCGACGCGCTTCTTGCCGCTGATCGCCTTGAGGTGCCAGCCGACCTTGTCGCTGCCGGTGAACGAGAGCATCGCCATGCGGTCGTCACGGACCAGGACCTCGGCCTGCTCGTTGGCGCAGGCGAAGGTGCTGAGGACGCCGGCTGGGTAGCCGGCCTCTTCGACCAGCGCGGTGAAGGCGAGCGCGACGAGCGGGGACTGGGCGGCGGGCTTCAGGAGCACCGGGCAGCCGAGGGCGAGCGCCGGCGCGAGCTTGTGCAGCACGAGGTTGAGCGGGAAGTTGAACGGCGTGATGGCCGAGATGATCCCGATCGGGATGCGCTTGGTGAAGGCGGTCTTGCCTTCGCCGGCAGCGAAGTCGAGCGGCACGACCTCGCCGCAGTAGCGCACGCACTCTGCGGCAGCGGTGCTCAAGGTGAGCAGGCAGCGCTCGAGCTCGTTCTTGGCGTAGTCGAGGGGCTTGCCGGCCTCCTTGACGATCAGGTCGGCGAAGGCATCCCTGCGCTCAGCGAGCAGGTCGTGCAGGCGCTGCAGGTGGGCCTGGCGCTTGCCGGCCGACCACTTGGCGAAGCTGGGCTCGATCTTGGTCGCAGCCCGGATCGCCTTCTCGACCTGGGCGTCGGTCGCCAAGGGCAGGGTCGCGAGGCTGCGGCCGGTGTACTTGTTGAGGATCTTGGTCGTCCCCTGACCTGCGCTGGTCCACTTGCCGGCGAGGTAGTTCTCGGTCTTCAGGATCGCGTTGAGCTTTGCCATGTCGGATTAGATCGGAGCCAGTTCGATCAGCAGGTTCTGGTTCGGGAAGGAGTCGAACGACGCGGTCGTGTGGACGCTGGGCCAGTAGAGGTCCAGCGTCCCGGAGGCGGGCGACCAGCAGCTCGTGTAGAGCGTGCCGAACGAGCGGTCATAGTGGTGTTGGTACAGCGGCGCGGCGAGGAACAGCTGGGCGAGCGCGGCCTGGTCGAGGGTGGGGTCCAGGAGCCGCTCTTCGAGGTAGGTCTGCCGCTCGCGGGTGGCGGTGGTGGCTTCGTACTCGGGCCACTTGACCGTCGCCTGGTGGTTGGTGCAGACGACGCGGTCGCTGACCTCGAAGCCGCCGCCCGCCTTGAGGTAGAGCACGCAGTGGTCGCCCGCGCGGTCGAGCAGGGTCACATTGTAGGTCATGTGGACCGGCACCCGCTCGAACACCGCCCGCGCTTCGGCCACCGTCGAGCAGGTCTCGAGCACGTAGCGGATGAGCAGGGGGATGCCAAACCCCGGCCGCACGTCCCGGCTGCCGCCGAAGGTCAGCGACGCGCACAGCCCGTCGGCGTTCATGCCGTCGAGCAGACCCCACAGGCAGTCGCTCACGCCGATCACCGGCTTGAGCCACTCGGTGCGCAGCACGAGGCCCTCGAACCAGCGCAGGTCGTAGTCGTAGTTGCGCATCAGCAGCGGCCCGAAGGGACCCTGCCACACGGTCTGGGTGCACCCAGCCAGGTATGGGGGCGGCCGATACATCGACAGGAAGCGGGCCGCTAGGTCGCCCCCGCCGGCCCACTTGGCCAGGCGGTGGAACCGCGGGACGAGCTCGGGCATGTGCTGCTCGAGGGCGGCGAGGCACGCGGGGTACCGCGGCCGTGCGCCCTCGCCTTCGCACAGATACCACTGCCTGTAGTCCGGCCAGGTCGCCTTGAAGTTGTCCTTCCAGGCGCGGCCGCGTGCATCGACGCTCAGGAGCGCCAAGGACATGTCCATCACATCATCTTGAAGGAGGCGATCTCTGACTCACGCGAGGCGGCCAGCTCGAGCGGCTTCAGCGGTGCGCTCTTGTACATGCCGTGGATCGCTTCGATCCACGCGCGAGCGCGCTCGCTGAGCTGTCCGTCGTCCGTCATCAAGCGCCCGCGCATGACGAGGATGCCGACGTCGGCGCCCTCGTACAGGTGGTCGCCCTTGCGCGTGATGCGCAGGAAGAACGCCTCGGCCTCGGTCTCGACCGCGCGACGGTGCGTGTCCATGCGGTTGAAGGTCAGCTTGCCCGCGTCGTCCATGCGCCAGATGCCCGAGCGCGGGGCCTTGGTCACGAGGCGGATGTCGTCGGTCGTGTGCTTGAGGATCAGCTGGCCCCACGAGTCGCAGTTCTCGGGTTTGTTCCAGCGGCGGTTGATGACGTTGGTGTTCAGGGTGTACGGGTGGTCCATCCACTCGAGCAGGTGGAACAGGAACAGCGGCATGTCCGCCAGGGCGAACAGGGCGTGGTTGGTGATCGAGCTGGCGCCGGTGATGCGCGGGTTGAGCTCGCCGAGGTAGATCTCGCCGTTGTCCTGGTCGATCAGGAAGTCGAGCTCGAAGTAGCCCTTGTAGCCCTCCTCGCGCAGCTGATCGCCGAACAGGCGCGTGTACTCGCTGGCCTGCTTGCGCAGCTTGCGGGTGAAGGCGCCCGGGTAGATCTCGTTGCCGCACCAGCCGCCCTTGTAGGGGGTCAGCTCTTTGAAGCCGACCAGCTCGGTCATCAGCGGCGCGACCACGGTGCCATGGCGCGTCACGCAGGCCTCGATCGCGGAGCCCTTGCAGTTGATGCGCTTCATCACCTTGACCTCCTTCTCCGCCACGATCTCGTCGGCGTGCTTGTCGAAGTCGGCCTCGCTGGCGATGAAGAAGGTCGTGTGGCCGCTGTCACCGAAGGGAGTCTGCACGACGAGGTCGGTGCCGAGCTCGGCGGAGACCTTGCAGAGGTGCTTGTAGCTGCGCACCTTGGACAGGACGTAGGGCACACACGGCACGCCCGCGCGCTCGGCGATGCGGTTCGTGTTGACCTTGTTGTCCATGAACGAGCGCATCTTGGCGGGCGGGAAGCAGACCTCGAGGCCGCGCGCCTTGGCGAGCTTCTCGGTGCGCTCGTCGAACATCAGGAACATCGCCTTGGACTTCTCCTTGCCCTTGCGGCGGCTCTCGATGAAGTCGATGACCTCCTTGTGCTCGAGCAGGTAGTTGTTGATGTCCTCGATGCTCTCGAACTGGTCGTGGGGCGCCTCTTCGCTGGGCGAGAACACGTTGGGGTGGTCGCCGTCGAAGCACTCGATGTAGCAGATGAACTTGAAGCCCCGGATCCACTCGTCGGCGCCCAGCAGGTTGAAGTTGGTCGCGCTGATGAAGTAGATCGGCGTGTCGTTCGAGTAGAAGAAGCGCCGGATGTCCGGGATGCCGCGCAGGATCTTCTTGGGCTTCACGGCAGGCTTCTTGGCGACGGCCTTCTTGGGCGCTGCCTTCTTGCGCACCGCCTTCTTGGCGACGGGCTTCTTGGCGACGGGCTTCTTGCGCACTTGCTTGGATGCCTTGGGCGCGGGCTTGGCTTTGGCTTTCTTCTTACTCATCAGCTGGTGGGGGTCGTCGGTGCGTTGGGGGAGGCGGGCGCACGGCGGAGGCTGCTCATGGCCGAGAAGGTCTTTTGGCGGTTGAGGACGGCGTCACTGAACACCTTCAACCCCAGGGCAGGCCGATACCCGTGGATCTCTGTGACATCGAGGGCGAGCAAGAACTCGAGGATGTCGGTGCTGATCACCTGACCAGGGACGAGCACCGGGAACCCTGGTGGGTACGGGATCACGAAGGACGCCGAGACCAGCTCGCGCGTCTGCATCAGCTCCAGGGCCTCGTCGAGGGGGACGTAGTCGCAGTTCTTCTCTTGGTACGCGAGGAAGTAGGCCTCGCGGATGTCGCCGCCGGAGACTCCAGGCACGGCCTGGAAGCTCGCGTGGAAGCGGCTGAAGTCGGGCAGCGGGGGCACGTCCTCGACCAGGGAGCAGACCCGCTTCGTGCGGATCTCGAGCTCGCGGTCGGTCAGGGCGTCGACCTGGCGCTCGAGCTCGGTGGCGATCTTGAGCATCGCACCCATCAGGAACACGACCGAGCCCCGCGTCGTGCCGATGTTGGTCATCAGCAGCACGGTGTTGCGCGAGGTCTTGTTGACCTGGATGGAGAACTGGTCCATCAGGTAGGCGTTCTTGAACGTGTTGCCGTCGATGCCGGTCTTGCCGACCGAGAGGGTGATCTTGGTCGGGTCGAGCACGAACTCGTCGTCCGCCCAGGCCTGCTCCATGCGGTTCCAGCCGATCTCGGGCTGGTAGTACTCGGTCAGCTCGGACTGCCGGAACTCGGCGGGGATCAGGTCGCGGACCGTCAGCACGCTGAAGTACTTGCGCAGGAGCTTGTGCTCCGAGATCTTGGCGCGCAGCACCATCGCGAGCTCGATGCTCTTCTCGACCAGCTCGTAGCCTTCGAACTCGACCTGCCGGCGGCCGACGTCGAGGCTGGCCAGGATCTGGTAGTTGGGCGACGTCGAGGTGTGCGTCATGTACGCCTCGTGGAACGTGTCCGACACCATGCGCTCGAAGTCTTGATCCCAGATGTGGATCATCGAGCCCTGGCGGAAGCTCGAGAGGGTCTTGTGGGTGCTCTGGGTGGCGTACACGCGGATGCGGACGCGGTCCGGATCGGGGAGCCGCGGCGCTTCCCCCTCGGCCAGGCAGTCCAGGTGCTCGGCGTAGTGCTTGCGGTAGGCCTTGGTCTGGTACTTGGCCGACAGCTTGCCGGCGGTGTACATGCCGGTGCGCTGGCGGTAGGTGTAGGTGAAGCCGGCGAAGGCGAACCAGGCCTCGTCCCAGAGGAAGATCATGTCCGGCTTGATCGCCAGCACCTCTTCCATGATGCGCTCGACGTTGTAGACGATGCCGTCGAACGTGCAGTTCGTCAGCAGCAGCATCTTGACCTTGTCCAGGCGACCCTGCTCCTTGAGCTCGAGCAGCTTGCGCTTGATCTCGCGCAGGGGCACGGCGCCGTACATGCTGTACGGCTCCACCGGGTAGGAGTCGAGGTACACCGGCAGGGCACCGGAGAGCACCATGCCGTAGTGGTGTGACTTGTGGCAGTCGCGGTCGATCAGCACGAGGTCACCGGGGCGCACGAGCGCCTGCACGACGATCTTGTTGGCGGTCGACGTGCCGTTGGTCACGAAGAAGGTCTCGCGGGCGCCGTAGGTCTTGGCCGCCATCTCCTGGGCCTGCTTGATGCAGCCGGTGGGCTGCAGCAGCGAGTCGAGGCCGCCGGTGGTGGCGCTGGTCTCGGCGAGGAACATGTTGCGCCCGTAGAAGTCGCCGAAGTCCTTGATCCAGCGACTCTTGAACACCGAGTTGCCGCGCGAGATCGGCATCGCGTGGAAGACCCCGGTCGGCTTCTGGCTGTACTCCTTGAGCGCGACGAAGAACGGCGCCGCGAAGCGCAGGCGGATGCCGCGCAGGATCGCGAGGTAGAGCTCCTGCACGTCCTCGCGCCGGTAGAAGATGCGCCGGAAGGTCTGCAGGGTCGAGTCGCGCAGGTGCGTGAGCGCGGTGTCGGTCACGTAGTACAGGTCGAGCTCGGGCCGGAAGGCCTTGATCGTGCGCCCGAGCAGCGGGCCGAGGGCGATGCTCTCCTTGTTGGAGTAGTCGAGGCCCAGCAGGTTCTGGAGGAACGGGCGCAGCTCGTCGCTGAGGTTCTCCGACTCGAACTGCGGCGCGTAGCGGATCACCACGGCCTGGATGTTGAAGTTGAACAGCACGGCGACGAGCGCATCCTGGAACGAGCGGACGACGACCAGCTCGCTCGTGAAGCCATCACCCGGCTGCTGCAGGTCGCGCATGCTGGTGCGCACGTTGAGCTCTTCGGTGGCGGTCAGGTCCTCGACGAGCAGCACCTCGAAGTACGTGGCGTCCGTCACCGTGCTCGGCGGCGGCGTGTTGATCTCGTCGGTGCCCGGCTCCTCGTGGTCCGAATCGCCGTAGGCGTGCCCGCGGTACGAGTCGCTGACCAGGGCCTTGACCATCGTCGCAACCCGCTGGGCCAGCCACTGCCGGTCGTGGTGCTTGTTCGACTCGCGCAGCTGCTCGACGCGCGCGACTCCAGGGTGCCCGAAGTAGCGCTCGATGCCCGCAAGACGGTCGAGCAGGTCGGCGACGTCGGCCTCTGCCTCGCTCAGGTTCTGCGAGCCCTCCTCGGGGTCGGCAAGCTCTCGCGAAGCTGTCTTGAGCTGATTCCAAAGGTCCACACGCAGCTGCCCGATGCTGTAGTGCTTGGCGGTGACTGCGCTCTTTCGTGGTCTTGGACTCATGGGGTCTAGGTGCTGGAGTGGAGGGCGAGCTTGTTGCCTTCGGTGTCGATGAACAGGGCGAAGTAGCCGGCATCCCCGAGCACCGTCTTGCCGAGCACGACACGACCGCCCGCCTCCTCGACGCAGCTCAGCGCCTTGAGCAGGTCCTCGCCCGCGTTGAGGTAGATCAAGGTGCCAGAGCCCGAAGGCGTGCAGCCCGGGCCAGCCACCAGCGCGCCGCCGACGTTGCCGGTCGCGTGCGGGAAGAAGGCCATCGCGTGGTCCCCGTTCTCGGTGACTTCCAGGGTGACGGAGCACACCTGGTTGTAGAACGCCACGGCGCGCGCCATGTCGAGCACGGGGATCTCGAACCAACGAATGACGGAGTCCTCGATGGGCATGCTGCCCTGGGCAGCTTGTTTACCGGTCGATCCCATCGGGGCCTCCTTCGGTTTGAGGGACGTGGCCTCGGGTCATTCCGAGTCCTTCTTGTAGCGAGGCTGTTCCAGGTCCAGCTCTTCGGGTGGCACCGGCGGGGGCGTGTGCAGGGCGTTGTAGAGGTTCTCCATGCGCTCCGGCTTGATCAGCCCGCCGAGGGAGTCGAGGTACGGCAGGCTGCGCTCGCGCTCGTAGACATCGAAGTGGACGGTGCGGTCACGGAAGCTCTTGAGCGGCTGCCCGAGGCGCAGCACACCGTTCTCGCGGCTGCGCTGCACGCGCTCCATGTCGATCTCGATCGGGATCAGCTCCGGGCCGGTGCCCGCTTGGTACAGGACCCGGCCGTCGGGTCCGCAGACGATCGAGCGGCCGGTGCCGCCGTCGCCCAGGCCGTTGATGTCGAAGATGAAGCACTGGTTGCAGGCCGCGGTGGCCTGGGCGAGGGACAGCTCGATGTCGCGGTCGATGCTGCCGGTGAGCGTCGGGTGGATGATCACCTCAGCGCCTTGCACCGCGAGCGTGCGCGAGGTCTCGGGGAACCACATGTCGTAGCAGATCGTCAGGCCGAAGCGCCCGACGTCGGGGACGTCCCAGATCATGAACTGGTCGCCGCCCTGCACGCCCACCTCGTAGGGCAGGAACGGGAACATCTTGTCGTAGCGGCCGACGACCTCGCCGTCGGGATTGATCACCGACGCGGTGTTGAAGATCTGGTCACCCTGCTTGCGGAACATCGTCCCGGGCACGAGCCAGATCTTGTACTTCTTGGCCAGCTCCTGGAACTCGGCCTCGGTCGGGTTGGGGAAGTCCTGGGCGTAGTACAGCAGGGGGCCGAAGGCGCACAGCTCGCTGTAGACCACCATCTGCACCCAGGGGTAGACGCTCATCAAGACGTCCAGCTTGTGCTTCATCGCTGGGACGTTGCTGTGGCTGGCGTTGACGTGCATCTGGATGCCAGCGATCGAGAAGGACTTCATGCGGGGCTCGCTCCGGTGATGCGGGTCAGCTCTTCATCCATGATGTCGAGGCCGCGGTGCAGTAGCTCGTCGTCGATGACGAGGGGGCCCAGCACGCGCACGACGTTCTTGTGCGTGCCCGCGCTGAGTAGGATCAAGCCGCGCTCGGCACACCCGTCGACCAGGGCCTCGCAGAGCTCGGCGTCGGGCTGGCGCGGGTCCTGGTCGAACACGAACTCGAGGGCCACCATGGCGCCGAGGCCGCGCACGTCTCCGATGCAGGCGTGCTTCTGGCGCATCGCCTCGAGGCGCACGCGCACGAGCTCGCCGACCTCGACCGCTCGCGCGTTGAGGTCGTTGTCGCGCATGTACTGGATCGTCGCAAGGGCCGCCGCGCACGACACGGGGTTCCCGATGTACGTGCCGCCGATCGTGCCCGAGCCCGCCGCGTCCATCACGGCCGCGCGGCCGACGACGGCCGCGATCGGCATGCCCGAGCCGAGCGACTTGGCCCAGGTGGACAGGTCGGGGGTCACCCCGAAGTGCTCGTAGGAGCTCCACTTGCCCGTGCGGCAGAAGCCCGACTGCACCTCGTCGAAGATCAGCAGGATGCCGTGCTCGTCGCAGAACGCGCGCAGGCCTTCGACGTAGGCCTGGGGCGCCACGTTGAAGCCCCCCTCGCCCTGCACGAGCTCGATGATGATCGCCGCGATGCTGCCCGGAGCGACCACGTTCAGCATGGACTCGCGCAGGCGCTTGAGCTCCTGCTCGACGAAGGCGTCGGTGTCCATCCCGTCGCCATAGCGGTACACGTTGGGGAACGGCAGGCGGTAGACCTCCGGTGCGAAGGGACCGCAGTTGAGCTTGTAGCCGACCTTGGAGGTCAGGGTCATCGCCATCATCGTGCGCCCGTGGAAGGCGCCCGTGTAGCAGAGGACGGCCTGGCGACCCGTCGCCTGGCGGGCGATCTTGATCGCGTTCTCGACCGCTTCGGCGCCCGTGGTCACCAGCATCGCCTTCGTCGCTTCCCCATGGGGGAACAGCTGAACGAGCTCCTCGCACAGGGCGACGTAGGGCTCGTAGGTCAGGACGTTGAAGCTCGCATGGAGGAACTTGGCGGCCTGCTCCTGGACGGCGCGCACGACCGGCTCGGGGCAGTGCCCAGCGTTGAGCACGCCGATCCCGCCCGCGAAGTCGATCAGCTCACGCCCCTCGAGGTCGTAGACGCGCGCACCTTCGGCGCGCTCGATCGTCAGCCCACCGAGGGCGAAGACTCCGTCCGGCACAACGCGCCGTCGACGGTCCAATAGGTCCTTGCTGTGCATCTTGTCGGTGCGTTCGTCGCACTCATTAATAGGGACGCTGTTCTATAGGGGGCCGGCCCAAGAGCCCCGACGGGGTGGCCGCTCCCTCACCCCGATCACGGCGAGCACCCTTGCGGACACTCTACCAGTTGGGAACCCCGAATTATAGGATCGCCTCCCACGCGCCCGCGCAGTGAAAACCCCGCAAGCTGTGCAATGGGCCGCGAACCGACGCCGGGCGAGGTCCCGCCCTTCGATCTTCCTAGGCGCGCACGGGGGGCGCCCGGACCGGAGTAGGATGCGACCCAACGTGAGATCCCACGAACAACATCGCGGACGCCAGGTCCAGCACCTGGCCCTAGCCGACGCGCGCCAGGTGCCCTGGAGCAACGGGCGCGGCGTGACGTCCGAGCTCGCCGTCTGGCCGCCCGGCGCGAGCCTCGAGCGCGCCGACTTCGACTGGCGCATCGCCTCGGCGCCCGTGGACGAGCCCGGGCCCTTCTCGGTCCTGCCCGGCATCGAGCGCATCCTGGTGCTCACCGAGGGGGCCGGCCTCGAGCTCGCCCACGGGGACCTGGCCCCGCGCGCCAGGCTCCGGCGCCTGGAGCCCTACCGCTTCTCCGGCGCCTGGCCGACGGTCGCGAGCCTGCCCGCCGGTGGGGTGCGCGACTTCAACGTGATGTTCGCCCCGGACCGGGTCGACGTGCAGGTGGCGGCGCTCGGGCTCGGGGGGCGCCGCCTGCGCGAGGCCCTGCGCCCCGGCCAGGCCTTCGTGCACGCGCTCGGCGGCCAGCTCACGGCGCGGGTGACCGGCGAGGAGCAGTCCTTCGAGCTCGAGCCCGGGGACAGCCTGTGGGTGCGCGGCCTCTCCGGCGGGGAGGAGCTCGACCTGACCGGCCGCTCGCCGGACCTCGCCGTCCTGCTCGTGACCTTGGCCCAAGCTTGAGCCATGACCCGCGGGTGGCGCCCCATGGCAGCCCGGCCTCGAGGCGCGGCTAGCCAGCCGGGCGCGGGTCAGCGTCCGTCGGTCACGAACTCCGGCCACAGTCGCATGTAGGCGACCATCTCCTCGCCAAGGCCCGCGCTGCGCAGGTGCTCGGGCGAGTACGGCGGCCGCGCCGGCTCCCAGCCCGCACGGGCCGCGTCCCGGGGCCAGCTGGCGTTCCCGATCGCCGCCCGCCCCAGGCCGACCACGTCCGCCCCGTGGGCCAGGACCTGGTCGGCCTGTGCCGGCGTCCAGACGCCGCCGGTCGCGATCAGCGGCAGCTGGTCGCCGACGGCTTCGCGGAACCAGGTGGTCAGCGGCTTCGCCGAGTCGGGCCGGGCGGCCGGCGCCTGGAAGCTGTCCCAGTTGGAGACGTGGACGAAGTCGACCCCGTCGGCGGCCAGCCACCCCGCGACGGTGAGCGAGTCGCCTAGCTCGACACCCTGCTCGGCGACCTCGGGCGAGATCCGGACCCCGACCAGGAAACCGTCCGGCGTGGCCTGGCGCACGGCGGCGACGATGCGGCGCAGGAAGCGTGCGCGGTTCTGGAGCGAGCCGCCCCACTCGTCGTCCCGCGTGTTCGAGATCGTCCCGAGGAACTGGGTGATCAGATACCCGTGGGCGCCGTGGATCTCGACGCCGTCGAAGCCGGCCTCCGCGCAGCGGCGTGCCGCGCCTCCGAAGGCGGCGATCGTGCGCTCGATGTCCTCCAGCGTGGCAGCCCGGGGCACCTCGAAGCCCTTGGTGTCCAGCCGGTAGGCGCTCGCGCTGAAGGGCTGCTGCCCGGTCAGCCGCGAGGGCGCACGCACGCCGCCGTGGAAGATCTGCACGAGCGAGACCGCGCCCTCCGCGCGCAGCGCACCGGCGAGCCGCGCCAGGCCGGGCAGCTGCGCGTCCTCGAAGACCCCGAGCTCGCCGTCCCAGCCCTGCCCATCGCGGCTGACGTGGGCGGCGCAGGTCGTGACGAGGCCGAAGCCTCCGCGCGCCCGGGCGATCAGCCACCCGAGCTCGTCCTCGCTGAGCTTGCCGTCGGCGTGGCTCTGCTTGTTGGTCATCGCCGCGAGCGCGACGCGGTTGCGCAGCACGGTCCCGGTGCGCGGGAAGCTGGTTGGCGTGAGGAGCTTCGGTGTGGTCATGGGCGCAGGTTACCCCGGGCCCGCCGCAGGCGCTTGCTCAGAGGGTGCGCACGTAGGTCCTCGCCAGCAGCCGGCCGAGCTCGAGGGCACCCAGCGTCCCGATCGTCGGAGCCGGGCCCGTGGGCGACAGGGAGTCGGTCTGGACGAACCACATGAGCGGGTCGACCGCGGCGACGCTCTGGATCTTGGAGTCCAGGTCGTCGAGCTTGGACTGGCCCCAGGTGAGGCCGTCCGGGAGCTCGGCTGCGAACCACTTGAGCGTCGGCGCGCCGAGGTCGGTGCGCAGGTTGGCGGCCACGGTGGCAAGGCGCGAGGCGTAGTTCTGCCGGTAGGGGGTCCACCAAGCATCGTGCTCCGCCGGGAGCCAGACGACCGCCTCGAGCACGGGGTTCAGGCCCGCGCTCGACAGGCTCGCGAGTCCGTTCTGGATGAAGCGCACCGCGTCGTCGTACTGCGGCCGGCTGGAGTCCGGGTGCTGGGGCAGCCAGTCCACCAGGAAGGCGGCGCTGTCGGCGATCTTGATCACCGCGACGGGGTCGTCCAGCAGCCGGTTCGCCGTGTCACCGAAGGAGAGCTCCGGGCCGAAGCTGTCGAGGTAGTCCGCCGGGCCGAGCGGCGCCCAGCCAGGAGAGACGTGCACGCCGCCACCGAGCAGGTAGCGGTACATGACGTCCTGCTGCAGCGCGCCCAGCTTGGAGTACCCGGGATGGGCTTGGATCTCGGACACCTGGGCACCCTCGCCCTCCATGCTGCGCTGGCCGACCATCACGAAGACGCGCACGGTGTCGCCCGGGCTCGCCGGCAGCCCGGCGGAGAACTGCGCGGGATGGTGCGAGACGTCGAAGCCGAGCGTCTTCAGGTACTCGTCGGCGTAGGCCTCACCGAGCTGCAGCTGGCCCTCGGTCCCGAAGTGGTAGTGGGGGTCGCCTTGGGAGTTGACCTTGAAGGCGAGGTGGCTCGACCGCACGAAAGTCGCCAGGGGGTCGGCACCGATGGCGCCTAGCTGCTGGGCGCGCAGGGTGCGCATGTTGCCTGCGTAGTCGAGGCCCCAGATGCACTTGAAGCTGGTGCCACCGATGTACCAGCGGAGGCCGGGGAGGCTGAGGTCCGTGCGCAGCTTCTGCATCAGCGCCGTGAGGCGAGCGCCGTACTGGGTGACGTAGACCGGGTCCAGCATGTCGTTCTCACCCTGCTGCCAGAGCACGCCCTCCAGCTGCCACGGGATCCCCTGGCTGGTCAGGTCGGCCAGCGACTTCTGCAGCAGCATGAGAGTGCGCGCATACATCTGCTGCCCGGAGGTGTTGCCGGGATCCCAGTCGACGGCGAGGGTGGTCCCGCCGCTGGTGGACTTGACGATCGCCACGCGCGCGCCGGTCTCCTGGGTGACCTTCTTCGCGAAGGTGAGCTCGGGCCCCAGGATGTTCGTCTGCGTCGCCGGCTGCATGGGGATCCACCCCCCGGACGTGTAGCCGCCGGGCCCGTCATGCTCGTACCAGATCATCGCATCGGCCTGCGGCGCGCCGGCTCCGACGAAGGGCGGGAAGCTGTCGATCTCCGAAGCGTGGGAGTCGGAGCCCTCGGCGTTCGACTGGCCCGCGACCAGGAACACGCGCACCGGGGGCACGGCCTTGCTGTCGAGCGTGCCGGCTGGCGCTGGGCCCGCGGAGGTGACCAGGGCGAGCAGCAGGGCGAGGGCGCCCAGGGGGCGTCGGAAGGGGTGAGGCATCTGATTCTCGGGGGGGGAGGACGGCATGCGGACCTGATCGATCCATTCTCAATGTAGCCGAAGGAGCTGGATCGCGCGGGCGAGGCGCGACTTTCACCTTAGCGTTGGCCGCCGGACCGAGGGGCGCTGGTGCCCGCTCCCCTAGCCCGGCCTTCCCCAGGTAGCTGCCCTGCCGGCAAGCCTGGGGCCCTAGGGCCCGTCGGGGTTGCCGCGGGATGGAGACCTCCCCCGGCCGAGGAGCAGAGGGCGGCGCCGTCGGGTCAGGTGACCGGGGCCTCGTCCCAGGCCGAGTCCCTGTTGCCCATCCCGCCCCGCGCCAGCTGACCGGCGACCGCGGCGAGGAAGCCACGCGCCTGGTCCGGATCGAGCCCACCACGCACAGCGCGCAGGCGCCCGGTGCGCAGCCACCGCTCGTGCGGCTCGCCCTGGCCGTCGGTGTGCTCGGGAGAGGTCAGGTCGAGCGCATCGTTCCCACGCGCCCGTGCGCGGGGCCGACGCGCGAGCGGGGGGGCGAAGAGCAGCTGGGGATCGTGACCGTGCATGCCTCGGCTGGAACGGCGATCGGGCCACGAGTCTGTCCGAGATCGCCAGAAGGGCTGGCCCTCCGCGGCCGGCTTGGCATGCTCCAGCCCCATGCTGCGCTCCCTCCGAGAAGCCGTCGTGCGCTTTGGCGTCGTCGGTCCAGTCGCCCTGTTCACGGGGCTCGGCCCCCTGGCTGGCGCCTTCGTGCTGGCCGGGACGGCGCCGCTCTGGCTCGAGCCATTCCTCGGCGCGGGCGCGGTTCGGTTCCCGATCTTCCTGGTGCTCACGGCGGTGCTGGCCGCCTGGTGCTTGATCCCGACCCACGCCTCGTCGCTGGTCGGGGGCATGGCCTTCGGCTTCGGGCTGGGCACGCTGATGGCCCTGGTGGGGACGGCGCTGGCCGCCGCCCTAGGCTTCGTCAGCCTACGCTTCCTCCTGCGCGACAGGGCCCTCGAGGCGCTCGCCCACCATCCGCGCGCCGAGGCCGTGCACAGGGAGCTCGACCAGGGGCACGGGCTCAGGACCATGGCGCTCCTGGCGCTGATTCGGCTCTCGCCCGTGATGCCCTTCGCCGGCACGAACCTGCTGATGTCCACGACGGGCATCGGCCTCTTGCCGTTCCTGGTCGGCTCGGTGGTGGGCCAGGCGCCGCGCATCGTCGCCGTGGTCTGGATCGGAGCGAGCCTGACCGAGCTGGACCTGTCCCTGCCCAGCGACCAGCGGCTGCTGGCCCTTGGGGTCGTGGCGACCGCGGTCGTCTTGTGGGTGCTCGGGCGCGCGGCCCGCCGCGGGCTGGCTCGGCTGGAGCGGGCCTAGCCCGGGCTGGGATCGCTCAGCGCACCGGCGCCAGGGGCTCGATCCAGGCCTTGGCCTCGCGCGTGTTCCACTCGGCGGCCCAGGCGCGCAGCTCGGGCGTGTCGGGGAAGGACTCGTCGGTGCCGACGGCGGGGCCATAGGGGAAGCCGCTCATGCCGTGGAAGGGCATCGGCTCGACGAACTCGCAGTCGACCGCGTTGGGGTCGCGGTCCTTGGCCCAGCCGTCGAGGTACAGGAGGTAGTCGCGGCGCAAGCCCTCGGCGAGCGGTGGCACGCCGCTGGCGTCGAAGCGCAGGTGTAGAGCGTCGCCGGCGCCGAGGATCACGAACTGGTCCTCGGCCTCTTCGAGCAGTGGCGTGACCTCGCCGAGCCGGGTGTAGCGACCGGGGTGCTGGTTCCAGCGCGGCTCGGGCTCGAGCTCGGACCAGTCGAACCACTCCAGGTCGGCGGGCAGGCCCAGGGCCTTCACCGGTCGGCTGAAGCCGCGCTCCCATAGCTCGCTCGAGTGCACGGCCAGCTCGTGGGTGAGCATCGGCGCGTCGTCGCCGTCTGTGGCCAGGCGGATCGCGTCCCAGTACAGGCGCAGGGTGCAGAAGATGCGCAGGCGCGGGTCGGCCGGGTCGAGCTGGCCGGTCAGGTCGGCGACCATGGTCTTGGTCTTGCCGGCGGGGAAGCCGAAGGGCGGGCCGAGCTCGCGCCAGCCGGTCTCGCTCGTCGGGTCCGGCACCGAGAAGATCGGCGGGACGAAGTCGACCCCGGGCGTGCGCGCGGCGGCCATGTTGACCGAGGCGTCGGTCCAGAAGAACCAGCCGGTCATCAGGAGCCGCAGCTGCTCGGCGTCCGCGACGTCGGCCGGGTCGAAGGCTAGCTCGACGACGTGGGGCTTTGCGAGGCCCTGGAAGCGGCCGCGGTGGTGCACGAAGGGCTCGGCGTAGTCGCCGTCGATGGCGGCCAGTTCGGGGGCCCAGTCGCGGCCGTCGGGGCTGCCGGTCGCCAGGTCGACCTCGCGCGCACTGACCGGCGCGTGGACGTCTTCCGCGATGTGGGTGTGCTCGCCGGGGAAGGGCGGGAAGCAGAAGCGCTCGTCGGGATAGATCTCGGTGCCGACCGGGTGGTCGACCACGATCAGCTTTGCCTGGTCCAGGTAGGTGACCTCGCGCAGCTCCTCGGTGAACTGCAGGTCGTACCAGAGGCCACCCCCGTCCTCACGCGCGACGAGCTGCTCGCCGGTGACCAGCACGTACTCGTCGTGGTCGGGCGGCACGAACATGCCGGGCGCCATGGGCAGGCCGAGCGGCGTGATGCCCAGCACGTCGCTGATGAAGGTGTACTCCGTCCCGTTCCAGCTGTAGAGGAACGGACACGAGCCGACCAGGCCCTTCTTCTGGGCCACGACCAGGTCTGCTCCGGCGGGCTGGCGCGTCAGGCTCTGGACGACGCCGTTGGGCCAGGTGATGCGCAGGACCTCGGCCTCGTCCCGGTCGCCGAGCCCCAGGAACAGGCTGTTCCCGCGCGCGTAGCTGCGCCGGTAGAGGCCGCCGCTGGAGACCTCGACGATCGCGCCGATCCCACGCGCGTTGTCCTTCACGCCAGCTAGGCCCAGGCGGATGCCCTTGCCCAAAGGGGGCGCGGCAGCGCGCAGCCAGGCCACGCCGTGCTCCAAGGTGACCAGGTCCTCGGCGCCGCTGCCGTCGCCGTCGGCCCACAGGACTGTGGCCGCGGGCCCGACCTCGAGCGCCAGGGCATGCCAGGCATCGCCGTTCAGCCAGAGGCCGAGCGCGCCCGCTTGGTCGCGACCGAAGGCATCGTCGCTGCCGTTGGCATCGAGGTCCAGGCCGCCGCCGGCCAAGGCGCCGCGCGGCCCGCCGGCCTGGGCCTCGAAGCTGCGGTCGGCGCGCCCGTGGAACCAGCGCCCGTCGCCGAAGGCCAGGTCGGGCCGGGCGTCGTTGTCGTGGTCGAAGGCGACCGGTCGCGCGAGTCCCGTGGGCAGGTCGCCGGTGAAGTCCGACCCCAGGTCGAAGCGCCCGCCGCGCAGGTTGTCGGCCAAGAGCGTCGCCCCCGCGCCGCCGAACATCAGGTCGACGTCCTGGTCCGTGTCGAAGTCCTCGGCCAGGCACCAGCCCAAGGCGCCTGCGCCGCCGAGCCCGGCCTCGAGGGTGGCGTCGGTGAAGCCACCCTCGGCCAGCTCGGCACCGTCGTTGCGCAGCAGCCGGATGCCGAAGTCACCGACCAGGCACAGGTCCAGGTCGCCCTCGTGGTCGAAGTCCACGAGGGTCGCGTCGGCGACCGCACTGGGCAGGGTCGCGACCACGCGCTGGCTCCAGCCGGCGTCTTCACGCAGGAAGAGCCGCAGCTCGCCGGTCACCGCGTCGAGGGCCAGCACGTCCAGGTCGCCGTCGTCCTCGAGGTCCAGGCCGAAGGCGCGCGCGGTGGCCGCCTCGCTCAGGCGCTCCTCGGTGCCATCCGCGGCCAGGAGCGCGAGGCCTCCGGGGCCCCACCCGAGCCAGTCCGTGGGCCCGATCGCGACCGGCCCGTCGTCGGCCGAGAAGCTTGCCATGCGCACCGGCAGCAGGCCCTCGAGCGCGAGCGTGAAGCCGAGCTGCACGGGCTCGCCCAGGGCGGGCGGGACCAGGGCCGGGCTGTCGGCCAGGCCGAGGGGCGCCGGCGGCAGCAGGCGCCCGAAGTTGCCGCGCTGCAGGTCGTCCAGGCTCGGCGGCACCACGCCGCGGGCGCGCAGCTGCTCCGATTCGTGCAGCAAGGCCAGGCCCTCGTCGTCCTGGTCCATCAGCATCAACAGGCCGCTGCGCCGGTGCAGGACCGACAGGAACCAGCTGGCCCCGACGTCGACACCGCGCGCCTGCAGGGCCGCATAGTGGGCGTCGGCCTCGTCGAAGCGCTCGAGCTCGACCAGCGTGTTGGCCAGGGCCAGCTCCGTCGGCAGGTCTTCGGGTGCCAGGTCGTGGGCGCGCTCGAAGCTGGCAAGCGCGGCCTCGTAGTCGTACTCCGTCGCAGCCAGGCCGCCCAGGTTGAAGAGCGCGACCGGCGAGTCGGGCTCGGCGGCGAGGGCGCGCTCGAAGTGGGCGCGTGCCTCGTCCGGCCGCTTCAGGGCGAGCAAGAGGACGCCGGCGCGGCACAGGTCGGCGGGCCGGGGCGCCTCACCCGCGAGCAGCGGGGCGAGCTCGTCCAAAGCCTCGGCGAAGCGGTCCTCGCCGAACAGCGCGGCGGCCAGGTCGCGGCGCGAGCGCAGCTCGGTGGAGTCGAGCGTCGCGGTCGCTCCAGCACCCGGCTGGGTCGCTGGCTCGGGCACCTCCCCGCAGCCCGCGAGGGCGGCGAGACCGGCGAGTGCGACGGCGGCGACGTGGGGAAGCGGGCTGATAGGGCGAGGGGCCGGACCGCGATCGGACATGGGACGTTCCCTGTCGGGGGGACCTGGGTGGAGGGGGGCAGGGGGCGCGGGACAGCATACGACAGGCTGCGGGTGGCGTCCCGCGTTGGTGTGGCGCGGTGGCGCCTGCGCTTCGGGCTTCGGTGGGGGCTGGACCCTAGGCACGGGGCGGGGGACGGGGTGCGAGTCCCGCTCGCGTGGCAGATCGACCTGGCTTGGCCGCTGAGCGCCCAAGCCTCGAGCGCCACGGCTGGGCGAGCGCGAGGCAACTCGGGGGGAGCACGCCTCGATCGCGCCCAGGGCGTCGCGCCTTGGCCGTTGGGCTCGTGGCCCTTCGGGCGAGCTTCGAGGGCCCGGGGGCTGCCGGAATGGAGAGCCCCTTCCACGGTCATGCCGACGAGCTACCTTCATTAATTGGAACGGGTCCGTGCCCCAGCGCCAGGAGCCGAGGAGCGGCCCCAGGGGTTCCAGGCGGGGCCCCGTCGGGTAGGCTTGCCGCCATGGGCTCCCCCAACCCCTCTCCAGCGCGCAAGGCGCTCGTCACGATCGGCTTCCTGGGCCTCGTGGGCTACGCCTGGGTCCGTGGCCAGGGCGGCTTGAGTGGCGCCCCGACGGAGCCCGCCCCCGGCGGCCTGCGCTTCGAGGAGGTCGCCGCCGTCGCCGGCATCGACTTCGTCCACCGGCCGACGCGGGTGGACCCCAAGGTCGACGCCATCGCGGCCCAGATCACCGCCACCGGTGCGGCCGTGTCGGTCTGCGACTTCGACGGCGATGGCTGGCTCGACCTCTACGCGGTGACCAGCGCGGCCGGCGGACAGAACGCGCTCCTCTGCAACCGCGGGGACGGGACCTTCGAGGACGTGGCCGCGGCCGCCGGCCTCGCGGACCTGAACCGCGCGGGCACGGGCGCTTCGATGGGCTCGGTCTGGGGCGACTTCGACAACGACGGCCTCGATGACGTGTTCGTCTACAAGTGGGGCCAGGGACAGCTCTTTCGGAACGGCGGCGACGGCACCTTCCGCGACGTGACGGTCGGATCGGGGCTCGAGCGCTGGATCAACTCGAGTGCGGCCAACTGGTTCGACTTCGACCGGGACGGGGTGCTGGACCTGTTCGTCACCGGCTACTTCGCCGAGGAGCACGACCTCTGGGACCTGGGGACGACTCGGATCATGCAGGACAGCTTCGAGTTCTCGTACAACGGCGGGCGCAACCTGCTCTACCGCGGCCTCGGGGATGGGACCTTCGAGGACATCTCGGACCTCGTCGGCTTGACCGGCACGCGCTGGACCTACGCCAGCGTGGCGGCCGACTTCGACGGCGACGGCTGGCAGGACCTGTACGTGGCCAACGACTACGGCAACGAGGAGCTGTTCTTGAACCGGGCCGGTGAGCGGCTCGAGCTAGCCGAGGGGATCGGGCTCGAGGGCGAGTCCAAGAGCGGCATGAGCGCCTCGCTCGGCGACCTCTGGGACGGCGAGCGCATGGCCGTGTACGTGACGAACATCTCCAAGCGCGGCTACCTGTTCCAGGGCAACAACCTGCGCGTCAACCACCTCGACAAGTCGGGTCGCATGCTGCAGCTCGATGACCAGGTCGCGGCGGACTGCGGCTGGGCCTGGGGCGCGCAGTTCGGCGACCTGGACAACGACGCCTGGCAGGACCTGGTGGTGGTCAACGGCTTCATCTCGGCCAGCGAGGAGCGCGACTACTGGTACCAGATGTCGAAGATCGGCTTGGCGACCGGGGACATCGTCGCCGACGCGGCCCAGTGGCCTGCGATCGAGGACCGCTCACTCTCCGGCTACGAGCGCACCCACGTGCTGCTCAACCGCCAGCGCAAGGGCGCCGCCTTTCGCGAGGTGGGCGAGTCGGTCGGCATCGACGACCGCTTCGACGGCCGCGCGGTGGTGCTCGCGGACCTGTCCGGTGATGGGCTGCTCGACGTGGTCGTCGCCAACCAGAACGGGCCGCTGCTCTACTATCGGAATGCGACCCGCTCCGACGCCGGCTGGCTGGAGGTGCGGCTCGAGGGCCACGCCAGTGGCACCAACGGCTACGGCGCCGAGGTGCAGCTCGAGCACGCTGGGCGCAAGCAGCTGCGCGTGCACACCGCGGCCTCGGGCTTCTCGGCCCAGAACGGGCCGGTCGTCCACTTCGGCCTCGGCACCGACCCAGGGCCCGCGCGCGTCACCGTGCGCTGGCCCTCGGGCGAAGAGCAGACCATCGAGGCGCTCGAGCCCAACAGCCGCCACGTGATCGAGGAGCCGCGATGAGCGAGACCGCGACCGCGCCCCGGCCCGCGCTCCTGCGCGTGCCCGGGCCCAAGACCCTGATCACGATCCTGATCACGCTGATCCTGGTGGTGGGTGAGTGGCGCTACGGCATGATGGGCGGCTTCGAGAAGCTGGCCATGACGCTGGGCATCTGCGTCGCCGTCGAGCTGCTGCTCTCGCTCTTCCTGCTGGGTCGTCGACCGCGCCTGCAGAGCGCCTACATCACGGGCACCAGCCTCTCGCTGCTGCTGCGCCCCGCTGCTGGCCTGAGCTGGCCGTTCTTGGTCGGCGGCGCCCTCGCGATCGGCTCGAAGTACGTGCTGCGCTACCGCGATCGGCACCTGTGGAACCCCAGCAACTTCACCTTGGCCCTGCTGGTCCTGATCGCGCCGGCGCAGGTCGCGCTGCTGAGCCACGAGCTCGGCAACGACCTGTTCGCCAACTCGATCATCTGGCTCGTGGGGCTCGCGGTCGTCACGCGCGCCCGGGTGCTGCACGTGACGCTCAGCTACGCGGGGGCCTTCGCCCTGTTCGCGATGCTGCGCAGCGCGCTCGCCGGCACGCCGGGCCTGGCCGAGCTCGCGCCGCTGACCGGGCCGATGTACCAGCTGCTCTGCCTGTTCATGTTGACCGATCCGCCGACGACGGTCAGCACCAAGCGCGGCCGCATGCTGGTCGCGGTCACGATCGCCGCCCTCGAGTGCGTCTTCCGCTTGGCCAATGACTTCGAGCTGCCCCTGGCCGAGCTGGTCGCCCCGGCGCCAGCGATCATCGCGCTCTTCGTCGTCGGCCCGATCGCCCTCGCGCTCGATCTGCGCCGCAAGCGCTGAGCCTTGGCGCGCCCGCGTGCCGTCCGAATCGCATCTTCGCTGGCACCGTATCCGTGTCGTCGTGCTCGGCGTGAGCCGGGGGACATGCTCTGAGCGCAGCCGACCGAGTCTCGCTGGCTAGCGCGCGCGAGAGTCGACGGAGGCCTGGC
>JARGPD010000249.1 GCA_029212845.1 Planctomycetota bacterium
ATCGTCGAGCGTCACGCCGCTGCCGTAGCGACCGCGTCCGAGCTGGGCGCGCACGACCTTCGCCGCCGCCGCGTTGCTCGCACCGGCGGCGCCCTTGGGGAACGTCTTCTTGACGTTGGTCTTGGGCATCTTCGGCTTGCGCGGGCGCACCTGGCGGTTGGCCGCGCGCAGGCTCGGCATGATGCCGATCTGCGGCGGGTCGGGATCCTCGAGGACGTCTTCGTCGATGCGCAGCGGGCTGGGCTGCACCGGCTTCTCTTCCGCCGGCGGCGTCAACTCCTCGAACTCGAGTTCCGCGAGGTCGGGTAGATCCTCGGGCTCCTTCGGCAGGCCGTCCATCTCGAGCTCGGGCACCTCTTCGCCGAGCTCGTCGTCCTCCGCCATCATCGAGGCCTTGATGGCGCCCGGACCTTCGCGGAGCGGACGAACGTCGGTCGTGTGGATGAGCGAGAGGATGAAGAGGATGAGGAGATGGAACGCGATGGAGAACGCGTAGAAGGGGCTGCGCTTCAGGGTGGCGAGCAGCTCGGTCGGGAAGTCCGGCTCGGCGAACTTCACGGCCTTGAGGTTGGCGGCGCGCTCGGCCGGCGTGAGCGGCTTCGGCTTGTCCGCACGCGGGAGAGCCGCGCTGGCCTCCGCCGTGCGTCGGCGCTGGTCGCGCTTGCGCGTGCTGCGACGGCCCGGCTCGGCCGCGTGCTCGGGGCTCGCGGACGCGGCCGGCGGCGAGGCCGCCGGCGTGGACGCAGGCGGATTCGTCTTGGGTGCGTTGCGCGGGGGGAGGCTCGCCGGGGACTTCGGCACCGGCTCGGCCGGCGCACCGCTCGTGGTCGTGTCGGAGAGCTCGAACGTGCGCGTCGAGCCGGGGGCCGACCCCGCAGGGGGAGCGGCGTCCTCGTAGCCGCCGAAGATCGGTGTGCTGTCGGCCGCCGCGAGGGGGAGCAGGCCTACGAGGGCCACGCCGACGCCGGCCAACTCGATCTCGTCGCCCACGCGCAGGACGGCGCGCTTGTCGGTCCCGATCAGCTCGACCGCGACCTCGCTGTCCTGACGGACGAGGCGCAGGGCCCGCGGGGCCAGGTCCGGGTGGGCGAGGGTCACGTCCGCGGTGGGATCACTCCCCACGACCAACGCAGGGCTCGCGCTGCGGATGTCATGCGAACTCTGCCCGATCCTGAGGCGCAGGACGATCACGCGGGGTCTCCGGCGAGGGTGTGGGTCCAACCAGCACGCTCACGCGGCGCGCTCCACCCTTTGAACGTCGGCCAGCCTAGCAAGGGTGCGAACGGCCTTGAGATTCTCGTAGGAAGCGCGCTTTTCTGCGTCGGCCGCGAGCCTCGGGGGCTAGGCGTCCTGCGGCCGGACCAGCTCGGCGATGGCGCCGGCCAGGGGCAGGGCCCAGGCCGAGCCGTGGCTGGGCCAGACCTGGCCGAGGTACTGAAGGCCCAGTTGCCAGGGCTCCGGGCCGCTCTTGAGGACCGTCATCGTGCCGTGGTCGTAGAGCACCCAGGCCGGTCCGAGGACCAGGAGGAGGAGGCCGGGGGCCGCGACCCAGCGAACCCAGGCCGAGCCGAAGCCCGCCAGGGAGCAAAGCCCCAGCAGGAACATCAGCAGGCCCACGGTCTGGGGCACGGTCATGAGGACGATCCGGGCGTAGCCCTTGATCGGGGTGTTCGTGGTCGTGTCGTCTGCATCGACCTCGACCATGTACTCCTCCGGCGGGTTGAGGAGCAGATCGATCTGCGCCGTGGCGGTGGAGTGGTAGCCACCGCGGAGGTTCTTGCGCCCGATGCGGGTCTCGTCCCACGGCAGGAAGAGATTCGCGGCCAGGACCAGGAACGCCACCAGCAGGGTCGCGCGCCGTGCCCGGCTCTCTCCGGACCAGAGCAGGCAGCCGCCGACGGCGGCGCTCGCCAGCGGCAAGATCCAGTACGGCAGGTGCTCCGGCGGGACCTGGAAGGCCACGAGGGCAAGACCGCAGCCAAAGAGGGCGATCGCGCCGCGGCTGCGGCCGGGCCGCATGAGCAGGACGATCACGAAGCAGGCCAGCGCGCCGAGGAGGGTGGCGGCCTTGGCCGTGGCGACCTCCCACACGAAGTGCCCGTCGACGGTGAAGACCTGATGCGGCCACGCCAGGGCCTCGGAGCCCCAGGTCGGGTTGAACAGGCACAGCGTCAGGCCCGTCGTCATCACGAAGGCGAGCAGGTAGAAGGTCGTCGGGGAGGTGAGCCAGCCGAGCCAGCGGCTCACGCCTCCCGAGGGCTCGTCGTAGGCCTGTTCGTGGCTCATGCGACCTCCGCCAGGGCACGAACCTTGCCCAGGTCCTGGATCGTGAACACGCCGAGCATCCACAGCAGGCCGCCATGGCCGACCATGGCGCCGCTGAACTGCTCCATGACGGCCCGGAAGCCGCCACCGGCAAGCACATCGAGCACGGCGCCCGCGATGCCCGGCGAGAAGACGCCCAGCAGCAGGGTGACGAAGGCCGCCACCAGGAGGGTGCGCTGCGTGAGGCCACCGAGGGCCAGCAGGCCGCCCACGGTGGCGATCAGGATCAGGGTCTGGGGGATGATCGCCCACCAGATGTGGTTCAGCCGACCGAAGTCATGGCTGGGGTCCTTGAGGGCGAGGCCGAGTTCCCGGAGGAACACGACCAGCTGCGAATCCGTGCTGCCCTCGGGGAAGCCGGTGGCCAGGCCCCAGATCAGCAGCGCGGCGCCGCCTCCGGCGAGGAGCCGTCCCAGGCCGCGCGTGGGCGGATCGCGTGCTACCAGCAGGCCACCACCCAGCAGGATCATGGGGACCATCTTGTTGAGGTTGAAGTCCTCGACCGTCATGCCGCCGAAGCCACCCGTGGCCTCGATGAGGAGGACACTCCCCAGGCTGGCGGCACCGAGGGCGCGCACCTTGACGGACTGGGTGAAGGCCATGCCCAGGCACCAGAAGCCCGTCACGGTCCACAGGGCCAGGACGGCCTCGATCAGCAGGGAGTGGCGGCTCTGGGCGAGCATCTCCCACGGCCAGAGGCGCTCGCGGATGCCGAACCATGGGTTGGCCGCCACGAAGAGCACGGCCAGCATCAGCAGCCCGGTCACCGCCAGCGGCGGAGAAACGCGGCTGGGCGCCAGCGGAGAGTGATCGGGTGTGGGCGGTAGCTCGCTCATGGACGGGCATTCCAACAGGAGGCGAGGGCCGCGCCAAGGTGGCGACCGCCCCGAAGCACAACGCACGGCGCGCCCGCGTCGTCCACGGCGCCCGTTTCTCTAGCGGCTCAACAGGTCGTAGGCCCGCTGGAGCCGCCGGAACTTGCGCTCGGCAAGCTCCTGGAACTCCCGGTCGAGGTGCGCCACCTTGTCGGGGTGGCAGGTCAGCGAGCGCTCACGGAAGGCCCGCTCGATGGCCTTGGC
>JARGPD010000075.1:0-17012 GCA_029212845.1 Planctomycetota bacterium
CAACAGAGCGCCACCCCCCCGCCGCAGGCGCATGCCCCGCGGCAACAGAGCGCCACCCGCCCCGCCGCAGGCGCTTGCCCAGCGGCAACAGAGCGCCACCCCCCCGCCGCAGGCGCATGCCCCGCGGCAACAGAGCGCCAAGCCGCCCCGCCGCAGGCGCTTGCCCCGCGGCAACAGAGCGCCCCCTAGTCCGCCAACACGTTCGTAATCCGCACCCCGTACCGGTCCCCGATCGTGACGATCTCACCGGAGGCGACGATCTTGCCATTGACCAGCACGTCGGCGGGCTCATGGGCATCACGGTCGAGCTCGATCAGGGCACCTGGCCCGAGCTTCATGAGCTGGCTGAAGGTCGAGCGCGTGCGGCCGACCTCGACGGTCACCTCGACGCCCACCTGCAGCAGCTTCTCGAGGCCCATGGAGCCGTCGGTGTTGGAGTCGGGGTCGAGCTGATCGAGCTGGTTGACCTGGGCCTGGACCGCGTCGGTCGCCTCTTCGATGGCCATGTCGATGGCCTCGGGCTCGATCGCAGACTCGGTGCTGGCTTCGTTGGTGTCGGACATGGCTAGCTACTGGGGTAGGTCGTCGATTTCGACTGGGGTGACCATATCGGTCAGGCGTACGGCGAGCCGCTCGTAGTTGCGGCCCAGCTTGGCGTGGGCGATGGGGGCGTCGTCGACGAGCAGGGTCACGCGCGCCGAGCGCACGGGACCGAGCGGCAGGATGTCGCCGACCTCGATGTCGAGCAGGTCCGCGAGCGGCACCTCGACGGCGTCGAAGAGCGCGCGCACCTCGACGGGGACCTCGGTCATGTGGGAGGGGGTCGCGATGGCCTCCTCCTCCTCGTCGAGCTCGACCTCGGCCGGCAGGAAGCCGGGCATGTAGAGGGTCAGGTTGCTGGTGCGACCGGCGGCGGTCAGGGCTAGGTCGACGCACAGGCGGTGGGCGTCGGCGTCGGGCCCCTCGTCCTCCCAGGAGCCGATCTCGTCGGGCTTCTCGGCGATCGTCAGGCCATCGACCTGCAGCTGGAAGCGGTCCGCGATCGGGCGCAGGAGCGCGTCGAGGATGCGGGCCATCATGCGGCGCTCGATGAACGACAGCTCGCGGCCGACGTCGATCTCTTGGTCGGCAGAGGTCGGCATGCCGAGGGCGGCCTGGACGGAGGCGATCGCGGCCTCGGGCTCCCACACGGCCCAGCCCGGCGCGCGGCCGGTCAGGTAGCGGGCGATGACGAAGGGCTCGGGCACGTTGTCGAACAGACCGCGCGCGGTGATCTCGCGGACGCAGGTGGCCTCGAGGGTGATCTCGGTCGGGACGACCGCCTGGAGCGAGCGCACGAACGAGGGCACGGAGTTGCGCAGGGCCTCCTCGAGCTTGCGGACGACGACGAGCGACAGCCGGCGCGGGATACGGAAGTCCCGCTCGGCGACCTCGGGGGCCGCCGCCGTGGGTGCCGCCATCGCGTCGGCGATGGCTTGCACTTCTTCGGGCTCGAGCTGGGACGACATCGGTGGGCTTAGGTCCTACTGCTGGACCCAGAAGTGGCGGAGGACCTTGCGCAGGCGACCCTTGACGCCCAGCTTCAGCTCGCCGACGAAGTCGGGCTTGAGCTCGGTCACGTTGACGTAGATGTAGTTCTGCTCGGAGTTCGCCACGAGCAGGTTGACCTCATGGCCGGCGTAGCCGACCTCCTCGCCTTCGTCGAGGCGCATGGTCTGCTTGGTCGCGTCGATCGCGAGCTTGTGGTCGTGGTAGCGCCCGCGCAGGGTGCCGAGCAGGTGCGAGTCGCCGGGGCGCAGGCCGCTGGCGGAGTCGGGGTCGTTGGGCTGGCTCGCATCCCCGAGGTGCACCGGGAAGCAGATCGGGTCGATCGCGTCGCGCAGCTCCAGCAGGAAGGCCTCGACCTGGTCCTGGGAGGCGAGCGACTCGCGGGTCTCGGTGGCGCCGAGGGTCAGGATGCGGTCGAGCAGCTTGGCGGAGAAGACCGGGTCGGCCAGCTGCCCCTCGAGGTAGCTGCCGTCGTAGGCGTCGAACTCGGCCGTCAGGCCCATCAGCAGGTAGGTGTTCTTGTCGGTGTCCGCCAGGTTGACCTGCATGTTGCCCTTCTCGGGCGTCAGCGGGGCGACGTAGGGACCCTGGAACTGGGGCACCGGCTCGATCGAAGGCGTGCCCATGGTGGCGCCGAAGTAGGCGACGCCGACCAGGCCGAGCATGCCTCCGAGCATGAAGATGCCCTTCTTGCTCTTCTTCTCGGTGGGCTCGCCCTCGAGCTCCTCTTCGGGCTTTTCTGCTTCGTCGGCCATGGTGGGTGCGGTGGGTTCAGTCGAGGATCGAGAACATCGTCACGAGGCGCCCGTGGACGGCCCGCGTGGCGCGGTCGCCAGGGCCCGTGGTCTCTTGGTACCAGCCTCGGGCTTCGACCCTCTCTTCGACAAAATCGTGGGTTTCCAAGAGGTACATTCGGACCGCCCGCGCGCGTTTGTTGGACAGCTGGCGGTCGGCCATCGGGTCCAGCCCGCCGGAGTCGGCGGCGTGGCCCTCGAGCACCAGGATCTGGCCTTCGCGCGGGCGCAGGGTCGAGGCCAGCTGGTCCAGGTAGCGGCGCGCTTCGTAGCGCAGCTCGGCGGAGCCCGGCTCGAAGACCGCCAGGTTGGGCTGGGCGACCTCGGCGTGGGGCCGCAGGGCCTCGGCTGCCTTCGTGCGCAGGAGCTCCTTGGTGGAGGACAGGTCGTAGGTCGCCGGCTCGCCCTCCTCGGGCTTGGGCGGCAGGCCGAACTTCGAGCGCACCTTGTTGAAGATGGCGAGCTTCTCGGCGCCGCTGAGGGTGCCGTCGAGTCCGTGGGTCTCGAGCTGCACGATGAACGAGCCGACGCCGTCCGCGACCAGACCGGGG
Source organism: Planctomycetota bacterium (assembly GCA_029212845.1). Taxonomy (GTDB): domain Bacteria; phylum Planctomycetota; class UBA1135; order UBA1135; genus JARGPD01. The sequence continues at coordinate 2,894 of JARGPD010000075.1, forward strand.
GCCTGCTCCTTGGACATCGAGACCAGCAGGATGAAGAAGGTCAGGATCAAGGTCATCATGTCGCCGAACGACACCATGTAGGCCGGAGGGCCCTGCTTCTTCTCTTCGGGAGGCGAGCCCATCAGTCGCGCGCTCCGGGGAACTTGAGCCTGGCGGCGTCGAGCTTCTCAGCCTCGATGCGCTGGCGCTCGGAGTTGATGAAGGTCGCGCGCGAGGCCTCGAGGGTGGTGACCCGCAGCTCCACACGGCGGTTGAGCTGGCGCCCTTGGACGGTCGCGTTGTCGCCGAGGGGCCGCTCGCTACCGAGGCCCGCGATGGTCACCTTGAGGGGCTCGAGGTCGGTCGTGCCGACCATGATGTCGGCGACGGCGGCGGCCCGGGCGAGGGCCAGGGACTCGGCGTCGGGATAGGTCGGCGTGGGCCGGAAGGCGTCGTCGGTGAAGCCCTCGACCAGGATCGTGTAGGGGTAGTGGGAGAAGACCTCACCCAGCTCGGTCGCGCGCTGCGCGAGCTCGGCGGGCACCTCGGCCGAGCCCGGCTTGAAGCAGCACTCGGGCCCGAAGCCGAATTGCAGCCCGTCACCCACGCGCGCGAGGTCGACCTCGACTTGGTCGTCCTGCTTGGCCTCGCCGAACTCCGCGACGTCGTCGGGGAGCTCCTCCGGCGGGCGGCTGTGGGGGTCCTTGAGGCCGCGGATCGGGTCGGTCTTCGAGATCAGGTCGACCGGCGGCTTGACCATGTCCGAGCCCATCTCGGACTCGAGCGAGCCCGCGGTGCCGGTCATGGCGCCCTTGACGCGGATGACGTCGTCCTCCTCCAGGCTGGAGAAGGTCATCAGCAGCACGAAGAAGGTCACGAGCAGGGAGATCATGTCCGAGAAGGTGACGATCCACTCGGGCACCTCGGGGCCGTCGTCCTCGGGCTTCTTCTTCTTGTCCTTGGCCATCGCGGGTGCTCGGGAGCGGGAGGCCTAGGCCTCGATCGCCTCACGCTGGTTGGGCGGCAGGAAGCTCTTGAGCTTCTCCTTGATCAGCTGCGGCTTCTCGCCGGACTGGATCGCGACGATGCCCTCGATCATCAGGTCGCGCAGGAGGGCTTCCTCCTTCGCGCGCACCTCGAGCTTGCCGGCGAGCGGGATGGCGACCATGTTGGCCGCCATGGCGCCGTACAGGGTCGTGAGCAGCGCGACGGCCATGCCGCCACCGATCTGGGACGGGTCCGACAGGTTCGCGAGCATCTTCACCAGACCGACGAGCGTACCCACCATGCCGAAGGCCGGCGCCATCGCGCCGGCGGCGTCGAGGATCTTCTTGCCCGCGGCGTGGCGCTGGTACTGCCAGTCCGCCTCGAGCTCCATGATGTCGCGCACGGTCTCGACGGGGAAGCCGTCGATGACCAGCTGGATGCCCTTGGAGAAGAAGGCGTCGTCGACGGCCTGCAGCTTGTCCTCGAGGGCCAGGAGGCCCTCGCGGCGCGCGAGGTTGGCGTACTCGACGATGCGGCCGATCTCCTCGATGGGGGAGTTCAGCTTGAACATGACGGTCTGCATGCAGACCTTGAAGACGCCGGTGACCTTCTTGAAGGGGAAGTTCATCAGCAGCACCCCCGTGGTGCCCCCGAAGACGATGCCGATCGAGGGCACGTCGATGAAGCCACCGAGGCCACCACCCGAGGCCATGGCCTGGATGACCAGGCCGAAGGCGAGCAGTACACCGGCGATCGTTGCGAAGTCCATGGGGATACCGCGTGGAGCGCGGTCAGGGGTGCGGAAGGGGCGGGAGCGGGAGCCGCGTGGGGGGCAGCTCCTGCGTCCTTATCGGCACCTGACGACCAGCCTTAAGCGAAATCGGCCCGTCGTGCGGGCCGATTCGGAGCAGCGCGTGGCCCTAGTAGCCCAGGGCGGCGAAGGCCGCGTTGAACTCGGTGAACTTGGCGTCGGTCACCTCGGCCAAGAGCTTGTTGCGCTGGGCCTCCTCGAGGTTGGCGAGGATGCGCGCGGCGTCCTCGGCCGGGTAGTTCTCGAGGCGCTTGGCGAGCTTGGCGGCGTCGCCCTTCTTGAACACGGCTGCCTGCTTCTTCCAGCGCTCGGCCTCGGCCTCACTGGCGACGGTCAGGTCGCGGTCGAGCTCCTCCTGCTGGAGGCGGATCTCGCCCTCGCGCACGTCGAGCTCGGCCATCAGCTCTTGGATCAAGGCGGCCTTCTCGTCGAGGGTCTCCTCGCGCTGGGCCACGTCGAGCTCACGCTTGTCGACCTGCTCGAGCTCGCGGTCGAGCTTGAGCTTGGTCTCCTTGATCTCCGCGACCAGGCGCTCGACCTCGCCGTCGGCGAAGGGCGACGGGCCCGAGAGGCTGGGCAGGTTCCCGATGATGCCCTGCAGCACCTGCTCGGGGGACTTGGGCTGGAGCTTGGGCCTGGCGACCTCGAGCTCGGGGTCCTCGTCGGGATCAGCAACCTCAGGCACCGGGAAGAGGCTGCCGACGAGCGCGACCTCGTGGGCGGGCACGCCGGCGGACAGCGCGAACACGAGGAAGGACATCAGAAACAGAGAGACCCCACCTACGGTGATGGCTGAGATCTCGATGGCCTTGTTGAGCTTCATGGGGAGGGAGGAGCAGGCTCCGACTACCGCCTATCGGGTGTCCCCGGCCCTTGGCTTGAGGGGGAAATCCGCCCAGCTCGCTGGATCGCGATCTCGTCGAGCTCGGCGAGCTCGACCTTGGCGACCTCGGCCAGGTGGCGCTCCTTGTGGCGCTCGGACATGCGCGTGAGGGCCAGCTTGTCGGCGCGGCGTGCCTGCCAGGCGAGGCGCAGCTCCTCGGCGTTGGCCGCCAGGCGCGCGCGCTCGGCCTCGGCGGTGACCACGGCCTCGATCACGCAGGAGAGGCCCTCGTGGCGCGCTAGGTGCGCACGGGCGTCGAGGTGCCCCGCGAGCTGGGCTGCTGCCAGGGCGCTGCGGCCGCGCAGGACCTCGGCGCGCAGGGCGTCGAGGTGCTCCTCGGCGGCGTGGACCGCGGCCAGGGCGGTCGAGAACTCGGCCCGCGCCGTCTCCTCGAACAGGCCGCGCACGCGCTCCACGCGAGCTAGCTTGAAGCGAAAGGCGCGCTTCATGCGGTCGGCACCTGACCGTAGATCAGCCCGATCAGCTCGACGGTGACCTCGATCGGGGTGGCGTCCTCGACCTCCTGGCGCAGGAAGGCCTCGATGGCCTGCATGCGCGAGATGGCACCGTCGAGGCGCGGGTTCGAGCCGGGCTTGTAGGCGCCGATCTCGACCAGCTCGCGGCCCTCCTGCCAGACGCCGAGGTCCTCGCGCAGGCGCCGGGCAAGCAGCTGGTGCTCGGGCGTGGCGATCTTGGTCATCAGGCGCGACAGGCTGGAGAGCACGTCGATGGCGGGGAAGTGGCCCTTGTTGGCCAGGTCGCGGGACAGGTAGACGTGGCCGTCGAGCAGGCCGCGCAGGGTGTCGGCGACGGGGTCGTTGGGGTCGTCGGCGTCCAGCAGGATCGTGATCAGGCCGGTGATCGAGCCCTTGGCGGCGGTGCCCATGCGCTCGACGAGCTTGGGCACGGTGGCGAAGAAGCTGGGCGGGTAGCCGCGCACGGTCGGGGGCTCGCCGGCGGCCAGGCCGATCTCGCGCGAGGCGGCGGCGAAGCGCGTGACCGAGTCCATGACCAGCAGCACGTCGAGGCCTTGGTCGCGGAAGTACTCGGCGATGGTGACGGCGACGAAGGGCGCGAGGAAGCGCTCGATCGGCGGGCGGTCCGAGGTGGCGACGACGGTGACGGCGGTCTTGCGGCTCTGTTCGTCGAGCACCTCGTCGAGGAAGTCGCGCACCTCGCGACCACGCTCGCCGACGAGGCAGACGATGGTGACGTCCGCGTCGGTGCCGCGGGTGATCTGGCCGAGCAGGGTCGACTTGCCGACACCGGAGCCGGCGAAGATCCCGAGGCGCTGGCCCTTGCCGACGGTGTTCAGGCCGTCGAGGGCGCGCACGCCGGTCTGCAGGGGCGTGACGATGGCCGGGCGCTCGAGGGCGGCCGGGGCCTCGCGGCGCACGTCTCTCGTGAAGGCCTGGATGGGTCCGGTGGCTTTGGGCGAGCCGGGCAGGGGGTGGCCGAAGCCGTCGAGGCTCTTGCCGAGCAGGTGCTCGCCGACGTCGACGGTGAAGACCTTGCCAAGGGCTGTGACGCCCTGCATCGGGGAGATGCCGGTCAGGTCGCCGTGGGGCATCAGGAGGGTGTTGACGCCGCGGAAGCCGACGACTTCGGCGGCGATGCCGCCGAGCGGACCGCGGTCGATGTGGCACAGCTCGCCCATGGCAGCTGGCACCCCGGTGGCCTCGACCAGCATGCCGGAGACGCGCTCGACCTCGCCGCGGAAGTGCGCGGTGCAGGTCTCGGCGACGGCGGTGGTGAAGGCGGCTTCGGTGATCTCAAGCATCTTCGGTCCCGGGTGCCTCAGGCTCCTCGGGCTCTTCGCTGGAGTCGAAGGCCGCGCCGCTGGTCGCGGCGGTGACCGTGTTGCGCATGTCGCCGTAGATGCGATCCGCAGCGTGGCGGATGCAGTCCTCGACGTCGCGGACCAAGAGGCCACGCGGCGTGGTGATCTGGACGGAGCCGTGGGGCACGCTGGGGTCGGACTCGACCTCGGTGCCGCTGCGGAACTTGACCGCGGCGAGGGTCGCCGCGTCCTGGGGATTGAGGTGCACGACGCACTTGCCGCGACCGACGCCGGCCTCGGCCAGGGTCGCGCGGACCATGCTCTCGATGTCGTGGGCCTGGTCCTGGATGCTGATGCGCAGGAGGTGCTTGGCGACCTCGCAGGCGAAGCGCGTGGCGAAGCCGCTGATGGCGTTGACGGCCTCCTCGCGCTCGACGTCGATGCGCGCGGCGGCCTCTTCGAGGGCGCCGGCAGCTCCGGCCATGGCCTCGGCGTAGCCCTCGGCGCGCGCCGCAGCGCACTGGTCGGCGACCTGGTCCTGGAACCAGCCGGACAGGTCGCGCTCGACGAGTCGGATGCCCGTGGGGGGCGTGGGCAGAAGGATCGGGTTACGTGACAAGGTCCTCTCCGGACTTGGCGGGGCGGAACTCGCCGGACTCCATCAGGGCACGGACGGCATCCATGACCTCGGCGCGCATCAGGTCGACCTCGCTCATGGCCACGGGGCCGGCCAGCTCGCGCTCCTCGGCGACCATGCCACGCACGCGGCTGGAGAGGTTGGCCATGATGTTCTGCTCGACGTCGGGCAGCGACGCCTTGAGCGCGATCGAGAGGGTGCGGGTGTTGACGCTGCCCAGGATCTTCTGCATCGCGCGCTTCTCCACGCCCGCCAGGTCGTCCCAGGTGAACATGTACTCCTTGATCTCCTTGGCCTTGTCCTCGTTCTCGGCCTCGATGCCGGCGAGCACGCTCTGCTCGAGGTCGGCGCCCGAGAAGTTGAGCAGCTCGGCCACGGTCTTGAGCTGGCGCGAGGTGTCGACCGAGCTGATGGCGATGGCGCCGTCGAGCTGGGACTCGACGTCCTGGGCGATGGCCTGCAGCGTCTCGAAGCCGGGCGGGACCATGTTGGTCATGCCGCGCACCACCTCGATGGACTGCTCCTCGTCGAAGGCGGAGAGCACGGCGGCCGACATGGCGGGCTCGAGGTGCGCGAGCACCACGGCGGCCACGGCCGGCGCCTCGTGGCGCAGGACAGCGGCGATCGAAGGCGGCGCGTACTTGGCCACGTTGCGGAAGGGGAACTCGCGCCGGTTGCGCGTGTCGATGTCCTGGATGACCTTCTCGGCGCGGCCTTCGCCGAAGGTGTCGGCCAGCATGGCGCGCATCTCGGACGGTCGCTGGGGACGCACCGGTCCGCGCACGTTGGTGCGCGTGGCGATGTCGCGGAAGAGCGAGTGGATGCGGTCCTCGCTGGCGGCGTTGGGGTCGAGCTTGGTCATCGCCTCGGCGATCTCGCCCACGAGGTGGTCGGGCAGGTGCTTGAGCACCGCCGTCGCCTGGACCTCGTCAAGGCTGAGCAGGAAGGCCGCGACCTTGTCGGGGCCCTTGAGGTGCTTGTCGCCCATGTCAGCTCTTCACCGCGCTGCGGTCTTCGATCACCCAGTTGGAGAGGATCTGCGCCACGCGCTCGGGGTTGTTGGTCACGAGGTTCTCGACCTGGGCCCGGGCGAGCACCTCGGGGTCGATCTCGGCTTCGGAGAGCTCGGCCTCGCCGCTGGCGCCGGCAAGGAGATCGCCCTCGGCGGTGGCCACGCTCGAACCCTTGGCGCTCTTGAGGCCCTTGAACAAGAGGAAGATGAAGGCGAGGGCCGTGATGATCTCGACGCCGCGCTCCAGGAGGGCGTCCATGCCCAGGCCGCCGGAGGGCGCCGCGCCGGCGGCGCCTTCGCCCTCGGCGGGCTCGGTCACCTCGGGGATGTGGAAGGTGGCGACCTTGGACGAGAAGGTGTCCGAGCGCGAGCTGTCGAAGCGCACCATCGCCTTGACCTGCTCCTCGAGCTGCAGCTTCTGATCCTCGAGGCTCTTGTCGATGGTCACCGCGACGCCGAGCTTCTTGAGCATCGGCTGGTTGCGGATCGTGGTCGTGCTGGTCGAGGGGACCGCGAAGGTCTCCTCGGTCTCCGAGGTCTCGGCCATCTGGCCGGCCGCTCCGCCGAGCGGGCTGACGACGGCCGCGTTCTCGGTGCCCCAGCCATCGCCATCGGCGACGTTGGCCGAGGCTCCGGCGATGCCACCCCCGTCCGGGTTGGCCGTGCTGCCGACGGGCGTCTTGACCGTGTAGTTCTTGCCGGTCACCTTGACCGGGTCACCGACCGTGCGGTCGACCTCGGTGCTCTGGGTGGTGTCGAACTCCGAGGTCAGGATGACCTTGACCAGGTTCGGCCCGTAGATGTCGTCGAAGTAGCGGTGGATGCGCTGCTCCTCGCTCTGGTTGTACTCGTTCTGGAGCTCGAGCACGCGGTCGTCGAAGGCGCCGCTCTGGTCGTCGCCGCCGCCGTGGATCATGCGACCGTTCTGGTCGACGATCGAGAACTCGTCCGGCTGCATGCCGAGCGCGCTCTGGAAGATGTTCCGGATGGCCTGCTTCTCGCCGTTGGTCAGCTCGCGGCCGTGCTTGGTGGTGATCACCATCGAGGCCGTCTCGCGGGCCACCCCGCGGAAGCCAGTCGAGGTGGTCGCGCGCTTGTAGCCCTCGGCGAAGTCGATGAAGTCCGAGGCCTCGAGGATGTGCTCGATCTCCTCCATCTCCTTGGCGCGGGTCATCTGCTCGCGCTCGTCGGCCCCGGCGAAGATGCTGCTGATCGACGCGTCCCCATTGAGGATGCCCTTCTCCGTCGAGGTGAAGGCGCCGGCCGAGAAGGCCGCCCACTTGGCGTTGTCCGCCTGGTCGCGGGGAACGAAGACCGTGTTGCCACCATCCCCCGAGGCCAGCTCCATGCGGATGCCGGCGTCCGCGAGGGCCTTGGTGACCGCCGGGATGTCGCCGTTCGAGACCGCAGGAAAGACCGGCACGAAGTGCTCGTCCTTGGCCAGCAGCCCGACGACGGCCATGGTGCCGATCAAGGCCGCCGAAGCGACCGCGATGACGACCTTGGTGCCGGCGTCGGCCCCTTTCAGGGCGTCGAAGAAGTTTCCTAGCTGTTGGTTCATTTAGGTGGTCTCACACGCTCATCCGCATGACCTCGCGGTAGGCATCGATCAATTTGTTCCGAACCTGTAGAGCGAATCGGAAGGAAAGGTCGGATTGCTTCAAGGCGAGGGCCACGTCGTGGAACTCGTCGATCTCTCCTTTGACCAGTGCTTCGGGCAGGCCTTCGGTGGCACGGACCTGCTGGGTGACCTCACTGAGGCCGTCCTTGAGCGCATCGACGAAGCCCGTGGGCTGGGACGCGCCCACCTGGGCGACGCCAGGAGCCCCGGGCGTGAGGCCTGGGGCCGAGGGGCCGCCGACGCCACCGGTCAGGTTGCCGACGCCGGCCATGTTGCGGGCGGCGTCCTGCTGGGACCGCATCGCGGCCATGATCGCCTCGCGGGCGAGGCCTCCACCTACCTTGTTCACCATCGCGGTACCTCGGTCTGGATGTGGTCCATGGTCGTCTCAGCTCGCATCAGCGGGCCAGCTGCAGCGCGCGCTCGGCGAGCTGGGTGGAGTTCTCTTGGGCCGAGAGGTTGGCCTCGTAGGCGCGCATCGCGGTGATCAGGTCGGCCATCTCGCGGGTCGCGCTGACGTTGGGGAGCTGCACGTAGCCGTCTTCGCCAGCGTCGAGGTTGGACGGGTCGTAGATCGACTCCATGGGTGTCGTGAAGTCCTCGACCACCTCGGAGGCGCGCACGCCCATGGACTGGATCGTGCCGTCGGCGGCGCGCTGGACCATCGGCTCGAAGCGCACCATCTGGCGCCGGTAGGGGCCGCCGCTCTCGGTCTTGGTGGTGTTCGCGTTAGCGATGTTCTGGGCGATGACGTCCATGCGCACCCGCTCGGCCGAGAGGCCGAGGGACGAGCTGCGCATGCCGCGGAAGAGCTTGTCGAGGCCAGCCATCAGCGACCCTCCCGGATGGCGGCGTCGATCATCCCGAGGTGGGACTGCAGGATCGTCGCGTAGGTCTCGTAGGTCAGGCGGTTCTCTCGCATTGCGTTCATCTCGAGCTCCATGTTCACGTTGTTGCCGTCGGGGTTGCCGGGGGTCAGCATGTCGGAGGTGACCTCGGGGGTCATCTCGCTGGCAAGGCGGGGGTTCTTGTCGAGGGCGACCTTGAGGCGCTGCTCGAAGTCGACCAGCTTGCGCTTGAACCCGGGCGTGTTCATGTTCGCCAGGTTGCCCTGGATCACACGCCCGCGCAGGCTGCTCGCGTCGAGCAGCCGGCTGAGCAGGTCCATGTTGGGTCCGCCGATGTCCATGATTCGCTCCGTGGTCCTTGGGGTGCCGGGTCAGGCGACCAGCCCGAGCTGACGCCAGAGCTTGATCTTGTTGGAGAGGGTCCGCGCGGTGACGCCTAGGCGCCTGGCGGCTTCGGTCTTATTGCCGCGGGTCGAGTCGAGCGTGCCGAGGATGGCCTCGCGCTCGATGTCGGACACCTTGCGGTTGGCGAGCACGTCGCGCAGCTGGCCGGGCAACAGCTCCCCGCCGACGACGGTCGTGCGGTCGCGGTCGACGCCCGGGGTGGGCCCGAAGACCAGGTCCGAGCTGTGGATCGTGTCGCCGGAGAGCAGCACGACGGCGCGCTGCACGACGTTCTCGAGCTCGCGGACGTTGCCGCGCCACTCCCAGCTCATCAGCTGCTCGCGGGCCTCGCGATCGAAGCTCGGGGCGGGGCGACCGCTGGCCTCGGCGTAGCGCGTGGCGAAGTGCTCGGCCAGCGGCACGATGTCCTCGCCGCGCTCGCGCAGGGGGGCGAGGTGCAGGGGCAGGACGTGCAGGCGGTAGTAGAGGTCCTCGCGGAAGTTGCCCTTGCCGACCTCCTCGGCGAGGTCGCGGTTGGTCGTCGCGACGACGCGCACGTTCACCTGGAGGGTGTGGTTGCCGCCGACGCGCTCGAACTCGCCCTCCTGCAGGACGCGCAGCAGCTTGGCCTGCAGCGCGGGCGAGATCTCCCCGATCTCGTCCAGCAGCAGGGTGCCCCCGTCGGCCAGCTCGAAGCGGCCCTCGCGGCGCTTGACGGCGCCGGTGAAGGCGCCACGCTCGTGGCCGAAGAGCTCGGACTCCAGCAGCTGCTCGGACAGGGCCGCGCAGTTGACCCGGATGAACGGCGCGTTGCGGCGCTCGCTCTGGTGGTGGACATAGGCTGCGACGCACTCCTTGCCGGTGCCGCTCTCGCCGGTGACCAGCACGGTGCCGTCGGAGCGCGCGATGCGCTGGGCCGAGGACAGGGTCTCGAGCATCTCGCGGCTGCGGGCGATGATGCGCGGCGTGTCGGCGACGCCGGCCTCCTCGCGCAGGTAGGCGTTCTCGCGCTCGAGCTTGCCCTGGTGAGTGATGCGCTCGACCACGAGCCGCACCGAGTCGGGGCTGACCGGCTTGACGAGGAAGTCGCGGGCGCCGAGGCGCATGGCCTGGACCGTCGCCTCGATCGTGCCGTGGGCGGTGACGATCACCGCGGGCACCTCGCTGTGGCGCAGCTTCATGGCCTGCACCAGCTCGATGCCATCCATGCCGGGCATGCGCAGGTCGGTCAGGACCAGGTCGTAGTCCCTGGCGCTGAGCTGCTCGAGGGCTTGGCGGCCATCGATGGCGGTATCGACCTTCAGGCCCAGGCTTCCCGCCGCTTCGGCGAGGAACTCACGGGAGAGGTTGTCGTCGTCGACGACGAGTACACGTTGGATCGACATGGATCAGCTGACGAGGGAGGAGGGGAGGAGGATCGCGACCCGGGCACCGCCCAGTTCGCTAGGGGACGGTTGGATCTCGAGGCGGCCGCCGTGCAGCTCGGCGATGGTGTTCGCGAGGGCGAGCCCCAGGCCCGTGCCTTCGGCGCGGGTCGTGAAGAAGGGGTCGAGGATGCGGCGGCGCAGCTCGGGTGGGATGCCGGGGCCGGCGTCGTCGACGGCCAGGACCAGCTCGCCGTCCTGGACGGTCGCCTGCACCAGGAGGTCGCCCCCGGGGGCGCACTGCATGGCGTTGGAGATCAGGTTGCGCAGGGCCTGGCGGAGCTTGATGCGGTCGCCGATGAGCGTCGGGCAGTCGGCGTGGACGTGGACGACCGGCCGCGGCCCGGTGGGATCGAACAGGCCCTCGTTGGAGTCGATCGCGGCCTCGACGGCCTCGTTGAACAGGTGCGCGACGTCGACGCGGTCGCGGTCGAGGCGCTCGGGCGTCGAGATGGTCATCAGGCTGGAGATGATCGCGTCGGCCTCGGCGGCGCCCTCGGCGATGGCCTCGCTGAAGCGGATGATCTTGGGGTCGTCGATGCTCGCGTTGCTGCGCACGCGCTCCTTCAGGAGCTGGGCGAAGCCGGCGACGGCGTTGAGCGGGTTGCGGATCTCGTGGGCGATGCCGCCGGCCATGGTGCCGAGGGCCGCGACCTTGTCCATGGCGTGCACGCGCTCGGTCAGGGCGACCAGCTCGGTGCGCTCGTCAACGATCTCGACGGTGCCGAGCTCGCGGCCGGTGGCGCCACGCACGACCGAGCGCTTGATGTCGAGCACCAGGGCGCGACCGTCGGGGGTCACGACGTGGCCGTCCTCGGAGGCCTCGACCCTATCGAGCAGGTCGATCTCGGTGCAGCCCAGCAGGGACCCGGCGGCGAGCCTGAGCGTGTCGGCCAGGCTGTCGTTGACGCGGGTCACGCGGCCGGCGGCGTCGCGGACGATCACGCCCACCGGCAGCGAGGCCAGCACGGCGTCGAGCTCGGCGACCTTGGCCTCGAGGGCGCGGTTGGTCACGGCCAGCTTCTCCTCGACGTGCGCGGCGCGCGCCTCGAGGCTGTTGTAGCTGGCGAGCAGGTTCGCGGAGATCTCCGAGAAGCTGCGCATGGCGGACTCGACGGAGTCCGGCGTGGTCAGGTCGGTGCTCACTGGGAGCCCTCCTTGTCCGCGCTGCGGATGCCGGACTTGCGCTCGAACTCGCGGCGCCACTCGGCGAACTCGCGGTCCCGCTTGGCCGAGCTGGCCAGGATGCCGGCGTCGTCGGCGACCTCGACGACTTGGTAGAGCGCCACGGCTTCGTCGATCAGGCCGAGCTTCTCGAGGCAGCGCGCATGCCAGTAGTCGACCTCGGCGCTGCTCTCCAGGGTGGTCAGGATGTCGATGCCTTGCTGGTAGCGGGCGGCGCGGAAGCAGGCCTTGGCCTGGCGCATGTGGTTGGCGCTGTAGCCCTTGCCCTCGGGTGAGCGGGCCGGCGTGGCGTTGGTCGTCTCGGCCTTGGCAGAGCTGCCCTCGTCCTTGGCCTTGGTGCCGCTGGCGGAGGCCGGCTGGGAGCCCTCGGCGGTCGCGCCCTTGGGCTTGGAGCCGGGGGTCTTTTGGGCCATGGGCTGGCCGAACGCGGGTCCGTACTCGCCCGAGCCGAGGGCGCGGATGAAGGTCTCGGAGAGGCCGGTGGTGACGCCGCGGGTGTCGATGCCGGTGGTTGCTGGCAGGCCGATGATGGGCGCCTGGGACGGCTCGTTCCCGGTGTCCCCGGTGTTCCAGGTGCCCATGGGCAGGGTCCCGGTGCCGAGGGTGCCCTCGCGCAGACGCTTGGCGTCGACCTGGCCCTGGAGCATGGAGACCTCGTCGCGCAGCACGACCAGGCGCTCCTCGCGCTCGACGGGGGTCGCGATGGGCGCGTCGGTGATGCGCTCGATCGTCCCGGCCGGCGCTTGGACGCCTTGGTTCAGCTCACGCTCGAGGTCCTTGAGGACTTCGAGGGCGCGCATCGTGTCGCCGAGGGCGGACGACACCGAGTCGGGCAGGCCGCCGCCGAGGGTGAAGGCCGGCAGGCCGAACATCAGGCCCAGACCCAGGGTCAGGCTTCCAGTGTGCTTCATCATCGGTAGGTGCCTCCGTAGGCGTCGACGGCTTCGTCGAAGCGGCCGTGGGCTTCATAGAGGTCCGCGGCGACGACGTCGAGTCGCATGCGGTTCTCGAGGGAGGTGAGCTGGGGGCGGTTGGTGCGCAGCACGTCGATGGCCGCGTCCAGGCCTTCGAGGCGGTCGAGACAGCGCGCCCACAGGCACAGCACCTCGGCGCGGTCGACCTCGATCAGGCCGCGGGAGTCGTTCATCACCGGCCCGAGGGCCGAGTAGGTGGCGGAGAGGTCGCCGGCCTGCCAGGCTGCGCGGGCGCGCTCGAGGCGCTCGGCGGGACCCTTCTCGGAGGTCGGCTTCGTGGGCTGCACGCGGACGAGGCCGAGGCGCTCGTCGATGACCCCGCTGAGGGCCGTCAGCTTGGGGGACCCACCGAGGGTCTCGCCGAAGCGGATCGCATACAGTGCGGCGCTCTCGTCGTTGGCATCGAGGAACAGCTCGACGGCGAGCTCGACGGCGGTCAGCCGGTCGTTGCCGAGGGCTCGCTCGGCGTAGGCCAGCCACGCGCGGGCGGCGGGGCCGAACAGCTCGAGACCCTCGAGGGCGATCGCCGTGTTGCGCTGGTAGTCGGCGCTCCGGACGAGGTAGGACTGCAGCTGGTCGATCTGGTCGAGGTCGGCGAGCGCGGCTTGGTAGTCGCGGCGCGCGTTGTTGGCGCGGGCGCGGACGAGGATGCGCTGGGCGGCCTCGTCGTCGTCGAGCGCCGGCGAGTGCAGGTCCAGGTTCTGGAGCTGGAAGATGGCGGCCTTGGGGTCGCCGAGCTCGATCGTGCAGCGGGCGCGCCCGAGGCGCTGGGCGGCGTGGAAGTCGTGGTCGATCTTGAGCTCGGCCAGGCGGTCGTAGTGCTGGATCGCGTCGCGCCAGTTGCCGAGCTCCTCGTAGAGGCGCGCGCTGTGGAACTCGGCGGCGGCCAGCTCCGGGTAGCCGGGGTAGGTGCTCGGGATCATCTGGTACATGGCGATCGCCGAGCCGAGGTCGCCGTTCTGCTCGGCGATCCAGGCCTGGGAGAGGTGCGCTGCGGGCGCGGCCTCGGCGGACGGGAAGGTGTTCAGCGCGCGCTGGTAGCCGCGCGAGGCGGCGCGCAGGAGGGCGTCGCGGTCCGTCGCGTCGTGGCCGCTGATCGTGATGTGGTTGCCCTCGAGCGTGAAGTCGAGGCCGACCGACCCGAGCGTGAACTCGAGCACCATGTCGAGCGGACGCTCGTACAGGTCGACGGTGATCAGCCGCTGGCGGCGACCGTCGAAGCCCGAGACGCGCATGCCGGCCTCATCGGCGAGCGCCTCGATGATGTTGTCGAGGGGCTTGTCGTTGGCGCGCACGGAGAGCAGCAGCTCGCCGTCGAGGCTGCGGCTCTCGACCTGGATGGCCTCGCGCTCCTGGGGGGCGGCGAAGGCCAGGCCGAGGGTGCTGGTGACGACGAGGGCGAGGGCGATGGGGCGCTTCACTGGCCAGCCTCCTGAATCGAGACCTGGGCCTCGAGCTTGTAGGTGTCGGCCAGCAGGTAGCTGGCGGCGGCCTCGTTGAGGTCGCGCTCGTGGGTGGGCAGGCGGTCGATGATCGCCAGCAGCGAGTCGAGCCGCTTGCGCGCGGGCCGCCGGTCGCCGCGCGCCCTCATCCC
>JARGPD010000075.1:17022-20900 GCA_029212845.1 Planctomycetota bacterium
CGGCCTCAGGCGGCATCGTGCTTGAGATCACTTCGCGCGGCGAGCAGGGCGCCGCGCTCGAGCATCGCGCGGGCCTCGTCGATGACCCAGTTGTACTCCCCGCGGCTGGCGGTGATGCCGGCGCTCGGCGAGTCGAGCCCCCGCAGCTGGCGCTCGAGCTGATCGACGCGATCGAGCAGGGCGCGCTCGGCGTCGCTCGGCTCGTGGCTGGCGACGATGGGCGTGGACTCGTCGGTCGGCTCCTGGCGCTGCTGGTCGGTCGCGCCGGAGGCGAGGTGCGGGATCGCCATCGCGGCGAGGTTGGCCAGGGTCACCACGGCGGCGGCGCCGAGGGCCAGGCTGGTCTTGGTCGAGCGCCCGCGGCGAGCGGCCTTGGGCTGCAGGAGGCTGGGGTCGGCGGCGAGGCCGGCGACCTGCTCGGCGACGACCGGCTGGTGGGTGACGTGCTGGACACCGGGCTGGGCGGCACTGGGCTGGGCGGCAGGCTGGGCGGCAGGCTGGACTGCGGGCTGGACTGCGGGCTGGACTGCGGGCTGGACTGCGGGCTGGGCCTGGGCAGCGGGCGCGGGGTCCTGAGCGGCGACGGGCGCGGGACCCCCGGCGGGCGGCTCGGCGACGGGCTGCGCCGCAGCCGACGCCGGGAGGCCTGGGCTGGTGACGTCGATCGCCAGGGTCTCGAGGTCCCCGAACAGCTCGTCCAGGTCGAGGTCGAGGTCGGAGTCCTCGAAGTCCTCGAACTCGAACAGGTCGTCTTGATCAGTCATGGTCAGGTCCGCGCGACTCAGGCGCTGAGGCAGGTGAGCGGGTCGGAGGCCAGGCGTCCGGCGTCCAGGAGGCGACCGAGGGTCGGGGCCACGGCCCCTGGCAGGTCGAGGTCACCGGCGCGAACGAGCTCGGTCAGCTCGCGGCAAGCGCTGGGGTCCAGGTAGTCGAGCTCGTCGAGCTCGGGCGGCTGCTCCTCGAAGCGCAGGGGCGCGAGCTCGAACTCCATCGAGAGGGTCGTGCCCTCGGGACCGGAGGCGAGGTCGAGGCGCTCGGTGAGCGAGCGCAGCTGGTCGAGGCCCGCGGCGTCGTAGCCGGCGCCGCGGTCGACGAGGCTCAGGGCGAGGCGCGAGTCCGCGATGCGGACGCTGACCTCGAGGGAGCCTTCGGTGGCCGGGTAGGCGTTGTGGGCGACGCCGTCGACGGCCAGGGACAGGGCGGTGGCGACGCGGAAGCGCAGGGCGCGCTCGTGGCCGAGGCGGGTGCAGAAGGCCAGGAGGTCCAGCACCGGGCGGTGGGTGCCGCCGGGGATGTCCGGGCCGACGAGGTAGCTCTCGTCGTAGCTGCGCTCGGTGTGGACCCGCAGGGTGGCGGGGTGGCGCGGGGTGCAGGCCGCGGTCAGCTCGCTCGCGGTGGGCAGGACGAGCAGCTCGTCGGCGCCGGCGCGCATGGCGGCGACCGCCGTGTCGAAGGACTCGGTCTCGCACAGGGCGATGCGCTTGGGGGCGCCGACCGGCAGGTCGAAGGCGGCGAAGAGCTCGACGCCAGCGGCTGCGGTGAC
Organism: Planctomycetota bacterium; assembly: GCA_029212845.1. GTDB lineage: Bacteria > Planctomycetota > UBA1135 > UBA1135 > JARGPD01. Next base: position 18,566 of record JARGPD010000075.1, read on the forward strand.
GATCAGGACGTCGGGCGTCGGCAGGCCGAGGGCGTCGTCGACGTCGAGGGTCAGGGTGACCCGACGGCCTTCGCGGCGCAGGGCTGCCGCGAGGGGATCAACGCGGCTGAGCTCGCCTTGGGTGGCGACGAAGAGGATCGTGGCGTGCTTCATGCGGCACACCCCTCGGCCGCAGTGTCCGCCACGGGCACGCGGATGCAGATCGAGGTGTCGCCCGCGCTCGACGTGGAGTCGGTCATCGGGCAACCGATCACGGACAGGTCGCGCGAGGCGATCGTGTGGCCGAGGCCCATCGCGTCGCCAAAGGAGTCGGCGCGCCCGCGGAAGGTGATCGTGAAGACCGTCGCGCCTCTGCTGCCGTAGACGTTGAGCAGCACGCCCTCGGTCGCGTGGGGCGCGGCACCCTCCACCAGCCGGGCGATCGAGCGGGCGAGCACGGGTCCGTCCACCCGGAGGCTCGCCATGTTCTTCTCGCGCGCCACCAAGAGGCGACTCCATAGGGGGCGAGGGATCAGGAAGCGCGCTGAGTACAGGATCTCGTCGATCGTGCAGTCGAGCACTTGGACCTTGGGGAGGTAGGCGAAGTCGAGCAGCTCCTGCACGCTGCGACCGAGCTGCTCGACCTGGGCGAGGGCCCTGCCGAGCTCCTGGCCGCGGGGGTCACCCGACTCGAAGCGTCGCTCGAGCGTCCGCATCGAGGAGCGCAGGTCATCGACCGGGCGGACGAGACCCTGCCGCATCGCCTTGCCGAGCTGGGGGGACACCGATGCCGAGTTGCTGGAGGAGGCGGCGGGGGTGCCCGGGGTGGTCTCTGGGGTGTTCATCAGGAGGGGAGTGGGGAGGCCTGAACGCGTGCGGGTCGCGGGGAAGCGATGACCCTGTCTGGCGCCTACTTCGACAGGGGGTCGGAAATGCTTGAGGGGTCCGACGGCCAGAAGTGGCAATGTTTTCCAGGTGCTGGGACGCGCGTCCCAGCCGAGGGTCAGGCGCCACCAGGGGCTCCCAGCCCTGGCGCCATGGCACGGTTCCATGGGCCCAGACGTCGCGGGCATGGCCCGCCCTTGGCCGCGGTCCTCGGGCAGGGCCCAGGCGGTCGAGTCCGGGCAGGAAGCCCCCAGGCACCCCCGAGGACGACCTTGGAGCCCGCGCGGACCCGGTGGGAGGCGGTCTGGCTGCCAGGTGGCCCCGGCGGCCGGGGAGCGCCTAGCCCATCCCGTACCGACGCAGCTTGTGGTACAGGGTGGTGCGGTGGATCCCGAGCCGTCGGGCGGCCAGGCTCCGGTTGCCCCCGCTCTCGGCGAGGGCGGCCCGGATGGCCTGCTCCTCGAGGGTCTCGAGCGAGAGATCCCCGCCGGAGGGGGCCCTCGGGGCGCTATGGGTCTCCATTTGCATTCCATTTGGACCGCAAAGCGCGCCTAGCGGCCCCAGGGGTCTTCCTGAAGCCCCTGCAGCGCCCCCCTCGTCCCCGGCGAGCTGCCTGGCTAGCAGCCCCGCGCGCAGCTCGAGGGCGAGCTCGTGCAGGTTCCCGGGCCAGGTGCGGGCCAGCAGGGAGGCCTCGGCCGCTTCGCCCAGTGCGGGCAGGGGCAGCCCGAGCTCCCGAGCCGCCCGGGCCAAGAGGTGCCGGGCGAGGGGCAGCAGCTCCTCGGGGCGCTCCCGCAGGGGCGGCACTTCGAGCACCAGGACGTTGAGCCGGTAGTCGAGGTCCTCGCGCAGGCCGAGCTGCTCGGGCGCGCGCCGGGAGGCGGCGACCAGGCGCAGGCCGCCGGGCTGCTCCTCGGTGGTCGGCCCGGCGCGGTGGGTCAGGAGCTCGACCAGCATGGCCTGCTCGCTGGCGTCGAGGGTCGCGACCTCGCGCAGGTAGAGGGTCCCGCCCTCGGCCGCGGCGAAGAGCTGCTCCGAGAGGGCGACCCCGGGCTCGGCGACCACGAAGGGTCCTGCTCTGCGGGCGGACTCCGCGTGCAGCCGCCGGGCCCAGGCCTGCTTGCCGACACCGAGCTCCCCGACGATCGAGACGGTCGAGCGCGGGGTCGAGGCGAGGCGCAGGACCTCGGACTCGAGGCGTCGCGTGACGGGCGCGGCGACCACGCTGGCTGGTTCGCAATTCATGAGAAGGAAGGCTCTCCCGTGGGACCCGACAGCATCGCCCCGGCCTGGGCTTGGAACCTCCACAAAAATCTGATTCCGACTTCAGCGACCTGGGGCTTCACCGACAACGCCTCTGGACACGGGAGACGTGAGCCGGACAGCTCGCCCTCCCACCTCACCCAAGAGAACTCATATCCACGGGAACCAACCATGAGCCTCAGAGTCAACACGAACATCTTCTCGATGACTG